>NZ_CP090974.1:3453946-3773341 GCF_021513195.1 Shewanella sp. OMA3-2 | reverse complement strand
TGTATTGGCCTAGTGCCGCAAGAATTTAACTTTAATCAGTTTGAAACCGTGCTGCAAATTGTTGTTAACCAAGCAGGATATTATGGCGTAACACGCAATATTGCTTTGGTTCGGGCTGAAAAATATTTAACACAACTGGATTTATGGCATAAGCGTAATGCCCAGGCTCGTGAATTATCGGGTGGCATGAAACGCCGCTTAATGATTGCACGCGCCTTAATGCATGAACCTAAACTGCTTATTTTAGATGAACCAACAGCAGGAGTAGACATTGAGCTGCGCCGTTCAATGTGGGACTTTTTAAAGCAGATTAACGCCCAGGGCGTGACGATTATTCTTACTACCCACTATCTTGAAGAAGCTGAAATGCTGTGTCGTAATATTGGTATTATCGACACCGGACGTTTAGTGGAATGCACTAGCATGAAGTCGTTGCTCAGTAAGCTGAATGTCGAAACCTTTATATTAGATTTGACTCAAAACATCAGCGTCGCACCTGAGCTTGAAAACATGTCATGTCGTTTAATTGACCCCCACACTTTAGAAGTGGACGTAGCTAAAAGCCAAAGTATGAATAACCTGTTTACCCAGCTCACCACCGCCAACATAGAAGTCCTATCGATGCGCAATAAAGCTAACCGCCTAGAAGAGTTATTTGTCGAGCTCGTTGAAAAAGCCAAGGGGATAAAATAATGAATGCCCTATATTTAGTCGCCTTTAGAAGTATTTTAAAGAAAGAGATTAATCGCTTTACCCGAATTTGGATACAAACCTTAGTGCCGCCAGCTATCACTATGACGCTATACTTTCTGATTTTTGGTAACTTAGTCGGCAGCCGTATTGGTGAAATGGGCGGCGTAAGCTACATGGAATTTATCGCCCCAGGTTTAATTATGATGTCGGTAATTACTAACTCATATTCCAATGTCGCTTCGTCATTTTATAGTGCTAAGTTTCAAGGCAATATAGAAGAAATTATGGTGGCCCCCGTGCCGCACTATGTGATGATAGCTGGCTATGTTGGCGGCGGTGTTGCCCGTGGTTTATGTGTCGGTCTTATTGTGACTGTGGTAGCTATGCTGTTTGTTAACATCAGCTTACATCATGTTGGTCTGGTTATCTTAACCGTATTTTTAACCTCAGTGTTATTTTCACTCGGCGGGTTAATTAATGCGGTATTTGCCAAAAGTTTTGACGATATCAGCATTATTCCTACGTTTGTGTTAACACCATTAACTTACCTAGGCGGAGTATTTTACTCGTTATCATTACTGCCGGAATTTTGGCAAGGTGTGTCAGGTTTAAACCCTGTGGTGTATATGATCAACGTATTCCGTTATGGCTTTTTAGGTTTTGCCGATATCAGCGTGCCGTTATCTGTCGCTATTATGGTTGGGTTTTGTGTCGCATTATGGACCTTGGCTTACTACCTAATATCACGTGGAATTGGCTTACGCAGCTAATAAGTAACAGCCATACAATTAATTTAAAAGGGCTCATAAGAGTCCTTTTTTGTGGGTGTTATTTAAAAGATTTTAGCCTTGTCGGCATGCTCGAGATGTTGAGGGTTTCTACTGCTCGCTATAATCTATTGGACTGTGTATACACTTGTATATAGACAGTAAAAATGGGTTTACCGCAATAAATATCAACCAAATTAGTATAAAAATCAATCTAAAATATAGGGGTAAAAAATCAGATAAAATCTAATCAATTGACTTTGTTTGATTTATTTTTAAATTTTAAAACAACACTTTTAACGCACAATCTCGCTTTTATATCCGAGATTACACGTTATTAAATTGCTTTACATCAAAGAGATAGAGAATGTAGGATGTTGTAGATCAATAACTTAAACTGGCGGCGTGAGCGGCCGAGCCGTTCAATAAAGCGTTATACATACAAGGAAGTGTCTGGTGTCATCTGATCAAATTGCTAGATATATTATTGGGTTTAGCTGGTTATATCATGGAATATTTCCCAAGTTATTGCAGATTGCTCCACTTGAAAAGGCAATGACTGCTAGCCTCGGTTTTTCTGACGAAACATCTTATTTTATTACTAAATCTGCAGGTGTTGGTGAGCTCATATTTGGTCTTATATTTATCCTATTTTATAAAAACCGTATTGTTATATTACTAAACATTACAGGGTTAACTGGTTTGCTACTTTTCGTGGCTATTCTTCAACCTCAGCTCTTAATTGGAGCATTTAATCCAGTAACAACTAATATCCCTCTAATTGGGTTAAGTTTCATTTTATTGGCTAGCATACAAGCGCGACGGCAGAGTTAAGTGTATGTATAAAAATAAAATTATCAGTGATATATAAACGTTGATTGTGTTAGATGGGTTCCACATTTTGCCAACATTTACTTTGCACGCTATTTGGGCGTTATGTTTTCATCGTACTTTGGTTTTAAATTTAAACTATTCATGAATTAAAGGAACTTTGATGAAAGAATCTATTAACGAGCTAAAGAGTGAGTTTAAAGCTAAATTACTCTTTTGGAATAATATTCAAAGTATGAAATTAAAAATAGCTCTATTACTGCTATTTATAGCTTTAATAGGGTTAAAAGTGTTCACAACCGTTTTAACTTTTGACTGGCTAGCAGGTTTATTTACTTAATTAGGTAGGTTTATTATCCATACAAGAATTTCAAGAGGGACAAAAATACAGTTGACTGTTTTGTTCACAACATTGAAAAGCTGCAACACGCCATGCACTAAAAAAGCTAAGTCATTTTTAACACAAAAAGCTCACCAAATCCGCCTTACACTCCCTTTAAAAAACACTAAATAATTGAATCAAAATAGGAACTCAGATATTGTTTGTTCATTAGGGTCTGCTGATCTTCTAAGATTTTTTTTGCAGCGAAGGGTTCGGCTAAAAACGTTTTACTCTTTGTTGAATGCATCTTTGTGAATAAAGAGTTGCTTAGATGCCTAGGCGTCAATCCATCGCCTCAATTAAAACGTTTTTAGTTCGAACAAAATTCAACCAGTAAAGATCAACAGGCCTAATCAAAAATAAATTTAAAACGAATAATTCTACAGGTTCGTTAGTCGTTTCAAGTTGTAGAGTCAGTTATTGATTTAAGGATATATTCAATGGATGGAATATTTTGTGGGTACTACGATGAAGAGATAGATCAGGATGTACCGATGCAACCTACTTTAGATGAAGCACTGTTATTGTTTAAAAAATTTCATTGGGAAAATGAAAAAACACAATCTGCAATGAAAGTGTTAATGCTTCAAATTCCAGATGATGCGTCTATGCATGTTTCTTGTCTAGAAAAAAATAAATGGTGCATCACCGCAAATGTGTCTAACCGCAGACGTTTTTTTGGACCATTTTTTAAACGAGATACATTTCATATTTTTATCGACAAAAATGCTATTGAAACTGAAGAATTGATACGTTTATTTTATAGAAATACATTAAGTGAATTTACCGACTTATTGAAAAGCAGTTCCTCATAAACGGCTAACAGAGAAAATAACTCAAGTAAAATTGGAGTAAAATATATGACGTCGGTACTTTTTTTCTTTACGGCGCTAGCAGTCCTGGTCACTTTGCTACCTCTATCTCGGCATCCTCATTGGTTTGTTAGAGGGATGGATTTTCCGCGGTTGCAATTTGCTATTTATATAGCCATTTTGTTGCTTGCCGATTTCTTGTTACTTGATATGCAATCGGCATTCACATGGCCATTAATTATAGTCGCGACCTTATGCCTGATTTGGCAACTGTGGTGGATCTTACCCTATACTATTTTATGGCCTCGAGAGGTGAAGAAAGCCTGCGGTAACAGCCGTGAAAATCAGCTCAGTATTATGACGGCCAATGTACTTACCCCCAATCGAAAAGCTGATGCGTTAATCCGGCATGCAAAGGAGCATAAGCCTGATGTTCTGGTCACATTGGAGTCTGATCAATGGTGGGAAGATCAGCTTAAAGTATTGGAAGCAGACATGCCTTACTGCGTAAAATGCCCTTTGGACAACCTTTATGGTATGCATGTTTTTTCAAGATTGCCTTTAGATGAGAAAGAAATATTATACTTGGTCGAGGAAGATGTACCTTCGATACACGTCTCGTTGATGCTACGCACAGGCGATACAATTCGCATGCACTTTGTTCATCCTGCTCCACCTAGTCCGACTGAAAATTCAGAGTCATCCGAACGGGATGCCGAGTTAGTGATTGTGGCCCGAAGTGTTGCCGACAGTGATCAACCTGTTATCGTCACGGGTGATCTTAATGACGTCGCTTGGTCCGCCACAACGCGTCTTTTTAGAAAAATTAGTGGCTTATTAGATCCGCGCGTGGGGCGGGGCATGTACAACACATTCCATGCGGACTATCCTTTTTTACGCTGGCCTTTGGATCATCTGTTTCACAGTCAACACTTTACTTTAGAGTCCATCCAACGTTTACCCTCGATTGGTTCAGACCATTTTACCTTACTGACTAAACTGATTTTTTCTCCCGAGAAAGGGGCCAGCCAAGATGGATTAACCCCTGATGCTTCTGACCATAATTGGTCGAAAGAGATAGCTGAAAATCAGGGCGTTAGTAAGTATGATGTCCCACAGCCAGGAGAGAATAAGTGAAGTTATCGCCTTCATTATTGACTGGAAGTAAATCAGTATTATAAATATTCATTGTGAGCAACAAACACACACTATATGCGGTAGCCCTGGGCTAAAAGACTAATATTTATCGGTTTTAAATAATATGGCTTATTATTTGGGAACGAATAATAAACAATAAGCTACGCTTTATTTATCTTTTCTAGAGGGTATTTGAAGATGATCAGACTAATCCAATCAATGGTTAGCTTGGATGCCCCTTGTTATTATCACTGTGACTCATGAGAAGAAACAAACGATTTGAAGCTATAGTCTATAAATAGCAAAAGTCTCAGAGGAAAGACCAAACTAAAGCTAATGCATAATTAAGGCGTTATACAACGCACAAGGAGGTCTAGATGGCATTTAATCTTTCGGGTGATCGACTCAGGTTTATCCTTAACAGGTTTCGCGAACGGCTTTGGGTAAAGCCATTAGCAGTTTGTTTGCTTTCGATCGCGGCGGTTTTCATCGCAAAGCTCGCTGAGGGCACTGGGTTAGCTAAACTTGTGCCTGTTATTGCTGCAGACTCTATCGAGACGCTCCTATCTATCATGGCTTCTAGTATGCTAGTTATTGCCACCTTTTCTGTGACATCCATGGTGTCAGCCTATGCCTCGGCAAGCAGCACGGCAACTCCGCGGTCATTCAATTTGGTTGTCGCCGACGATGCGTCTCAGAATGCTCTGTCGACTTTTGTTGGCGCGTTCATTTTCAGTATTGTGGCTCTCACGTCGGTTAAGAACGATTACTTTCAGACAGCAGGTCTTTTTATCCTTTTCGTCCTCACTGCACTTGTATTTGGGGTGGTCATCATCACGTTTGTGCGCTGGGTTGACCGCATTGCTCGTCTCGGACGTCTAGGTTCGACGATCGCCAAAGTTGAAAATGCAACCGCCGCAGCTTTAAAGCGCCGCCGAGATGCGCCATCACTTCACGGTATTGTGGGTAGCGCCGAGGATGAACACGGGCAAGCGGTATACTCTGCGAGCGTGGGTTACGTGCAACACATTGACATTGCCGGCCTCCAAACGTGGGCAGAGAAAGCCCAAGTTCAGGTGGTCGTAGCAGCTTTACCTGGCACATTTGCCGCAGCTGGCAGGGCGCTAGCGTTCGTCAGGCATCAGTCCAGTGAACAGTCCGAAATTGACAGCAAGTGCGTTGCTGATTCGTTCCACATTGGAGAAGAGCGTCTCTTTGACGACGATCCAAGATTTGGTTTAGTCGTGCTGTCGGAAATCGCTGGTCGCGCCTTGTCGCCAGGCATCAATGATCCCGGCACAGCTATCAGTATTGTAGGAACATTGGTCCGGCTTTTTTCTATGTGGAGTCAGCCTGTGACCACTAGGGATGAAGATACGCTGAAATACGATCGCGTATATGTGCCTGAGCTCTCGGTGCGGGACATGTTCGATGACGCTTTCACGGCGATAGCCCGTGACGGAGCGGGTGTCGTCGAGGTGTCAGTACGCCTGCAAAAGGCACTTAATTCCCTAGCATCGGTCGGTGATTCGAAAATGCGCGATGCAGCTGAGTATCACAGTCGACTGGCGCTAAAACGTGCCGGAAGTGCACTGGATATGGCTGAAGACTTTAGGGGAGTTCAAGAGGCCGCTATATTCGCAACGACGAGTGGCTCTTCACAAACTCAGCACACTTCATTAAAGGAGAAAGACTGAGATTGAGTCGACCGTGTTAATTGATTTAACTCATGGAGGGCTCAGGTTAGGTTTTGGCTTGGTTTTTGTTAGCTTCGGGGTCATTCTCCCTCAATAAACGACCGTAAAAAACACATTCATATAGCATCAAACATACCGATTAAACGTTAAGTTGCCGCTTGAATAATTAACTATCATTGTGAGTTCTTACTGCACTATGCAATGAAAGGGAGTTTTGTATGGTAATCGTTAAATTTTTAGTAAAAGAGGTGGGTCACCAAGTTGTTAAAGATTATCAGCGGTCTTCCATAGTTGTTTGTTACCTATATAGATGTGCTCAAAAGTAGTTAACAACTATAAATTCGGTTACAGTGATAATGGATTAATAACCTAGTATGGATACTTTTATTATTTTGGGTGCTAAATGCAATTGAAACTTTTGACGAGAATATTTACGCTCAGCATTGTCATGTTGTTACCGTTACAGGCACTTTCGAATGAGCACATTTCAATACAAGCTTTAGAGGAGCTTGCTCCATTACCACCAGAGTTTGAGACGTATGGTGATAAAGAAAGAGTATCTTGGTTAACCGACGCAATAAGTAATGCTACCGATGATGTTAATATTTATCGTCTTACCAGAAAGCTTGCATTCCAGTACGAGCGCAATAATGCCAATGATGCTGTAGTGTCAACTTGTCAGTCATTTTCGCCTGAAAAACACGATTTGGATTATCGTTTACTATGTTTATTAGCGCTGAAGCAGAACGATCAAGCCAAGTTGAGACAGTTGCTGGAACTTCAACAAGATGCACTTGATAATAACAATATCAGTATTGCGGCTGAATCATTAAGTATTATTGGTTGGATCCAATCTGGTGTAGGGGATATAGAACAAGCTTTTCTCAGTTATGAAGCCGCGTTGCCTCTGGCTGAGCATGTTAATATATATTTGCTTAATGATATAACGCTTAACTTAGCCACCCTTTATATCGTTCATGGTGATAATGAATATATCGATAAAGGCGTGGATTTAATGCTTGAGTCTATTACTCGACTTAAAGATTTAAAGACGAAAAATCCAGCCAGCTTAGAATACGTTGATAGTACATTAGCCAGAATTTACTTCAATCTTGGTATCGCAAACATATTTCATCGTACAAACTATGAGCAAGCATTACCTTGGTTTGAACTTATTAACCCAAAAATAGCTGAATTAAGACAATCTGTGTTAGTTTTTTCGAGCTTATCTTATATTGAGCTTGATAACACATTAAAAGCAAAAGAGCTGCTTCAGCAGTCATATACAACACCGGCTAGTCATGATTTTGATTCAGAGTATTTAACGTGTTATCAGCAGGTTATTCAGATTAAATTGGCAATGTCTTATGATATCGATAATTGCACCCGCCTAAGTGAAACGACTCCTATTGAAGTACAGCAAGATCTTTTCAAACGGATGATCGAATCTGATTATGCCGACCTGAGCGAACTGGGGTTAACAAAGCTTTATGCGTTATACCAAAATAGTTTACAGCCACTACTTAAACAGAATTCAGCAAAATCAGCATCTCGGACCGAGTTAAGCCGCCTGCAACAGGAATCCCGATTAAAAGGCGAATTAATCGAAAAAGAACGAGCGCTAACTGCTGCGGTACAGGACAAAATCGCTAGTCAATCTAAGCTGTCAATGGCAATAATTACCGTATTTGTGCTCGTTCTGTTAATAGTGTTACTGCAATTAAGGCAAAAACAGAAACTGGCCAATCAATTCGCCCGAATGAGTCTTTTCGATAGCTTAACAGGATTGCATAATCGTCATTATTTTGAACAGAATATCGATCGAGAGATTAATTTTGTTAAACGGGCAAAGGAAGGCAACAAATATAATCCAATTGCTATTTATCTTTTTGATATCGATCACTTTAAAAAAGTTAATGATAATTATGGTCATGATATCGGAGATAATGTACTCAAAGAGTTTTCTCGGCGCATCAATGAGTCTATCCGTGACTCAGATATGTTTATTCGCTGGGGCGGAGAGGAGTTTATTTTGGTGGCCAGGTTGTTTGACACCGCGGATTATCATCGCATTGCTGAACGGGTGCGCAACACAATCAGCCAGGTCGAGTTTGAATTAGAAAATAACCTGAAGCTTAAGGTTAGCTGTACTGTTGGCGGGGTGATTTATCCAAACTCGCCTAAAGAGACATTAGATATACCATGGGCTCAACTTGTGAAGCTGGCAGATAATGCCCTCTATATGGGCAAGCGCCAGCAACGAAATTGCTGGGTCTGTATTGACGAGATACTGGCACCAAAATCATTTGATTTAGTTTTACATCAGGATCTGGAAGAGTCGATAAGTAAGAAGTTGCTTTCTATTAGCCATTCTATGTAAAGTGGCCGTTTGACGGAGCTGCAAAAATATCACCCCAGAAAAAACAGTGGTCACCGGCCTAATGCCGTTCACTTAAGGTGAGCGGCATTTTTTATTTTTGCGACTGGGTAGCCATTTTTACTGACTTTTAAGCACCTTGGATAACTTCTTTCTCGTTTTCCTTCCAGCTTAAACTGCTTGGCATTTCTCTCTATATCTAAAATAAACCTCGGAACATTTCCTGGTGCATATAACGGCATATTAGTGAGTTGATTGATAATATGAGATGAAGCATCTCGAAAACTCAGCTGATTTGGAAATACATTTTTAAGCGATTTCGCCATTAAAATCATTTTATAACGTATTAAATTATAAGCTAATAATAGTCCCCATAGCTCTTGATTTATTAACTCTGGAAGATTGCTTCTCAGCGTAAATCGACTTTCTAACATATATTGTTTCATTTCTCGATAACCCAGCTCTATCTCCCAGCGATGTGTATATAAATCAACTATTTCTGCACCTGGATAGGCCATAACATCAAGCATTGAACTCAGAATGTTGACCTGTTTACCTTTTATCTGACGAGTGGTTAATCTGGCTTCTATTGTTAATGGTAATTCAGGGCGTTTCTTTCTCGATTGAGGCGTTGTACTTAACCTGACAAGCTTATCGTGCTTACCTAAACTGCGGATTGTTTCATATTGAGTGCCTTTTTTTAACGGTAATAACCAATGGGTGTTGACGCCTTTAGCCTGCCAATCGTGTAATAAGCCTAGCGAGTAAAAGCCTTTATCAAACAAGGTTAAGCTGTTGTCGGGTACACTTTTGATAAGCTTAGCCGCTAAGTTCATTTCATTTTCAGCCACACTGTCAAAGACGCTATCAACCAGTAAATGACTACTCAGTTCCATCATACAAACCATGCGCACTTGAGGGTAACCAGACTCACTTGATTTGTTTGCTGTGCGCGCAAAAGCTGCACTATTCTCTTTCGTTTCAGGCGTTATCCAGACTACGCCATCAACGCCAAAGAGGTTCAAACCGCACCAATGAGGATGTTCAGCACGTTGATGCCATGTGGCCGCTGAGCGATGAAATATATCGCGAACCACATCACTGCCAAGCTTTTTTCTGGCCTGTGTGACAGCACTTCTCGCCACATAATCAACCTCTTGTGGCAGCACAATATCAAGCTTGTTAATCAATTGACGAACGGATTCAGTGCGAAATAAAGACATCCCAATAACAGCCCAAACCATAGCGTCCATGGGTAGTTTTCGACGTCTTAATGTGGCAACACCATTGGAGTCTAGACAAGATTGAATAATATCGGGTTCAAGGACATCAGCAAGAGATGAAAATTCGGTGAGTCGGTTAATTGAAGTGCGAGCAAGTGCTTCTGAAAGTTCCATAAAAAAATCCGATAATAAAGATTATCGGATTTTGGCAGACTAAAAGGATCGGTCAATAGATCGGTATATTTTTTATCACTTCAGTTCTTAACTGATCGGCATTAGGTCACCGGCCAACCTTTACGGCGCGTTGGCAGAAAATCATTTGTGATTGTTTTGTCATAGTGCTTCTGGAATCGTAATGAGGAAATAGACTCCATTGTCCTGCTTATTCTCAATAGTAATATTTCCGTCTAGCTTTCCTGTCACAAGATTATAAACAATATTCATCCCTAAGCCGCTTCCTCCTTGGTCACGTTTGGTGGTGAAAAATGGGTCGAAAATTTTTGGCTTATCATGAACTGGAATGCCTATCCCATTGTCTTTATAGTTCATCCAATCTAAATAAATTCTAATAAATCGAATGTTTTAAGGCATTTTTTGCTATTTGTATTCAACTAAATAGCCGATAAGCTAGACACAATTCACTGGCAAATTGTCTTGCTGGTTTGGTGTATTCGAGGTGGTTATGCAAATTATCAATAAAACTCAAGCCCGCCCAGCAATGGACGGTGATGGGGTAAATATTAAACGTGTTGCTGATTTTGGCAAACAAAGCTTTGATCCCTATTTAATGTTGGATGAATTAAAATCAGATGATAAACAAGATTTTATTGGTGGTTTTCCGCCGCATCCTCACCGTGGCATAGAAACGTTTACCTATATAATGAAAGGCGGTTTCGAGCACCGTGATCACATGGGTAACGTTAAAGCCATTCGTGCTGGCGATGTACAATGGATGAGCACAGGAAGTGGGGTTATTCATTCTGAAATGCCGTCAGCAGATGCAAATGAAGGGCTGCACGGCTTTCAAATTTGGCTCAACATGCCTGCCAAAGACAAAATGCGCCCTGCTATTTATCGTGATACAACCGTTAACCCTAATCCCAGTTTGCTTAATGGTAAGGGCGCCAAGCTAATTGCATTGGCTGGAACCTGGCAGTTTGCTGATGTACCAAACAGTATCACCAACACTCATATTGAAGGGCTTGCGGGCAGTGGCGCCATTGCTGATATGATTATTGAGCCAAACAGCAGCGCTAATATTTTGTTAAATCAGTATGGTGCCGTGAATGTGTATATATACCAGGGACTGCTTAATGTAAAAGTTGACGGTGATAATGTGGTGTTTGGCGAAGGCACCATGCTTAAACTTAATCCGCAAATATTGGCACAGTTTAATGCTGGTGATTCAGGGCTAGGATGTTTAATTTTAGCGGGTAACCCGATTAACGAGCAAATAGTGCATATGGGGCCGTTTGTGATGAATACTCAAGCTGAAATTAATCAAGCGGTTGAAGATTACCAGCAAGGCCGTTTTGGTCATTTAGCCGATTGATAACCTAACGTGTTGGTGTTTTTATTGAACAGCTAACAAACAGGATTTAAAGCAGTTTCTAAACAATGATGCAGTAATTTTTAGGGTTTATTGCTATAATTAGTCCGTTCCGGCCAAAGCCATTCGCTTTGGCCTTATTATTTTCAGTTTGCTTTCAGCACAGGATATTCCTTTGAGTCAATCACCTTCGCAAGTTGCCAGTCAGGCATTTTCATCATTAAACTTAAAACCCGAGTTATTAGATAATCTTAGCACTATGGGCTATGAGTCTATGACACAAATCCAAGCAGAAAGTTTACCGCCGATTTTAGCGGGTGATGATGTGATTGGCCAAGGTAAAACCGGCTCAGGCAAAACTGCCGCTTTCGGTTTAGGCTTGTTAAATAAATTAGATGTGAAGCGTTTTCGCATTCAAACTATGGTGCTTTGTCCAACGCGTGAGCTTGCCGACCAGGTTGCTAAAGAAATTCGTACCTTAGCCCGCGGTATTCATAACGTAAAAGTACTCACCTTATGTGGTGGTGTGCCAATGGGGCCACAAATTGGTTCACTTGAACATGGCGCCCACATTATTGTCGGTACCCCAGGACGTATTATTGATCATTTAGATCGTAACCGTCTTGATTTAAGCGAAGTGAATATGTTGGTGCTAGACGAAGCTGATCGCATGTTAGAAATGGGCTTTCAAGAGCACATTGACGCGATTATCGATCAAACCCCGCATGAGCGCCAAACGTTACTGTTTAGTGCGACGTTCCCTGAGCAAATTCAGTCTATTGCTGAACGCATTATGTATAAGCCGGTTATGGTTAAAGTGGAATCAACCCACGACAACTTGACCATTGAACAGCGCTTTTACCGTATTGAAGACAACCAAGGTCGCTTAGAAGCGCTACGTTTGTTGTTACTTGATAAACAGCCAGAAAGTGCTGTGGTATTTTGTAATACTAAGCGTGAAACCCAAGATGTAGCAGATGCATTACTTGAGTTTGGTTTTAGCGTTTTAGCATTACACGGCGATTTAGAGCAGCGCGATCGCGATCAAATGTTACTGCAATTTGCCAACAAAAGTGCCCGCATTTTAGTGGCAACTGACGTAGCAGCTCGTGGTTTAGATATTGATGCATTAGATGCGGTATTTAACTACCACTTAGCCTACGACAGCGAAGTGCATATTCACCGTATTGGCCGTACAGGCCGCGCGGGCAGCCAAGGTGCGGCATATAGTTTCTTTGGTGAGAATGATGGTTATAAAATGGCGATGATTGAAGAAGCACTGAACAAAGATATTGTTGCTTCAACACTGCCACCATTAAGTGCATTAACTAAAGCGCCACTAGCGCCTCTTATGCAAACCATACAGATTGAGGGCGGTAAGAAACAAAAAATTCGTCCTGGTGACATTGTTGGTGCATTGACTGGCGAAAACGGCATTGATTTTAACGATATCGGTAAAATTAAAGTGACTGATATTCGTGCCTATGTGGCGGTATCTCGTAACGTTGCACAACAAGCAATGGCAAAAATTACTAAGGGCAAGCTGAAAGGTAAAACTTACCGCGCCTGGTTTATGTAACCGCGGATTTATCGATTAAGCGCTATTGGTTAATTGCTAATCGTTAATTTCACCCCAAAAGGAGCATTATGCTCCTTTTTTGTTTTTGTGCTTTAAAGCCTCATTTGAATAACCTGCTATTTTAGCTGAGTATAACTATTACCAGACTTGGACTTGGGTTTTGACAATGACAATGACTTTGAGGCAGTACAAAGTTTGAGGTAAATTGATCCTCAAATAAAATGACTCTAAGTAAAGAGTTAACAAAATGAATAGACTTAAATATCGATTTTAAAAGGTATTACCATGACACCCGCTATCGATTTGGTTAAAAAACATCGCTTATCTTTCACTGTTCATGAGTATCAGCATGACTCGAATGCGGTCTCTTATGGTTTAGAAGCGGCTGAAAAACTGCAAGTTCCCGCTGAACAGGTGTTTAAAACCTTAGTGGTTGAAACTGACAGCCATAAATTAGCGGTAGCGATATTGCCTGTTAGTCAGCAGCTGAACGTGAAAAAAATGGCCAAAGCGCTTAAGGTTAAAAAGGTGCACATGGCAGACAGTGCATTGGTGGAACGCACTACAGGTTATGTATTAGGTGGCGTCAGCCCTTTGGGGCAAAAAAAGCGCTTGCCGACAGTGATAGATAAAAGCGCAGCGTTATTGCCACAAATGTATTTTAGTGCCGGTAAAAGGGGGCTGGAATTACAACTGTCGCCAACGGATTTACAAGCACTATTATCCGCCAGCTTTAATGATATTGTGAATGGCTGAGCAGTTTAGACACTGCCGCTATTCAAATTGAGGCCTTAACGCTTCTGGCAGTGAAAATTGCACAGGTTTTGCACTTACTGGGCAAATAAAAGCAAACTCACAGCAACACAACTTTAAATCCGGTGCATCGGCTGAAGCATTGCCATGTAATCTGTCGCCAATAACAGGGTGACCAATACTGGCCATGTGAATACGAATTTGATGCTTACGGCCAGACTCAATTTTAACCCGTACTTTAGATTGGTTTAACGCGGCGTTATAACTCAATAAACTGGCGTGTGACAGCGCAGGTTTGCCATCAACTTCGGTAGTAATGGTCACAGTGTTATCAGCAAAATGTCCTGCAACTATCACCTGATAAAACTTATCTAATTGACGAGTCTCAAACAGTTTAGCGACAGCCGCGGTGGCTTTTTTGGTGTGGCCAATAATAATTAACCCAGATGCCGCGCGGTCAAGGCGGTGAATAATATACGCACTGCGTGGCGGCTCAGTATTTAATTCAATGACGCGATTAATCGTCGTGTGATCGCTCCACTTCGATGCCTGACAACGTAAACCATAGGGTTTATACCATAGGCTATAATCGCCTTGGTCAAACATCAACTCTGCAGTAGCAGGCACTTCTGCCAGTATATGGCTGTTGTAATATAAGTGCAGTTTATCACCCACTTTTAATGCCTTTTTAGCCCGCCGTAGCCTGACAACCTGCTTACCATGGGTGTGCCAAACCGCGCCTTTTTGCATTGCTTGTTTAATCGCTTGCTTTGACAGGCCCGTTTGTTGCGACAGTAACGTGCCAGCATCAGCCTCACAAGAGGTGATATCAAGGTGACATTCAATTAAATTGTCTGCTGACGGTGGCGTATCTGGCATGGTTTATATCGACTTTAACGGTTTGGTAAAGACTATTTTACGCGATTTTATCGAGGAAGAGGTGATCAATTTGCTGATAGATGAATAATCTTTCAGATCATTTTAGCGGTAAGTTTCTTTATTGGTAAGGTAAAACAGCGTAGCATTAGCACCATAAGTAAGCCTTTTTTGGAGCAACAATTGGACCATTTTGTTTGGAATGCAGACCCCGTTTTGGTGTCGTTTATGGGGTTGACTGTACATTGGTACGGCGCATTATTTGCTACCGCGATAGCGGCGGGTTTTCAGGTAATGAAAAAAATCTATCAGGCAGAAGGCTTAGACCTTGAGTCATTAGACAACTTTTTGGTTTACTGCGTTATCGGTATTATTGTTGGTGCACGACTAGCCCATTGTGTGTTTTATGACCCGAGTTATTATTTTGCTCATCCGCTAAAAATTCTCGCGATATGGGAAGGCGGTTTAGCCAGTCATGGTGGCGGGTTAGGGGCTATTTTAGCCCTGTATTATTACAAACGAAAAATAGGTCTGCCATTTTTGTACTTGTTAGATAGACTAGCGATCGCTACGGCTATTTTCGGCTTTTTTGTGCGTATGGCAAATTTTGCCAATTCAGAAATTCTAGGTGAGCCAACCACAAAACCTTGGGGTATTATTTTTGAACGTATCGATATGCTACCGCGTCATCCAGCGCAATTGTATGAAGCGTTCGCTTACTTATTGATCTTTATTTTGCTGGTGGGTTTATATCGTAAAACAAAGTTAAAGCTGCAACATGGTGGCTTATTCGGGGTGTTTTTAGTGCTCGTATTTAGCGCTCGTTTTGCTATTGAATCCGTTAAAGTAAGCCAAACCGCTTACAGCGAAGCCTTTATGACAGCTGGGCAGTGGTTAAGTGTGCCGTTTTTAATTGTCGGTGTTGTATTACTTGGTCGCGCTATAATGGCAAAAAGTGAGCCTGTGACAAAGACGTGATTAGCTAACGCTATCAATATTTCTAACGCGATTTAACAAGCGAATAAAAAAAGTGGTCAAGGCGATATGCGCCTGACCACTTTTTTATGTTAATAACAATTATGTCGATAACCCTCTAGTCTCGCGTGCCTGTAGGCCGCTATGACTATTTTAAAATCACTTCAATTTGAATATTACTTCGACACGATCACTAATGCTCACTTGCCCTTGCTGATAACCTTGGCTCGCGTCACTTGATTCGGCCGCCATGCGGTACATTACCGGTTGCACGGGTTGTTGGTCAAAGTAGCGAATTTGCCACACGCCATCGACCTTTTTATCGAACCCTTTGGCTAACGATGCCGCTTTTTGTTTAGCATCGGCAATGGCGCTTTGGCGTGCTTGCTCAACATATTCTGCCTGCTTACTTGAGCTCAGTTTAATGTTATTAACCCGATTAATACCTTGATCTAAAGCAGTATCGAGTAAGTCATTTAACTGGCTTAAATCTCGTACGGTAATGGTCATGCTTCTGCTGGCTTGATAAGCCACTAACTTAGCGGGTTCATTGTTTTGATAATGGTATTGTGGGCGAATATTTAAATTGGCGCTGTCGATATCATTTTTGGCAATACCGGCTTTGTCTAATCGACTTAAAAACTGACTAATCGCCTTATCTGATTCTGCCTTGGCTTCTTTTGCCGTTAGCGCATCAACTACCACTTCAATATCAACCGTGGCCATATCCGCTTCGATGCTAATTTCGCTAGTGCCGATGGTTTCTAAATGGGGAAAAGGCAAGTCTGCTGCCATAACAGGTAAAGCTGTAAAGACTAAGGCTGATGTTAACGATGCAAGCGTAAAGGTTTTAGTCACTAATCTCATAATGTGCTCCACAAATAATAGAATTTATTGACGTTACATTGAGGCTGGTCAATATCAAGTATCAATAGATGATTTGTAGATATAAACGCAACTAGAATCAAAAAGGGTTAATTTATATATTTTTTTGAGGCTTTAGTTTTAGCTAGCGATTAACGATTACATAATATGCCATTAGTTTAATGGCATATCTAGCACTAAACATTATCAATATTACAAACTAAGGCTAACACGGTTACGACCTTCTGATTTTGCGCGGTAAAGTGCGGTATCTGCTGCGCAAATTAGCGCAGTGGCGGTGCGGAACTGGCCTTTTTGTTCACAGGCAATACCCTGGCTAACACTCACTTTTACTTCGTTAGTTAAGCCCATGTCGGTGAATTTAATTTGACTAATTTGACGTTGAATTTTCTCTGCCACTCGTTGCGCTTGAGCCTGGCTGAAGTTAGGCAGTATTACGGTAAACTCTTCGCCGCCAAAACGGGCGGCTAAACAGTCGCGGTTAGGCATGGCGGCGGCAATTGCCTGAGCCACTTTTTGTAAGCACTTATCGCCATTGATATGACCATAGTTGTCGTTAAAAATCTTAAAAAAGTCGATGTCGATAAGAATTAAGCTTAAAGGATGTTGGTGTTGTCTGCTGTCGTCCCAGGCATTTTCTAGGGCTTCATCAAAGGCATGACGATTGGCTAAATTGGTTAATTTGTCGGTATTAGCTAGACGGGTTAACTCAGCAAATTTTTCTTTATGACTGGTCAGATTATGCATTACGCCAATGATAAGCGGTTTAGCATGCTCGCCAACCGGTAAACACGATAATGATAAATCAGCATCTACCAAACTTGAATCGACACGTTGCAGCACAATTTCTTTCGGGCCATGATTAAACGGGGTGAAAGTTTCGCGCCAGTGGACAAACAAATCTTGGTATTCTTCCTGGTAGGCGGAGTTAACAAAGTTAGTCCATTTTTGGCCAATCAATAATTCTTTTGGCGCGCCAAATAGCTTAGCCGCATGTTGATTAATCATCTCAATGACGCCCTCATCGTTGACCACAAAAATGGCTTCTGAAATGGCATTCATTAAAAAGTTTAAGCTAGAAAGCTGATTAGCTTGGTCTAAAGTGTGCTCAATAACCTGAGGTGTTTTCGGTGCAATGACGGTACTTTTTAATGCGCTGGGTTCAACCGGAACTGAGGCGGTTGGTTTGTCCGGTGTAGGGAAATTTTTACCCGATAACGCTTTGGCAAGTTCGGTGGCACGGGTCAATGTGTCATGGATTTCTTGGTAATTGTCAGAGGTTATCATGCTCAGTCCTTTCTATTATAAAGTGTGTATCAAACAAAAGTATTTTGATGACACACACTTTATTCAAAAAAGTAAAAAGTAGCCTTCCGTTAACCTTCTGGTTTTAAGGTGTTGTTTTTATTTTGATTTAATATATTAGCTTGGGCGGTTGATTACTTCAGGATCTGGACTTAATAGCAGATGAGAGCTAAATCCTGGAGTCGAATTTGACAGTATAAGTCTAAACTCGGTATTGCCAATCACTTGGTCGCTGTCGCTTAACTGCAATGTGCTGCCATTATTTACTACCTGTACTTGATCAATCACGCTATCAAATGGGGTTGAAAATGCAGCGCCAACAAAGGCTAATCCGCGCGCTGTTTTATCGATTAAGTTGTACGATATTAAGCCATTTTCGGTCATGACAACATCGCCACTTCTTGGGTTATTGTTTTCATCGGTATAGCTGAAAATAGGCTGATTGTTTTCTAAAGTCACAATCACATTAATAATTGTTTCTTGGTTATTTAGTGCTGACATTGAAGCTACCTTATTGTTAGTGAGTAAATTGATAGTTAGTTATTGCTGAATTTTGTAATTGTTGCAAAATTTGAGGGTACAGAGTTAGCTCATCAATACAATCTAATGCCCTAGCATAGGGTACTAAATATTCTGGGTCATTAGTGGTTGCTACTAGCTTACTTAGTAAATCGATTGTTTTACGGCATAATAATTTAGCTTGTTCTGGCTGATTTAGCTGACTTAAAATGGCGGCTTGGGACACCTGGCTTTCAGCTAACTTGGATTTGTAGGATGATTTCTGATCAAATTGAATAACTAGCTCGTTGAATGAGTGGGTGGCCGTTTCTGCATAGGTCAGGCTTTTTTCGACAGCGCCTGTGTGCATTAAATATTGCGCCGCGGCTAATTCGTATAATGCCCATAACTCTTGTTTTTTAGTTGAGCTACTGAGTACTTGGTCGTCAGTTAACATTTTAGCTAAAGCATTGATGCTATGAGGTGTGCTCTTGTCGATGATAGTATGAGTATTTTTTAGCATATCAATGTAAATCATTGACTGCTGGGTAATCCACATATCATTATCAGGGTCTTGTTTTATCGCTTTGTTGATAGTTTTTATTGCTTGGTGCATTTTTTCATTAGCCCTACCTACATCATCTTGGAATATTAATAATCTAGCTAATAGCAAATAACTGCTGGATAACCTATCAAGTATATAAGGCTGTTTTTCACCAGCAAGACGGGTAAGCAGCATTTGTATTTCTGTATGAATATTAATTGCCGTTGGCACATCACCTTGTGAAGTCGCAGCACTGGCAAGCCATGAATGTGTATTGGCAACATCAGCAATGAGCTGACTATTTGATTTATCCTGCTTTAATAATGAGAGTTTTAACTCAAGCGAATGCTCAAATGCCTGCCTTGCAGCATTAAAGTTTTGTTGCTCCATATACACTGAGCCGATGGAATTATGCGCGTAGGATAACTCCATCACTGCATCAAAGTTCGTTGGGGCATAGTGGTACATGGTTTGGCTGTATTGCAGATATAACTCAAACCAGGGCAATGTGGCTTGCCAGTCGCTTTGATCATATTCCAGTTGGCCTAACCAAAAGGCATTGGCGCCTAAGGTTTTAAGTAAAGATAAGTTGTTGGCTTGTAAATCGACTAATGGCAGCATTTTTTCTCTTGCGGCAAGTAAGGCGCTTTTGGCTTCTTCGGTATTGCCGCGCGAGTAGGCGACTTCGCCCATGGCTTCTAAGGTTTGCCCATGCTGAAAGCGTGCCTCAAAGCTAAGATGACGCGCGTCGTCTGCATTGCTGAAGTTACTGAAATATTCTAAGGCTTTATTGCTTATACCATCAAGCAAGTCCATGCGGCCAATGCTGCGCATTTTGTCGGCGAATTCACCTACCATAAAACCGAGTAAGTTCTCAGCCGCTAAACGTTTTTCTTGGGCGCGGTGCTCCGCTTCTGTGCTTCTAACTGTCATAAATATCGACAGCACAGTTAACAGGCACAGTATGGCTAGGGTGGACATTTTGGCTAGACGTTTTAGCCCGGCACTTTTCTTTGAGGCTTGAATAAAAGCATGTTGCTCGGTGTCGAGGTTAAATAAGGGGTTATGCACTAGTGCTAGCGCCTCTTGCAGCGGCTTGCCTTCGGTCAGTAAATAGGCGCTTTGCTGCTGTTCATCATGCCAACGCTGACTAAGGATCACTAGGCGAGAGTTAACCCGCAGGCTGTCGCGGTGAGCTTCAATCCAGTGTAATACCCTAGGCCAGCGCCTTAGCAGGGCTTCGTGGGCAACACTAAAACAGCCTTGATTGTGCTGTAAATGTGACACAAATAAGCGGTTGTCGATGAGGGTTTGCACTAGGGCGATTTCATTGTCGTCACTGAGTTGACTCCAACGGGCTGCACGGCTGGTGATATTGGTTTCGTCCGCTGATAGTGTCACCAGCAATGATAATACTTTACTTAGGCAGTGCTGATGTTTTGCGGCTAATGCGGCAAATATGCCTTCGGCTTTTTGGCCGATGGCGCCTTCAATGCCGCCAAGCTTTTGGTACACAGACACAAGTAAGGTGTCGTTGTCATCGCGTTGTAAATAGAGCTCTTGCAAGGTGTATTGCAGCATCGGCAGGGCGTCGGGGTTGTTGGCCGCTTCGCTGCACAGTAGTTCATCTAACGGGCTGCTGGTTTGTGGGTCTGTATCCCATTTAAGGCCTGCAGCTTTGGCTGGCAGGCGGATCATTTGCAGTAATTCGGTGCGGCTGGGTGGCGCTAAATCAAAGTGCGAGCCGCTGGCTTTTCCGGCCATTAAACTTGGGCGGCTGACCACCTGCGGGTAAAAATCGTTTCGACAGGCACTGAACAGCATAAAGCAGCCGCTGGTGGCGAGTGACTCGATGATATCTAACGCCGTTTGAATTTCTGGCTCGGTGAATAACGGTGATGATAATAAGACTTCTAGGCGGTCAATAAATAGCGATAGTTTGGGCGTATAAGCTGTATCAGTTGGCGCTATGCTGGTTAACGCCTGCTGCGCTTGTTTGATAACCTCTGGCATATCTTGTTGTAATAAGTCGGCAAGGCCTTGTGCGGTCATGCCCTCAAATACCGGAACATCATTTATGTCTAAATCGAGCATGGCCAGCGCGATGTCGGTGAACAACCTATCTTGGCTGATATCGGCTAAATCTAAGCTGGTGTGGGACACAATACGAATACCATCAAACCCTTGTGGGTGCATAAATTGTGGCACCACACCGGCATTTAATAATGATGACTTACCGCTGCCACTTGGGCCGAGTAATAAACAAAATGCTCGGCCAAATTGCACTTGCTTACTCATGCGTTTTAATAAAGTGCTGACCTGTTCGGTGCGGCCATAAAATACATCGGCATCTTTGGCGTCAAAGGCCCGTAAACCGGGAAAAGGGGAGCCGCCATGCCAGGTGTTTGGTTGAATATGTTCGACTTGTTCCACTAATGGGTAGTGAACTTCGGCTAAGGTGCGGTAACCGCGTTTGCGAATGGTTTCAATAAAAAGTGGTTTTGATGCGCTGTCGCCTAAAGCTTTACGCAGCTGGGTAATGATTTTGTGTAGCGGATTATCACCCACTACGGTATGGCCCCAACATTGTTCGACTATGTTATCTGGGCTGAGTACTTCGCCTGAATGTTGGCAGAGTAACACCAGCACATCCATCGCTTTGGGCTCAATTTGCTTGATGTCTGTGCCCTGCTGCAAGCTATTACTTTCTGGATTGACCTGCCAGGCCCCGAAGAAGAAATGTTGTTTATTCATATTATTATATTTTCTTTTTAGGCACAGTTAACCGAGTAGTGAGATCGTTAATGTTGACCTTCTCACCTTGTTCTAGCTGTTTTATTGTTTGATATATTAGTTCATTTACCGGTGTCGCAATATTACATTGCGCCCCTAGTTTGACTACCGCACCATTTAAATAGTCAATTTCGGTTAAGCGTTTGGCTTGAATGTCTTCCCACATGGATGAACGGGCATCTGGGTCTATGGCTAACATAGACTTAGCGACAATATTAAATAAGCCGTTGGGCAAACGCAGTATGAATGGCAACCATTTTGGGGCAACTTTAGTAAATTGCCTTAACGGGCGCTGGGTTTTATGGCATATATCAAGCCATTCTTGCATGGCTTGAGCTAGCAATAATCTTAAAGGGCGCTGTTTCAACTGAGTTTGTATCGGCAGGTCACAAATAACATTAAGCGCATTATTGAGGTTAAGTAATAGTTTGCCATCGATAACCGCGGCCATGTCATCCACTAAAGTGCTGGACAGGTTATAGCTGTTCATGGCGGCGGCGATACGCGTTGTTTGATGGGTATTTGGCCACATAAAGCTTCCCTCGGTGCCCTTATGAAATCGGCCATTGGGTAATTGCAGCACGTTAAATGGGGTAATGCCTTGGTAACATTCTCTATGGGGTAAATGCTGTGCGGCGTCATCAAAGCTGCCAAGACCATTTTGCATAAAAATAATGCTGCTGTTGGCATGGGTAATGTTAAGTAAATCAAGGTAATTACTGTCAACTTGATGGCATTTTAAGGTGACAAACACTAAATCGAAGCTGGTGGGCTTACTGGCTGATGGGGCTGAACTTGTTAAGTCGGTGATGATATTGGTTGGCATAACGCAGTGGTTGGCACCGTGATAGTCACTGATAGCGATACCGCCATTATCAACAATCGTTTGTTTAATGCGTTCACGACAGATTAAGGTCACATTTTGCTTAGCGAGTAACAGCTCTGCGGCTAAATAACAGCCGGTAGAGCCTGCGCCATAAACGGCAATATTCATTGCAGTGCTGGTTGGTTTGCTCATTTAATTTTATCCAATAAAGTGCATTTACAATGAAAGTGCATCTGCAATAAGTCATTCGTGTTGTCGATTTTGCAAAATTGTTAGCGTTAAATTATGCCGTTTTGTTTTTATGTTATAACAATAACATCAGACTAAAATGTAACAAAAAACATAATGACTTGTAACTTTTGGTCTTTTTTGTCAGCTTAGGTGACAACTATTATCAAATGAGCGATTTATAATGAAAACAACAGTATTCGCAGTATCAAAATTAACCACTTTAATTGGCGGCGCGTTATTAACGCTAGCATCTCAAGCCGCTGATATACAAATTATTCATGCAGGACAATTACTGGCGGTACCTGGTGAAAAGCCGCTACAGCAGCAATCTATTATTATTCGTGATGGCATTATTGAGCAGGTAAAAGCCGGCTTTGTGAAAGATGTTACTGTCACCGCTGATGACACCTTAGCGATTATAGATTTAAGCCAGGCATTTGTTATGCCGGCCTAATGGACATGCACGTGCATTTACAGGGGGAATTAGGCCCTAAAAATGACAGTCAGAAACTGCGTATGTCCGATGCTGATGTGGCAATGCACAGTGCGTATTTTGCAAAAAAACCTTACTAGCGGGTTTTACTACGGTACGTGATTTAGGCGCTAAAGCTGAGCAAATCTATGCCCTGCGAGATGGCATTAATAAAGGTTGGGTTGATGGCCCAAGAATAATTGCATCAGGCGGCGTGTCGGTGACGGGTGGCCATGGTGATGTAGATGGTATGAGCCCAGATTTACTCGATTTATACACAGAAAAAACCATTTGTGACGGCCCATATGATTGTCGCCGTGCAACGCGTCGGGCAATTAAATTTGGTGCTGATGTGATTAAAATTACCTCTACAGGCGGCGTATTGTCTGACACCAATACTGGTACAGGTCAGCAAATGGAAAACGATGAGCTAAAAGAAGTGATTGATGCAGCCCACGCTTTAGGGCGTAAAGTAGCCAGTCATGCCCATTCAGCGTCAGGCATTAACGCGGCGTTACGTGCCGGTGTTGATAGTATTGAGCATGGCAGCTATACCGATAAAGAAAGTATCAAGTTGTTTAAAAAAACCGGCGCGTTTTTAGTGCCAACTTTACTGGCTGGCGACACTGTAGTGCAAATGGCTAAAAGCACTGATGTGTTTTCTCCTGCTATTAAAGAAAAAGCTATTCGTGTTGGTGGCGATATGATGGCCAACTTTAAGGCATCTTATAAGGCAGGCGTTAACATTGCTTATGGCACCGACAGCGGTGTATCACAGCATGGCGATAACGCTAAAGAAGCAGTATTAATGCACAATGCGGGTATGAGTAATATGGATATTTTAAAAAGTGCGACGGTGAATGCGGCAGAGTTAATTGATATGTCAGCTCAGCTTGGCACGCTGGAAACGGGTAAGTATGCCGATATTATTGCTACCTCACAAAGCCCGCTTGATAACATTGAAACCTTGTTAAGTATTCCCTTCGTGATGAAGTCAGGTGTTGTTTACAAGCAAGAGATATAAATAAACTTTATAAATTAAACAGTTAAGTCAGCCATCATCTATCACAACTGACAGTTTTTATAGGATAAAATCCGTCAGTTGTTTAGCGCTTCACGTTCATCTCATTCTATTATTAATGTTATTTAATTGCGCGCAATTGATTATCGCGATAATAATGTGTTTTAATGGTCCTACACAATGACAATTTTGCTAGCGGTTAATGTTAGGGCTAATGCCTAAGGCAGATTAATGTGCTTTGGCAATTTATGACGAAATGCATCTAAGCGTTGTTTGAGATCGGCCATTTCGGTTTCATCAATACCACTTTGGGCTTTAACGTGCTGGGTGATTTGCATGGCTTTTGACTTTAGCGCCACGCCTTTTTCTGTGAGGGTTAATGACAGTTGTCTGTCATCATCAGGGTGTCTAACGCGTTGGAGATAATTTAAGGCTTCAAGTCGTTTAACCACAGGGGCAATAGCACCGGGTTGTTGGTTTAGTTTATGGGCGATGTCTTTAAGGTTTAAGCCTTCATCTTGCCAAATAATCAACATAATAAGGTATTGGGTATAAGTTAGCCCTATCGAGCTTAATAAAGGTTTATAGAGCTGAGTAATAGCCAGTGATGTTGAATAAACAGCGAAACAAAGTTGATTATCAAGCTGTAACTGATGGTCTTCTTTCATAACTCACTCTGTCTGGATTGTGATCAAAATGGCTCACAGTCACGTAAATAAGTAAAACGTGTGACGATGTTACCACTGTTGTTTTAGCTATTGTAGCTATCATTGAATCAACCGTTGTCAGCGTTTTGTATTGCAATTAAAAGGATTAATCATGTCATCACACAATCGTCGTATCGTGTTAGCCTCTCGTCCACAGGGCGAACCGACTGCGGAAAACTTTCGTTTAGAAACGGTAAGCAAGCCTACGCCTCAATCAGGTGAAGTGTTACTGCGTGCGGTTTATCTATCACTTGACCCTTATATGCGCGGACGCATGAATGATGCTAAATCATATGCTGATCCGGTTGGTATTGATGAGGTAATGGTGGGCGCGACGGTTTCACAAGTTGAAGCAAGT
This sequence comes from Shewanella sp. OMA3-2, assembly GCF_021513195.1. Lineage (NCBI taxonomy): Bacteria > Pseudomonadati > Pseudomonadota > Gammaproteobacteria > Alteromonadales > Shewanellaceae > Shewanella > Shewanella sp. OMA3-2. The sequence continues at coordinate 3,748,050 of NZ_CP090974.1, read as the reverse complement.
CAGCATGATGATTACAAAGTGGGTGACTGGGTATTAGCTTTTGGTGGCTGGCAAGATTATAGCCTGTCTAATGGCGAAGGCTTAATGAACTTAGGCGCTAACCCAAGTATGCCATCTTATGCGTTAGGTATTATGGGGATGCCAGGTTTTACCGCTTATATGGGCCTGCTTGAAATTGGCGCGCCTAAAGCGGGTGACACCTTAGTGGTTGCTGCGGCAACTGGGCCTGTTGGCGCAACTGTTGGTCAAATTGGTAAGCTTAAAGGCTGTAAAGTGGTTGGTATTGCCGGCGGTGCTGAAAAATGTCGTCATGCGGTTGAAGTGCTTGGTTTTGATGCCTGTATTGACCATAAAGCAGCAGACTTTGCACAGCAGTTAGCCAAACACTGTGACAAAGGCATTGATGTGTATTTTGAAAACGTTGGCGGCAAGGTATTTGATGCGGTTTTACCTTTGCTAAACACAGGCGCTAGGGTGCCAGTGTGCGGCATGATTTCACAATATAACGCCACGTCATTACCCGCAGGGCCTGATCGTTTGTCGTTACTGATGGGCACCTTGTTAGTTAAGCGCATTAAGATGCAAGGCTTTATCATTTTTGATGATTATGGTCATCGTTATCCAGAATTTGCTAAGGATATGAGCCAGTGGTTAGCCAATGGCGAGATCCAATATCGTGAGCATTTAGTCGACGGTATAGAGAACACTACCAAAGCATTTATCGGCCTGTTGAAAGGCGAAAACTTTGGTAAGTTAGTGATTAAACTGAACGAACCTCTCGCGATTTAATGAAGTTTTTTAACGTATTAGGAATATATAAATGAAAGTATTAATGGTATTAACATCGCACGACAAATTGGGCGATACAGGTCATAAAACCGGTTTCTGGCTAGAAGAATTAGCCGCGCCATATTATCTGTTCAAAGACAAGCAAGTGGAAGTGGTACTGGCGTCTCCTTTAGGCGGCCAACCACCGTTAGACCCTAAAAGTGATGAAGTGGATTTTCAAACTGAATCAACCAAACGTTTTAAATTAGACACAGCTGCTCAGCAGCAACTGGCTACCACCTTAGTGTTGTCGACGGTGAATGTTGCCGATTACGATGCAGTATTTTACCCAGGTGGCCATGGTCCTTTGTGGGATTTAGCCGAAGACCGCACGTCAATTGCATTAATTGAAAATGCGGTAAAACTAGACAAGGTATTAGGCTTAGTTTGTCATGCACCTGGTGCGCTAAAGCATGCTAAGAATGCTGATGGCACCTCTATTGTTAAAGGCAAAAAAGTCACTGGTTTTACTAATGGCGAAGAAGATGCGGTGCAGTTAACCGACATAGTGCCATTTTTAGTCGAAGACATGTTAATTGCCAATGGCGCAGATTATGTCAAGACAGATGACTGGCATCCATTTGCGCAGGTTGATGGTAAATTAGTGACCGGCCAAAACCCGGCATCATCTGAGCTAGTGGCGCACCATATGTTGACGCTTTTAAGCTAGTCGAGATTATTTAGCCGCGTATACAAAAGCAAACTTAGGTTTGCTTTTTTGTTTTTTATTGGTTGTAAAATAGGCGTTAGTAACACAATAGTAGTACACAAGATTATTTTTTCTCAACATAAACGGTTAAAGTTTATTCAATTGTGTAAATAATGATATATTGTCTAGATTATACAATTTGAATCAAAAGGATATTGAAAGCGTGTCAAAATCATTGAGTGATGAAGAGTTAGCCTGTTTTAATGATATATTTACATCCAGTATGACAGTGGGGAATGATTCACAGTCTAAAACAGATGCGGATATTCTGGCTGATAATGCGTTAAGTGTTTCGACAGAAATTCCTCAGGTATTAGCCCATATTCTGGGTGAAGCTAAATTAACTCTGCTTGCTGAAATTAGTCACTACCGCTTATGGTTCCCATTGGTATTAAAACGCGATGAATTAGGACAATTTATTCCAGTATTAGGCGTACCTGAAGTAGTCGATAATCAAGGTGCTGAACGCAGTTGGCGCGTAACAGATTTAAAAGATGTTACGGTTGTTGATAATGCTGAGCAGGAAGTAGAGGTTTTGTCGTTATCCAGTTCAGGATTAACGATTAAAATGCGTGGTGAACTGCATGCTGAAATGCCTACCTCTGGTAAACTGATGTTGACCAACGGCTTGCAAGTGGATGTCGATTTTGAGCCAGTACGTGCAGAAAACGGCATTATGGCAGCCAAAATTAATGCTCATGGTGAAGCAAGAGAAGCATTAAGGCAGTTTTTGTTTAGTGCTCACAAAGCCAAGTATTCTCATCTTTATAATATTTAAGTTCAATTCGAGCAAACGATGCGATGAATAAGCTAGGTTTAACATGGTTAGCTTATATTAAAATCCTGCTGCAATATCCCTTTTAACATTTGAGTGAAGCCATTATCTTGCTTAGCTGCGATAAGCTGACAAATTTCATCGCCGGTGGTGGTGAAACGATAATAAGTAAACAATAGATGTTGGCTCATTGGTTGAAGATTAAAATTATCATGCACAAATTGCATTGGTAATGTGACTTTGGGGTCAAGCAGCCCTGTTTCGAACTCACTGTTATGGAGCACCCCTGTATCTATCAAGGTTAAAATGTTGGAGTAAGGTAGCCCATATTGAGATAGCGGGATGTTGACTTGATTATTTTTACGAAAATATTGTTTCACTCCGCCATTAATTCGATAACCACTGAGTAATTTATAACGGGTATCAGCGCCAATTTTGACCGACATGCCTAAGGCTTTCTCGATAATAAGTGCTTCACGAAATGTAAACTGTTTTAGCACCGACAGTGACCTAAGGCTAAAATTGCCTGGAGACACTATTTCACTGGCGAGAATTCGTGCCCATAAGTCCTGCATCTTACGATTATGAATTTGCTCTGCCATCTGAAAAAATTGATGGCTCCAATCGGCATCTAGATCGACACCGGTTACGTCCGAAGGGGTGTAATTTAATGCCAGCGAAAAAATATTTTCCAGATTGGCTTGGTATGCACTTAGCTGTTTGCGTTGGCGATGCTGCGCGCGTTCGGCGATCGATGCACTTGATGGCCGATAATCATCTTCACTGGCTAGCCCTAATATGCGTCCCAATAACAAGGCTTTTTTGCGTGCAGACATATTAACCGTGTCAGTTGCCTGTATATCCACTTCAGTTGGGTTGTTGTCTGGTTCAGACATAGAGTTTACTCATTTTAAAGTAATGATTATTCATGTGTTTTAGGCCAATAAGTTTCAAACCCTGGTTTAGGATATTTGGGCACATTAAAGGCCAGCAATAAAGAACATACTGCAAACCCAGCTCCGATGAAAAATACATATTTAGGCGAGCTTAACCACAGCATACCCAGTAATACGGGGATGATCACTGCAGCAATATGGTTAATGGTGAAGCTAACCGACATGGTTGATGCAATGTCTTGTTTATCAGCAATTTTTTGAAAGTAGGTCTTCATTGCGATTGCCATGGCAAACAATAAATGATCGATCACATACAAACCTGCAGCCATACGGGCATTTTCTACATAGGCATAGCTGATGAAAACAATAATTAAGCCGACATATTCAAATATTAGTGCGTAACGCTCGCCAATACGGCCAATCAGCTTTCCAATAGCGGGGGCGAAAAATAAATTAACCACATAGTTAATTAAGAATAAAGCGGTAATTTCTGCTACCGAATAGCCAAATTTTTCGACCATCATAAAACCGGCAAACACCATAAATATTTGCCGACGGGCACCGGAAAAAAAGGTCAGTAAATAATATAACCAATAACGTTTACGCATTAATAAATGTTTGTGCTGTGTTTCGCTAATATTAAAACGAGGGAAATACAGGCCCATTATTAGCACCATTATTAGTCCTAAGGCGCCAATGATTAAATACATCCAAATGTAGTCAAGTTTTAGCCATGTCATCACTAACCAAATACTGCCATATCCGATTAATGCGGCGGCAGATCGCCATGCGAGTGCTTTACCCATAAATCCTGGAGCTTCGGTTTTGTCTACCCATTGCAATGTTAATGATTGGTTGATGGTTTCAAAATAATGAAAGCCTATCGACATTAAAATTGTGGTGAGATAAAGCCCAAGTACGTCGGGAAAAAATCCAGTTATACCCACACCGATACATAATAATGCCAGCGATATAAGGGCAAAAGCCTGTTCGCGGATCAACAGCAATACAAAAACCGCTGTAAATGCCAAAAATCCAGGCACTTCTCGTAAGCTTTGCAATATGCCTATTTCAGCACCAGTAAACGCCGCTCTTTCAATCACAAAGTTATTTAACAAGGCTTGCCATACCGCAAAAACCATCGACATCACAAACGTCATCCATAGCAACAAATGTTGCGGGTTAGTTTTATAACCGACATAGATTGGCGTATTCGTTGCGGACTTCTGCTGTGTATTAGCCGAAGTATTAGCTGTGTTGAGGGATGGTGAGTCCATTGGGTTCCAAAAGTGATATCAAAAGCGTGTAACCATAGTGGCAAAAAAACATTTTTATGGGAAGTGTAATTTATTTGTAAATGGTAGTACGAAAAAAGATCTTAATTTTAATGCAAATGATTATCAATTAGTTTATCGTGTGTCGAATTATTAAAATAACCTTAAATACTTAGGTGCACGTGGAGAGTTGATATGAATAGCAAAATCTCATTATTGGCGATGACTTTAGCGAGTGTTATCGGCTTAGGTGCTGCAGCGAACGCAAATGCGGCTAATGAAACCGATGCACTCGCTAAAGCGATTGCAAAACAAGAAGCTGAAATTGCAACGTTAAAGCAACAGTTAAACAAGTTAACCCAGCTGCAGGTTCAGTCAGACCAGCAACAGGTTGAGCGCAATGCTTTAGCGATTAAGATTGATAAAGTAGCAGATGATGTTGCTAGCGCCCAGAACCGTTATAACCGCTTTAGTTTTAAATCTTACGGTACTGCTAACTACACCAGTGATGAATATTTCGATAATGTTCAAGATACCACCCCTGAGCGACGTAATCGTTTTGACTTAGAGCGCATAGTGACTGAGTTTGGTTATCAGTTCACCGATGAGTGGAGTATGGAAGTTGAAATTGAATACGAGCATGGTGGTACTGGGGCATCACTTGCATATGACGGTTTTGATGAGTTTGGCGAGTTTGAATCTGAAATCGAAGCGGGCGGCGAAGTTGTTGTTGAAAAAGCAGAAATCCGTTACCGCCCAAGTAAAGCGTTTGGGGTTAAGTTCGGTAATATTCACCTTCCAATCGGTTTAACTAGCACGCTGCACAAGCCTAATCAGTACCTCACAGTGTTACGTCATAAAAGCGAAGCGGCCATGTTACCGGCAGTGTGGAATGAAAACGGTATCGGTGTTTATGGCGAAATTAGCGACTTTCATTATCAGGCTCAGGTTGTCAGTGGATTAAATTCAGAATACTTCCGTACCTATGACTGGGCTGCTTCTGGGCATCAAAAGCGTTTTGAGCATGTTAACGGTGATGACTTAGCGTTTGCTGGTCGTTTGGATTACGGTAACTTTAAAACGGGTAGCGCTGTAGGTGTGGCTTATTATTATGGTAATACTTCAGGTAACCGCCATAAAAGCAATAAGTTAGATGTTGATGGTGCAATGAGTATTGTGTCCGTTGCTGGCGCATTTGTTGAAGGCCCATGGATTCTACGTGGCCAGTATCTTTACGGCACGTTAGACAATAGTGATGCGATTACGCAAGCCAACAAAACTACCCCTGGATTACGCCCAGGTAACTTTGCCCAACTAGGTTCTGAATCTCAGTCTTTCTTTGTTGAAGCCGGTGTCAAGCTGGATAGCTGGATCAATGTGCCGATTACCGCATTTGCCAACATCGATTATTCAAATCCGCTTATGGCGGTTGAAACAGGCACTGCCACTAAGCGTTTTGAAAACACTTGGAGCAGCGTAGGTATCAATTATTTCCCTATTCCTGAGATTGTGATTAAGGCAGAAGGCGGCTTACATCAAGTTGCTGTGGCCAGCATTCCGGATACTCACTTTTTCGCCTTAGGCGTTGGGTACCAATTTTCTTTATAAGTCATTGTCTTAATAGATGTTTGAACATCTGTTTTTTTAGACATTAATTTGTTCTACATGGAGTTTTTATGAAATTTAAATATTCAGCTATCGCTTTTTCATTAATCATGGGGCTATCTGCTTGTGGCGGTTCAGGCTCAGACGATGCAGCGCCAATCGTACCAGATGATAGTTTTTCATTTGTGGCGACTGAAATGATCACCAACTTAACCGATGAGGTTATTGTTGACGGTTATGCTGATTTAGCCAGTAAAGGTGAAGCATTATTCAATGCGACTCAAAGTTTAATTAACTCAACCGCTCAAGCTGATTTAACCGCAGCACAAGCAGCCTGGAAAGCGGCACGTCAGCCATGGGAGCAAGGTGAGTCGCATATTTTTGGCCTGGTGGATTCGTTAAGTATTGATCCGCATTTAGACAGCTGGCCTTTAAATACTACTGATCTACAAACCCAGCTAAACAGTGCGGTCGGCTTTGATGCTGACACCATTAAAGGCTGGAACGATGATGTGCAAGGTTTCCATACAATGGAATACCTATTATTTGGTGATGGCGTTAACAATAATACTAAAGCAATTGCCGAGTTAACTACCCGTGAACGTGAGTATTTAGTGGCCTTAGCGGAAGTATTTCGGGACTACACTAAGCAACTTGATGATGCATGGCAAATTAGCCATAACCCACAAGATGCTAACGCCCTGCCGTATGCTGAGCTATTAAAGCAACCAGGCACCAGCACTAATACTATTTACTCCTCACAACTTGCGGTTATTGAAGAATTAATCAATGGCATGATTGGTATTGTTGATGAAGTCGGTAACGGTAAAATTGCCGATCCATTTGGTGACTCAATGACCACTGCTGATACCTCTAAAGTAGAATCGCAATATTCTTGGAATTCATTAACAGACTTTTCAAATAACATCATTGGCGTACGTAATGTCTACCAGGGCGAATATACCGGCAGTGCAGACAAGCAAGGTCTAATTGATTTTGTTGCCGCTGCAAATACTGCTTTAGCGACTCGTATTGGCAGTGAAATTGATGATGCTATCTTAAAAATTCAAGCGATTAAAGGCAGTAGCGATATGCCATTTCGTCAGGCTATTTTAGATGTAGAAGGTCGTAAACGTGTGCAAGTGGCCGTTGATGCATTAAGTAAGCTGCAAGCCTCGCTAGAATCGGACATGTTACCTTTATTGTCAGATTGGAAAGCAAGCTAACGTGTCGTCTAATTACACCTAGCTTCAATTGAGGCTAGGTGTAAAAACAATAAAAATGTGTGAACACAATGATGAAAATAACACTTAAGCTTTATGGGTTAATATCAGTAATGATGACAGCAACTATTTTAGTCGGCTGTGGTGGAAGTGGTGAAGAAACTGCCACTGAAACAATACCTGAGCCGCCAGTCATTACTTACCCAAGTTATACCGATATAATTGCCTCAGGTGGCGATACCACTACCTTTGATGCCAGTAATTCTGGTCATGGTTTTTCTACCCCCGCGCCAAATTTAACTGCCGCCGAACTGGCATTACATTTAGAGGGCGATGTTAATTTTGAAACCTCTTTTACCACAGCGCCTAATAGCGAACATCCTGAGTTAGATGGCCTAGGCCCAGTATTTAATAATGCCGATTGTAACTCTTGCCATCAACGCGATGGCCGTAACTCAACGCCATTTTTAGCCGCCAATGAAACCCGCGTTAAGTTAGGCTCAGCCGCGGGGATATTTTTACGCATTAGTAAGGCACCTGATGAGGTGTGCACTGAAGGTACAGCGCAGAATAATTATTGTGCCCCAGTAACGGTACCCGATTTTGGCGACCAGCTATTTCATCGTGGTGTACTGAAAGCCCGTCCTGATTGGCAGCAAAATGCTTTTGTTGGCCAAGCTGACGTATATTTGTCTTATCAGCGCAGCGAAATAACCTATGCTGATGGTAAAACCGTTACCCTTAAAAAGCCTTTGTTTGATGTTGAAAACCCTTACGATGCACCGGGTGAAACCAAACAAAGCGCTAATGTTACCTCTAATTTATTGCAAGATGACGTATTAATGGGATGGCGAAATGGTATGCCAGTATTTGGCTTAGGCTTATTAGAAGCCATACCAGAAGCGGATATTCTAGCCAATGTTGATGTCAATGATGCAGATGGCGACGGGGTATCTGGCCGTGCTAACTGGGTATTTGATGCAGTAAAAGCCCGAGATGGTGTCGCACCTCCAGTATCGCTAGGCCGTTTTGGCTGGAAAGCCAACACCCCAAGTGTACGCGTGCAATCACTTGGCGCACTACGGGGCGATATTGGTGTTACTAACCCACTATTTCCCGACGAAAGTATCGCAGGCACCAGTTTACATGATGACTATTTAACCCGTACTGGTTTTGTTGATACGGGCAGTGACGAAAATGGTGAGCCAGAAGCCGATGCGGCGTTCAGTGATTCCGTCACTTTTTATGCAGAAACCCTAGCGGTGCCAGCCAGACGCAATATAGGTAACAGCAATGTTCGTCAAGGAGCACGTTTGTTTGAACAGCTGAATTGTACTGGTTGTCATACCCCTACATTTACCACCAAAACCGCAGGCGATATTGGCGGTGAACCTATGAGCGACAGCTTAAAAGGTCAAACAATATATCCGTTCAGTGACATGCTATTACATGACATGGGCGAAGGGCTCGCTGATGGTCGTCCAGATTTTTTAGCTAGCGGTAATGAATGGCGTACACGTCCTTTATGGGGCATAGGCCTAACTCAAACGGTTAATCCACAAGCCGGATTTTTACATGATGGCCGAGCGGCAACATTAGAAGAAGCTATTTTATGGCATGGCGGCGAAGCTAAAAAAAGCCAGCAAGGGTTTATGGCGCTAACTCAAAATGAGCGTGATCAGGTAGTGGCATTTTTAATGTCGTTATAATAAACCTCAGCTCGGGGTAATAACTGATTTTACATTTTGGTATTAAGAAGCAAGGCTTGTCCTTGCTTTTTTATTGGCGAATTTTGATATTAAAGCCGTGATCTGTTTCAAGGTCTCAGCTTGCTATATAACGTAAAATAAGCGAATTAATGATTTGTTTAGGCGGCAATATGACTCAAATTCTGCTTATTTACTCTAGCGTACATGGACAAACCCGCAAAATATGCGAGTACATTAAACAAAAAGTACATCAAGCAGATCAAGCTGAACACTATGTGACCTTAGCTGCTTTGGACGATGTAGATGATTTATCTGGATTTGATAGCATTTATATTGGTGCAAGCATTCGACACGGTAAGCATCGACCCGCGTTATATGAGTTTATTCAGCAGCATCAGGTCGAATTAGAAACTAAGCCTAGCGGTTTTTTTTCGGTTAGTTTAGTGGCTCGTAAACCGAATAAAAACACTCCAGAAACCAATGCCTATATGCAGGCCTTTTTACAAAAAATTTTATGGCAACCCGCTTTGTTGCAAACCTTTGCTGGTAATTTAGATTACCAAGGTTATGGCGTAATGGATCGCCACATTATTCGATTTATTATGTGGATAACCAAAGGCCCAACCGACCTTAATACCAAGGTTGAATACACAGATTGGCAAAAGGTGGATGACTTTATCGCTAAAATGATTGAGGCCTAAAGCAATGACACTAAAGCTGATATGGCAAAAAATTGCTGCTAAGTTACATGCGTTGGTACTCGTTATGTCGGTCATATTAGTGTGCACGAGTCCTTGGGTGTTAATGGGACGGCAATTAAGTGAAAATGCCGGTTTTTGGAGCCTATTTCATGTATATGGCGGCCTTATTACCGCATGTTTAGCGTTATTGTTTGCCATAAAAATCTGTTTTAAAGGTCAATGGCGACAGTTCTTTCCCTGGTTACTGCTGGACTTTAACCCACTTAAAATCGATTTAGTGGGTATTGTTAAAGGTAGAACACCTATGTCAGGGGGTAAGGGACTGCTGAGTATTGTGGAAGGAATAGGCATCATCTTACTTTTGCTGGTGGCTGTAACTGGCGTGATTTGGTACTTTGTTGACTTAGGTGATGCCCTAACATGGCGCAGCTATCATCAAATATTTGCTCAATGCTTTATCGGTTTTATGATTATTCATCTGCTATTAGGGTTACTGCATATTAAGGATTTTTTTGATTAGGCATGTTTTTATAAGCCAGACATTTTAAGACTCGATCTCCTAGCGATTATCTCGATCTAAATTATTTACAGTATTAACACGATTTAACATTGCTGCCACTTGCTATTTGCTTCGCTCAATTGTCTAATTGCGGCAATTTATCTCTACTTCATTTTATTGAGAATTATATATGAAACCTATTCTATGTTGTTTACTGGTTTTAGGCGTTATTGGTATGAGTGGTTGTACAGCGACTCAAAATAATTTTGCCTCTAAAGTTAAGTCTGAAGGTGCACATAACCTTGATTTATCTCAACAGTGGGAGCAGGGCGATAAGGATGTTAGAAATGGTAAAGAGCAATTACAAGATGGCCGTAAGCTGGTGCAAAAAGGTACCGCAGAGATCCGCGAGGGCGAAAAGCTGATCGCCGAGGCAAGAATTGAAGGGCAAAAGCAAAAACAAGCTTTTCAAAGTTTTACTAGCACATTAAATGCTGCCCCAACGGGTAAACGCGCTATCGAATTATTGAATAAGTTGGAAGATATTGCCGAGCTTTGGGAGGACGCCGATGACAAATTTGCTGATGGTAAAGAATTGGTCGAGGATGGTAATACCAAACTAGCTGAAGGCGAAAGTGCCATTGAACAAGGCCAAAGTTTGATTAACAGCGGTAGTAGCCGTATGAAGCAAGCTGAAGGCAAATATCAGCAACGTAATGGTTCCGGATTAGTTGAGCAAAGGGCTGAGGATAAAGCATTAGTTGAACAAATGCATATTGAAGAAAGGTCTAATAACTTCTAAAACTGTGATGTTACATTAAGTCGGCTTGCAATCGATTTACGGTTAACATATACGGTTAACAATAAAAAAACCGATATTGGCAGTGCCATATCGGTTTTTTTTGTGTGTAAGCTAAATTAGCTGAACAATTTAGTTATTTCTGTAATGCTAAGTAGTTCATCACATTGATTATGTCATCAAGGCTGCGCATTTCGTCCATATTAATGGCATATTTATCATTGACGATAAAAGTCGGTACGCTTTGAACTCGGTATACCACCTGCTGTTGGCGCCATAGACTTAACTTCTTGTCGGTATCAGTACTGTCAGCTAGTTCATCATATTTAGCGGCATCAATACCAAACTGGGCGAACACTTTTTTAATGTCATCTCGGCTATTAACCTGTGACTCGTGCTTATCACCGTGAGCACTGTGATCATGACCGCCATCATTTTCGTTACCTTGAATGGCACCGAACATCGCCACCTTTAACGCTTGTTGATTATTTTGGCTGTGGATCACGGCTAATGAGCGCATAACCTCAGTACCTAAATCACTGTTCATAAAATCAACATGCTTGGTGTCAAATGTCACTTGTTTATCTAAACCCGCTTTAATCTCTGGTAAATACTTGGTTTCCATATTGAAGCAGTTATGACAATAAAAAGAGAAAAACTCGGTCACTTTGGGTTGGCTTGGCACCATGTTATTGGAAATTTGCGTGTAATGTTTACCTTCAATAAATGGGGCGGCGAAACTGTTAAAAGGGGTAAAAATTAAAGAAATAATGAGCATGGTCATTAAGCTGGTGGCTAATGCGAAATGTTTAAACATGAGTACCTCAAAAGTATGTTCTTAATAGAATTTAATCTGCTAATGATGACATATTTTGGCAAACTAGACCGTAAAGTTTATGTGATCTAGCGGTGGTTTATGACAAATACTGCCTTTTAGTGCGACCTATATGCCTATTAATGCATCAGGCCACTAGGCTTTTTTCACGCAATGTTTGCCATGCTTCACAAACTTCTTTAAAACGTTCGGCATTGCCTTGGTCTCGATCTGGATGCCATTTTAACGCGAGCTTTTTCCACTGTCTTCTAATGTCTTTGTTTGATGCACTATCATCTAACTCGAATACTTTTAAGGCATGGCCTTTATTCATTAATTGTATGTTTACACCAATATATTCTTGGTAGCAGTTCCAGAATGACTCCAACATTTCACGGACAACATTGATGCTAGTATCGTAATTTTTCCAGTCTAAATAATAATCCCGTAGCGCAGCGTCTTGGCGGTGTAATAAGTCTGCATTACCTGGAACAATTCTAAACAACTGAATGTCCATAGCCTTTACTTGTAACCATTGTTTGGGCAGCAAAATATCTTGTAACTCATACAAGGCATTCATTAATAGAAAATTACGTTTAAACAGATCTTTTTCTGGTACTGGATCTAAACCGTGCATTAGGCCTTTATTTTGTAATTCACTGGCTAAATGATGCACTTTCCAGCTGTGATTTGAGGACTGCAACACACTTAACAGTGGCCAAATAAGCGGGTTATCACCTTTTTCAGCAGTCATCGATGACGATGGCGCCTCTAAGCTAGGCTCTGTTGAACGTTTCTCGAATAACATAATAATCGTCTTCATCCTGAAAGTGGTGATAAAAAATACTATGCCATAGTGATGATGTAAGGAAAAGTAGATTTTTATCTGCTTTATAGCGTGTTCATTATCTAATAAATGTTAACAATGCAGGCAAAGTGACTGGTTTTGGTATAAAATTCTTCGCAATAAAAATGGGGGCAAACACCAATGACCGACAAACACTTTATAAGCGCACAACAATTACTTGAAGATTCATTCCGTTTAGCAGCACAGGTATATCAATCTGGCTTTAGACCACAATTTATTGTCGGTATATGGCGAGGTGGTGCACCTATAGGGATTGCGGTGCAAGAATATTTTGATTTCAAAAAAGTGGAAACAGACCATATTGCCGTTCGTACCTCATCTTATTATGGTATAGGAACCGACAAGCAAGATAAGAACATTAAAGTGCATGGCTTGCATTATATTATTGAAAATGCCAACGCCACAGATGGCTTATTAATTGTTGATGATGTATTTGATTCTGGCCGTAGTATCGATGCACTAATCGGTAAGTTGCAGAAGTTTATGCGATTAAATATTCCAGCTGATATCCGTATCGCCTGTCCTTATTACAAGCCAAACAACACCAAAGTGTCCTTAAAACCAGACTATTTTATCCATGAGTCTGACGAGTGGTTAGTGTTTCCACATGAAGTCAAAGGTCTTAGTCCAGACGAAATTGCCAACGGCAAAGCTGATTTGAAAAACATCCAAGATTTATTTATCTAATCTGGGTATTTTTACAACAAATTTGCTAGAATAACAAAATATATGAGTGCGCCAACAATTTTGTTGGCGCACTTTTTTATCCAACCGTTTTTGCTTAATTACAAGAATTGATATAACCATATGGCCTCTGTTGAATTTTTTACACCTGCACCTGCCAAAAAGCGTCAGCTTGAACTGTTAGCGCCTGCTAAAAATGCCGATTATGGTATTGAGGCTATTCGCCATGGTGCTGATGCAGTTTATATTGGTGGTCCTGCTTTTGGTGCCCGTCATAATGCGGGTAATAGTGTTGAAGATATTGCCCGTTTAGCTGAGTTCGCTCATCGTTATCATGCCCAAGTGTTTGTCGCCTTAAATACTATTTTAATGGATGATGAGTTACCTAAAGCTGAGAAAATGATTTGGGATTTATACGAAGCAGGCGTTGATGCGTTAATCATTCAAGATATGGGCGTGTTGCAATTAAACTTACCGCCAATAGCGTTACATGCCAGTACGCAAATGGATAATCGTACCCCTGAAAAGTCGGTTTTTTTAGAGCAAGTGGGTTTCTCTCAAGTGGTACTGGCGCGCGAACTTAATATTGCGCAAATTCGAGATATTGCTAACAGCACTAAAATGAAGCTAGAGTTTTTTATTCATGGTGCTTTATGTGTTAGTTACAGCGGGTTATGTAACTTAAGTCATGCTTACTCTAATCGCAGCGCTAACCAGGGTGAGTGTTCACAAATGTGCCGTTTGCCGTGTAACTTGACCACTCGAGAAGGTGAAGTGTTAGCGGAGAACCAGCATTTATTGTCATTAAAAGATAATAATCAAACCGACAACCTTGAAGCATTAATTGAGGCTGGGGTGTCATCGTTTAAAATTGAAGGCCGTTTAAAAGATATTACTTATCTTAAAAACGTCACCGCCCATTATCGTCAGCAATTAGATGCCATTATTGCTAAGCGCAGTGATGTTGAATCTATTTCTCATGGGCGCTGCGAGTTTAATTTTACCCCAGATCCTGATAAAAGCTTTAACCGTGGCAAAACTGATTATTTTGTCACCCAAAGAACCGAAGCGATTGAACACTTTAGTTCACCTAAATTTATTGGTGAAAAAGTGGGCCGTATTACCCAAGTTGGTAAAGATTTTATCAAACTCGATACGACTGAAAGCGGCAAAGATATTGTGTTCAATAACGGCGATGGTCTGTGTTTTTTTGTTGAGCATTATGAAACCCAACGTTTGTCGGATGACAAGCTTGCCGGTACGCGCGTTAACCGTGCAGATGGCAATACCTTATATCTAACAGAGGTGCCAAAAGATTTAAAAGTTGGCGTAATGATGTTCAGAAACTTCGATCATAAATTTGAATCGATGTTAAATAAAGAATCCGCTACCCGCAAAATCAGTGTTGATATGCAATTGCATGATACTGCAGATGGTGTTGCGCTAACGATGACAGATATTCACGGCATTAGCGCTACGGCCAGCTTACAATGTGAAAAGCAAGCGGCAAATGATCAAGCTAAATCGGCTGCTAACCTTAAAAAGCAGTTAGGTAAGTTAGGCAGTACTGATTTTGTTGTTAATAAGCTGAATTTATTAACCGCACAAGCCTGGTTTTTACCAGCCTCAACCGTGAACGAGCTTCGCCGTGATGCGGTTGATGCCTTAATGCTTGCACGAGTAGCAGCTTATAAACGACCTGAACGCTGGACACATGATAAAGAGGCGCGTTTTCCGCAGAAATCGTTAAGTTTTTTATCTAATGTGGCTAACGAGCAAGCCCGTAGTTTTTATGAACAACATGGTGTTATTCAAATGGAAGACACCTATGAGAAAAATAAAGTACTGCATGATGCGCCATTAATGGTGACAAAACATTGTTTACGTTACAGCTTTAATTTATGCCCTAAAGAAGTTGAAGGCATAAAAGCTGACCCAATGTTTTTAGATGTTGGTAAAGATAAATTGAAATTAGTGTTTGATTGCCAAAAATGCGAAATGATGATTGTTGGTTCAAATCAAATGGTAAAAAGTTAAACTGCACTTAATAAGCACTTATTCGTACAGTAATAAATTAGGCTAAATGCCTGTTAAAGCGTTAATTCACTAGGAAATATAGATAAATGAGTAAAAAGTATGAGTCTCGCGTGTTTCAAGCTGACAATGGCTGGAAAACAGAAATCACTCGCCGTATGACCTCGACTAAAACGATAGTATCGAAAAGTCATGATGGTTTTGCAACAGAAGCAGAAGCCACAGCATGGGGCGAAGAAGCATTAAAGGGTTTTTTAAGTAAACAAGCTGATCGTAATAAGCGTAAAACGGCTAAGCATTTAAAAGCAAAAACCTTAGCTGATGCCATTGCTGCAGAATCAAGTGAAACTGAAGCAGACGTTCAAGATCATGACGATGAAGAGTTAGGCTAATCATCATATTACTTGAGCATACAGTGAGTTGTTAAAGATAAGTTTCAAAAAGTGGCTGTTGTGATATATAGTTAGTGCACAAAATGCATAGTGATTTTGACTGATATCGAAAATGGCCTCATCAAAGGATGTTGGTGAATGTTTAAAAAAGGATGTATGAAATGAAACAGTTTAGTGCAATAAAGCTTTGGCTGGTGCTAGCTTGTCTAGTGCCCTGTGCTTTGCTTATTGCGAAACCGTTCTCTTCAATAAACACGCTGTTTGGCAACGATAGCCAAAGCTCTGGTAAAGTTGAAATGCCAAAGGATGTACAGCAATTAACTGACTTTGCATCAAAGTTTGGTTTTTTGCCCCCGCTTAATTGGAAACTTGCATTCAGTGAAATGCAAGGCGAGATGTTTATGGCTGAATTTATTCCCGCCAATGAATCATTAAACGATTGGAGCGGCCTTGTGTGTATGCAAGGTTTTAAAGGATTAGCAAACGATATTGAACCACAAAAGTTTCTAGATGGAATGGCTGATACCTATAAAGAACATTGCGAAGGCAAGGTGGTTTATACCGTGTTAGGGACATCCAAAGTAGAAGGTTTAGATGCAGTGCATGGTATTTTAGGCTGCACCATTATGCCCAACATTCATCATGCGTCTATTTTTGTTGAAAAAGATTTTACCACTATTCCAAAGGGCGAAATTGGCTATTTTACTGTGGTTGGTGGCTCACAAGACCTTTATCTTATTCATAAGTCGATTCGTGTAGCCGTTTTCAGAGAAAACGAACCTCCGCTTGATGCTAACAACTATCGCGAGTTTATGTCCAACCCTTAAGTTTGTCATATCTTTGAATGCTGCAGCTATATAATGCTGAATATTTTTAATGTTCAATTATAACTGTAGCTCTTCCTGCTTGTATCTAATTTAGCGGATAATCCGTATAATCAGCGCGATTTTATGGTCATGATGACTAGTCAATCTTTTGTGGTGCCATAATGTTTAAGTGAACTTATGGATAATCGGGAAATCAGTGCAAACCTGATACTGCCCCCGCAACGGTGAAAGGTTAAGATAATGTGTAACGATCGCACTATCTGTTTGTTGAATAAATCATTCATACAAAATGCCTCAGTCCGGAGACCGGCCCTAAAGATGATTTTGAGATTTCGGTGGGCAGATCTTAAGATGTAATAAGCTATTTTCAAATTTAATGATCAGATGCCATGATCAAGTTTGATGTTGAAGATGTTTTATTGCGACGTAATTGCCCCATTTTCCCTTTCAGGAGTTAAAGGTAAATGGGTACTAATCCAACAAAATTAGCCTTATCATTAAGCGCTATTCTAGGACTTTCGAGTCTTTCTCTGTGTGTATCTGCAAATGCTCAGCAATCTAATACTGAAGCAGTCTCTGACATTCACCAAATCGTTCAGCACGAAGAAAGCATGGTTGTTATTGGCCGCCGTGCAGAAACACCACTTAATATTGCTGCGAACGTTAATGTTATTGATGCCGCTGAAATTCAAATGAGTGGTGCGACCAACCTGGGCGATTTATTGCGTGGCCACGGTGGTATTCAGGTATCCAATAACAATACTGGACCGGTTTTTTCTATGCGTGGATTTACCGCCTCGCAAGCGGCAAACAATACCCTTATTTTAGTCGATGGACGCCGTCTTAATAATATCGATATTGCCGCGCCCAATGTCAGTGCTATTTCGCTTAACCAAATTGAGCGGGTAGAAATATTATCGGGTAGTTCCAGGGTGTTATACGGCGATCAAGCTGTAGGCGGTGTGATTAACATCATTACCAAAGCGCCAAATAGTACTGGCGGTAGCCTTGCGTTGTCGGGTGGAAGTTTTGATACCCTAGAAGCCAAAGGTGATGTTGCAGGCGTAATTAATGATGCTTGGCAATATTATTTAGCGGGTCAGTATAGCGAGTCGGACAATTATCGTGATGACAATGCTGATGAAACCAGCTCAATATTAGGTCGCTTACAATATCAAACCCTTGAAGAAGATTTTTATATTGAAGCAAACTACTTCGATAATGAGCGTCAAACTCCTGGTTCGTTAACGAAAGAACAGCTTGAACAAAATCCACGTCAATCTAATCCTTGGAATAAAGGGGATTATATTCATGATATGACGACAGCACTGCGCTCGGGCTATCACAATCAAATCAATGATACCTGGACATTAGGTGCAGATGTTAGCTACACCGACAGTAATAATACCAACTTACAGTGGGGCAGTTCTGGTCGTAATGATCGTACTTTATTGTCTATTTCACCTAAAGCCGTTGCCAAGTATCAAATTGAAAGTGGTGAACTTAATATTATTACCGGCATTGATTATAATTTAGGTGAGTCAATATTTAGTTTTGGTAGAAGTAATCAACAAACCCAAAGCAGTGCTTATGTTCAAGCCACTGTGCCACTGACAACCACATTATCTTATGTTGTTGGCGGTCGTTATGCGGAAGCTGACGATGATTTGGTTGATGAAAATGTCTATCCTAATGGCATTGGTTTAGACCAGGATGCACATGCATTTGAACTGGGTTTAAATTATCGTCCTAATACTGAACATCGTTTGTATGTGCGTGCTGATGATAACTTCCGCTTTGCTAAAGTGGATGAGCAAGCTTATACCTCACCTGGTACGGTTGGCTTAAAGCCGCAGGTGGGGCGATCATTTGAAGCGGGTTGGGACTATGCATATGATATTCATAATCTAAAAATTAACCTGTTTCAACTTGATTTAGAAGATGAAATTGTGTGGGATCCAAGCGCTGAAAAACCTGTGGGCGGTAGTTTTGACGGTGCTAACATCAACGCTGATGCATCGCGTCGATATGGTGTCAGCACGGCTTATGATATCCAGCTTAGTCCTGCATTAATGCTAGGTGTTACATATGACTATATTGATGCCGAATTTACAGAAGGCGAAAATGCTGGTAAAGCGTTATCTTGGGTTGCTAAGCACAATGGCCGTGGTTATATCAGTTACGATTTTGCTAACCACTGGCAAGTATTTGCAGAAGGTATCTACACTGGCGAGCGCTTTATTGAAGGCGACAATGCTAACCTTGATCCTAAATTAGACAGCTATGTACTGACCAATATTGCAATTAACTACAGCTACCAGCAATGGTCTGCCAGCTTACGGGCTGACAATCTATTAGATGAAGAGTATGTCAGT
The DNA here is from genome assembly GCF_021513195.1 of Shewanella sp. OMA3-2. Classification (NCBI taxonomy): domain Bacteria; kingdom Pseudomonadati; phylum Pseudomonadota; class Gammaproteobacteria; order Alteromonadales; family Shewanellaceae; genus Shewanella; species Shewanella sp. OMA3-2. The sequence continues at coordinate 3,729,038 of NZ_CP090974.1, read as the reverse complement.
GCGGGTTACTACTCTGCATGGGGTAGTGGCTTTTATCCGGGCGATGGTCGTAACTTACGTTTAACAGCCGGATATCGTTTTTAAATATTGCTGATTAAAGTCCTATTGGTTTAAATCCTATTGGTTAAAGTCCTATTGGTTTAAATAATAAAGCGACTATACTTTATCAAGCCAACAAGTTCCTTGTTGGCTTTTTTATGCTATGGTTTTGCTCACAGCCTAAATAAAAAATTCGATTTAATAATAAGGTGATAATGGGGTATGACGGATCTTGAGCAAAGAGTATTAACTCAAGTTAGGGCAATTATTGGTAATGAAGATCAAGTCATTGGCCGCCGCGGGATCCTTATTCCGCTAAAGAAAGCGTTAATTAATGAAGCCGATATCAGAATTGTGATTGATATAGTGTCAGATGATCCGGCCTTAGCAGGACATTTACTGATGCGCAGCAATACAGCGCAATCGGCAGGTATAATATCCACTAAGAATCGCAGTATTAAAGATGCGCTAATTCGTCTTGGTCAGGTTAATATTTACCGTTATGCTTTTTCGTTTTATCTAAAAGAGCGTTTAGATGGTCTTGCAGAGCCTTATAAAAAACTAATTCAGGGTTACTGGAAGTTGAATGAGTTAATTGCAGTTGATTCCATTGCACTTTTACGTCAGGAAACCGAGAAGGATAGCGGCCTGAAAATTGATGCTGATGAAATGCAAACCTTAGCACTGTTTAGCGTATTTGGTCAGGTTATAGCCTTAACCGCCTTTGCTTACTTAAATAGCGAGCAAGAAAAACCTGTGTCACTGCGAGTGATTAAGTCGTTACTTGACAGCCATCAGCAAACGCTTTCAATTGAAGCCTTTGAGTCTTTAGGTCTAGATGATGATTTACGTGTTGAGTTCATGATTGCACACAACTTACAACAAACTAAAAACCCAGACTCCGCAGGGCTTCTTTTACGAAGAATACTGTCTAAAAGAGGTTTATTGATAAACCCCCTATAGTGCTCGACCTGAGTTGCGCTTAATCTTGGTCATATTAGGCCAGATTCAGGCTAGACCTTTGCAATGCTAAACCTTCCTGGGCCACTAATTCTAACCATTTCTGGATTAAATTAGCATTGGTGGCATCACGTCTATAGGCACCAAATAATGGTCGCTTTAAGCCTTCAGGCCCTAATGGTATTGCGGTTAAGCTTAGGCCTTGGCTTTCTTTGATTGACCATGTGGGCAGCGCAGCAACGCCATCATTACAGGCTACTCTTTGCAATAACATTGACGTTAAATCACACTGCTTTTGTTCGCCAATTTCTACACCGGCAGGCTCTAAAAAGTGCTTGTAAATATCTAAACGAGTAAGCGGCACTGGATAAGTTAATAATGTTTGTTTGGCTAAATGTGCAGGGCTAATAAAAGCCTGAGCCGACAATGCATTATTATTGGCAACCACTAATTTAACTTCAAAATCAAATAAGTGCTGATACGCCAAAGTATGTCCAGGAACAGGATCAGACGTTAGCACTATGTCTAACCCGCCAGTTTCAAGTGCATTAAGCGAATCAAAAAGATGACGACTTGAAATATCAATCTGTGCATCTGGAGCGTGTTGCTTAAATGCTTCAATAACCGGCATTAACCATCTAAAACAACTGTGACATTCAATGCCTAGTTTGAGTTGTTGATTTTCACCTTCTAATCCACGCTTCAAATCAGATTCTGTCGCAATGACCTTTGGCAAAATTTCTTCAGCAAGATTAAGTAAACGAGCGCCTTCGTGGGTGAAGGTAAGCGGTTTACTTTTGCGTACAAAAATAGATGAATTAATACGGGTTTCTAATTCTTTAATTTGGTGAGAAAGAGCCGATTGAGTTACAAAACGTTTCTTAGCTGCACCCGCTAAACTACCACTTTCCTTTAACGCCATTAAGGTGCGAAGGTGTCTAAGTTCTATCATTGCTCACTCCACATGAAACTTACTCAACTGACCGATGAAATCAATTCGATTACTTGACAGCAGGTTAGCACGATAACCTTCTGGACGTCCAGACGCCTGTGTGTTTTATTTACATGAAGACAACAATAATCTGTTCGCCTACCAGAAAAGTAGTATGAACATTACAGGTCTTGTTTTCCACGCATCGGCCGACAAGGCGGATTTAAGCTTGCTTTAGAAATACATGGACTCGGTGAGATGCGGATGAGTTAAATTTTGTGAGGTAATTTAATTGCTGCGTGAGAAGCGTTATTCACCAATCAGATTAAACTAAGCATCCCGTGGTAGGCCTTTTTCAATACTGCGGATAACTCGTTGGGTTTTGCGGCTCAGCGGTTCGATTATAGCGATTGCTTGCTCTGCTAGCTTTGCTTGTTGCTGAGTAATGGCCCATTCAATATGCTCAATGACTAATGCATCTACTTCATCTGTTAGTGCTTTTTGCGTCAATGCAGTAATAATATTTTCGCTTGCGGGGGCGTTACCTAGGGCGACGGCTATGTTACGTAACCAGCGTTTATGGCCAATACGGCGGATGGCGCTGCCTTCGGTATTTGACAAAAATGTACTTTCTGACCAGGCAAATAAACTTAGCAAGTCAGGTTGTATTAGTTTTGCTCGGGTATGAAAGTCTGTTTCTTGGGTGAGCGGGGCTTTGGCATTGACGGGGCAGACGAGTTGGCAGTCGTCGCAGCCATAAATTCGATTACCAATTAAGGGTCTAAATTCCTCGGGTATAGCCGTTTGTAACTCTATGGTGAGATAGGATATGCAACGCCTAGCATCAACAACATAAGGGGCTACAATGGCATCTGTTGGGCATGATTTTATACAGGCTACACAGGTGTTGCATCCTTCAGCGATAGGGGTGTCGGTTGGCAGGGGCAAATTAATTAATAATTCACCGAGAAAAAACCAGCTACCTGCATCAGGATGTAAAATCAGCGAGTGTTTGCCTGTCCAGCCTAAACCTGCTTTTTCTGCTAAAGATCTTTCTAAAATAGGTGCTGAGTCGACAAAAGGGCGAAAGTCGGTGTCATTAAACTCAAGACTTTGACAGTGCGATGCTATTTTTTCGCCAAGCTGTTTTAGCCGTTGTCGCATTAATTTATGATAGTCTCGCCCGCCAGCGTAACGTGATATGTAAGCTAAATTGGGGTCGGTTAAGTTACTGGCGAACCCAGCATCGGGTGGCAGATAATCCATGCGTGCGCTAATCACTCTAATACAGCCAGGGTGAAGTTCTGCTGGCCTTGCACGCATCATGCCGTGATTAGCCATATAACCCATGTCACCGTGGTAACCTTTATCTAACCATGCTTGTAAATCGGCTTCATTTGCTGATAAGTCGACATCTGTGATACCAATATGTGCGAAACCTAATGCTTTACCCCATTGCTTAATTTCTTGGGCAAGCTCAGCTAGTTGGTTTGCACTTAATACAGTGCGAGGCATTTCAGTATTAAGTGGCTCAATAGACTCTGGCATGGTAAATCGTTAGTGGTGAGTTAATTTTGTTGTTGATTATACGCTATCTGTAATGGGCTATAGACTTTTTCGTCGATAAAGTCCGGCTTTATTTTAAGTTGATAGGGCATTTGTGAAGAGTGGCTGCGATGTCTATGGACTATTAGCAACTTTGCTTTGTCGTTAACCTCAGCTCGGGATAATAAACGCTTACCAAACAGCCCTTTGCCTTACTAACAGCGTTATTTTTTCACATTAGTACGTGCAATAGGTCAGCTATTGACGTGCTAATGTGCTTTGTTTTCAACACAAATGGCAAGTTTGCTACAAAATAAGCTAAATCTATTGAGTTCAGCTTATTGAGCCCATCTCTTAACCCGAGTGGAGGTAGTTAATGTTTTACTCAGTGGTGCATAAGCCAGTGATAATAGTAACTGAAGATGAGGCGCCAATGAGCAAGGGCCTCAATCATCAACTCATCAACTCACCAATGATGCGATTGAATTAATCCATTCTTTTGCCGTCGTAATTATCCCAGATTAAAGCTATGCGTTTCTAACGCAATTTCTACCATCGGCTTTGGCCCTGTAAAGTGCGTGATCAGCTTTAAGCAGTAATGGCGATAATTCTGTTTCATTGGTTAAGCTTGTGACACCAGCGCTCACAGTTTGGTGTAACTCAGGTGATATTAAGCTCCAATCATAATTAGCAATACAGTCAATTAAGCGTTGGGCAATTTCTTGAGCAATTGTGTTGGAAATATTAGGTAATAGTACTAAAAACTCTTCACCACCGACACGGCCGACTACATCATTCTCTCGCATCATCCCCATGGTTAATGCCGCTAATTTAACTAATACTTTGTCGCCAATATCATGGCCTAAGGTATCGTTTACTTGTTTAAAGCGATCAGCATCAAATGAGATAACAGAAAAAGGTTTACCGCTTTGTCTGGCTTGTTTAATAAAATTACCACCTTGATAATAGGTATCGCGGCGGTTAGACAGTCCGGTTAGTTCATCGGTTAAGGCTAAGGTTTGATATCTGCGTTTACGTTTAACCTGTTTATAAGCAAAAACTGACACTATGAGCAAGATAATAGCCACTAAGGTGATAATCACCACTTGCAATGTTTCATTACGTTGCATTATTTGTAGCTGTAACTCTTTGTCGTTTGCTGCTTTAAGTAATAGCTGATTTTCATTGTGCACTTTGTCGGTATTAAATCGGGTTTGCATTTCAGCATTTCTATCTGACATTATTTGTTTGTCTAGTATTAAATGCATATCGATAAAGGCTGTTAAGGCTTTGTGGGCGTTTGTCACATCACCTTTGGCAAGGTAAATATCATTTAATAAGCGCAAATTTTGGGCTTCTCCGCGTTTATTTGCGCCGCGGTTAAAATCAATCGAGGCTTGATTACTGTACTTTATAGCTTTGTCTAACTCATTTTTTGCTAAATAAACTTGAGCAAAATACAAACTCATAAAGCTATGAGGGCCTTCATGTTTATCTGGAATATCAGGCTCAGCTTGTTTTAGTAAGGTGAGCGCTTTATCGATTTGGCCTTGTTGAATAAGATTGCCGGCAATATTAACTTTGGCGTCAGCAGCGGGCACTTTTTCTTGTTTTGATTCCCAGTATTTTAGCGATTTATAAAAGCGCTCAGTGGACTCATTAATTTTCCCCAATGCTTCTAATGAAAATGCGATTTGTACGTTAACTATGTCTGCTTCAAACAGCCGACCAGATTCTATATACATTTTCTCTAATTTTATTTGATATTTTAGTGCGGTTTCTGAATCACCAAAGCGGCGATAACTGGTGGCAATTTCATTTAAAGTTTGATTAGCCCAGTAAGTAAGGTTTAATTTTTCATAAAGATGTTGTGCAGTAATTAAATCTTCTAAAGCTGCGTTGTAGTTACCTTGGTAAGACATCAAAGAGCCGCGAATACTGCGCCCGTCAGCGATTAATCTTGGGCTCTCTAGTTCATATGCACTATTAATTGCCGATGAAATATCGGTAAATGCCTCTTCGGTTTGTCCAGCTAATTGCTTTTGATAGCCTAGGCATAATAGTAAGTCAGTATGAATTTCTGAAGGGTAAGGTTCTGAATAAATCAGTAATTGTTGTTTTGTGTATTCAATCACTTGAGCCAGCTGTTCATCAGTTTCAGACGGGTGTTGCCAACAGGTTAAACGGACGAGGAGCTTTTGGCGTACCTCATCATCGCTAGCAATAATCTGTTTATATTCTTTAACTAGAGCATCGGCTTCTTGCTGATCTTTATAATCTGCGAGCTCAAATTTTTGATAAATAGCATCCGCCCGAGCATTATCATAGTACTCAGATAGAGATGGGGCTGAAAAAGGCTTACTATTGATAAAATAGTAATATTTAACAGTATATTAAGTTTTTTATTCAAGATAACAGGTCACTTATTTTTGTTATTTGCAACAATAATACTTTGATGTTTATTGTTCCTGTATTGGGGCAATTATAGTCGCTTATAGATTTAAATAACAAATATATAACATGCTCTTTGGTTATTATTTCCAACTATAACAGTATTTGCATTATGACGCCTTGCAGCGTATAACGTCGCGATTATCGCTTTTGTGAGTTTATAAGGGAGTCAGTATGAGTATAAGAGCCATTAGACCTATAATGCTGTCAATATTGCTATTGATTGTGTCTTTACCTAGCCAAGCTAAAGATGATCTTGAAACTTCTGGAGATGTGTTACACCTTGCTTTACCTGCGGTTGCATTCGCTTCGGCATTAATAGTCGAAGATGACTATCAAGGGGCTTGGCAGTTAGCTAAAGCGGGTATTTCAAGCCGTATAGTGGTTGAAGCGCTAAAGTTAGGCGTTGATAAGCAAAGACCGGATGGCAGCGGCGATGACTCATTTCCGTCTGGACATTCGGCGGACACCTTTGCCGCGGCAACGTTTATTAATCAACGTTATGGTTGGGAGTATGGTGTGCCGTCCTATGTGGTTGCTTCATACGTTGCTTATACTCGTGTTGCCAGCGATAAACATCATGTTGAAGATGTGCTTGCTGGGGCGGCAATTGGTATTATAGCGGGTTGGTATTTTACTGATCCCTATGAAAACATTAGTGTGGTTCCACTGGCTTATAATGGCACTTATGGTGTGTTTATTAGTGGGCGTTTCTAATTCAAACGCTAACTCAAGCTCAAACTCAAATATTAGTATTGATGAAGATAAGGTGTAATCATGGTTGAACAAACCTATAGAGGTATCGCGACAAAAGTATCTTATAACGTAGCAAACAAAGTGCTACCTATGGACCAACTGCCTGACAGTTTAATTGAAGCTTATGATGGTTTATTTGAAGAGCTGTTTGCCGATAAAGCCAAAGCCTTTAGTCATGCTTGGGACAAACTGCCAGCCAGTGCTCAAAAGCTTATTTCGCAGGCTGAATTTCATGGTTTTTATATTGCTAATGCTTGGATGCAGTTGAGCCGTGTTGCGCAAGAAATTGCTGATGCCAATGACACGGAAGAAGAGATGAATAATAACGAGTACGATGGTATTTTTGGCCGTTTAGCAGAGCAGTCGTTAAAAGAATGTTTACGCAAGTTAAAAAAAGCGCGTACAGATAGAATTATGCTTAATAGCTTCAAAAAGGTTATGGCTGACTAGGGGATAATTAGATTGAGTTTGTCAGTCTATTGCTTCAACAACCTGATAAAGTAAAAATCCCAGCCTTGATAGCTGGGATTTTTGTTTTTAGCGATTAAGCGCATTTCTAGTGATAAATAGCTGGTACCGTTTAGAACGCCGTACGACGATAACGGCGATACTCAGGTTCCCAGAAGTTATTATCAATGGCTTGTTGCAGCAACTCATCAGTACAAGGTAGGGCTAAACCTTGTTCAATAGCGACTTTAGCCACGGCAAACGCAATGTACTTACTCACTTTATGAATGTCTTCAAGTTTAGGTAATAGCGAACCTTCACCCGTAGTGCCCAGTGGCGAGCATTCTGACAATGCACGGCTAGAGGCCATCAGCATTTCATCGGATACACGGGTAGCACCACAAGATAATACCCCAAGACCAATACCCGGAAAATAAAGCTGTTATTACATTGGGCTATTTCAAAGGTTTCACCATTGACCACTACTGGCTCAAAAGGGCTACCTGTAGCCACAAGCGCTTGGCCTGATGTCCAGTTTAAAATATCTTTTGGAGTCGCTTCAACCCGACTAGTTGGGTTAGATAATGGAAAGACTATCGGGCGTGGGCAATGGCTATGCATGGCTTTAATCACATCTTCAGTGAATAACCCTGGAGCACCCGATACGCCAATTAATACAGTCGGTTTGGCGTTATTAACCACATTAAGTAATGACACGTTGTCGCTGTAATTGTCCCATTGCTCAACTAGAGTGGTTTTTTGCGCCAAGTTACTTTGGAAAGGTAATAGATTAGGCATGTTGTCTAGCAACAAACCCCAACGGTCCACCATAAAGACTTGAGCGCGAGCCTGCGCGTCAGTAATACCTTCTGATACCATTTGGGCAATAATCGCTTCAGCGATACCGCAACCTGCACTACCCGCACCTAGAAACACAATACGCTGTTGGCTAAGTGTGGTATTAGCGGCTTTACTGGCAGCTAATAACGACCCCACTGTCACCGCGGCCGTACCTTGAATATCATCATTAAAACAACAGTATTGGTCTTTATAACGCTCCAGCAAAGGCATGGCGTTTTTCTGAGCAAAATCTTCAAATTGAATTAATGCATCAGGCCAGCGACGGTTAACCGCTTGCATAAAGGCTTCAACAAAGTCTTTATAGTCATCACCACCAATGCGCTGGTGGCGCCAACCCATGTACATAGGGTCATCCAGTAGTTGTGGGTTATCTGTTCCCACATCTAATGTAACCGCAAGACAATATGCGGGGCTAATACCACCACAACTGGTGTAAAGTGATAGCTTACCAATAGGAATGCCCATGCCGCCAATACCTTGGTCGCCCAACCCTAAAATACGCTCACCATCAGTGACAACAATGACTTTGACTTTATGGCGAGTTGAGTTATTCAAGATATCGTCGATACGATCTTTGTTCTCGTACGAGATAAACAACCCACGATTACGGCGATAGTTTTTTGAAAAACGCTCGCAGGCTAATCCTACTGTTGGGGTGTAAATAATCGGCATCATTTCACTGATGTTGCTACGCACCAATGAATAAAATAACGTTTCGTTGGTGTCTTGAATATTGCGCAGATAAATGTGTTTATCTAGGTCATTAGTGAAGTTAGTAAACTGCTGATATGCGCGCGCGACCTGCTCATCAATGGTTTCAATTACCCAAGGCAATAAGCCTTCAAGGTTAAATGAAATACGTTCATCTTCGGTAAACGCAGTGCCTTTATTTAACAGCGGAGATTCAAGAATGGCTGGGCCAGCAAAAGGAAGATAGAGTGGGCGTTTAGTATCGTCCATGGGTAACCTTTTTTGTGTGTTGTTTGATAGGTTTGTTGAAGGATAGATTAACATGACTAATAAGTATTGTGGTCTGTTAAGTGATGATTTTCACACTTTTTTATCAAGCAGTTGTTTGAATTGCTAGCGAGTAACAAAAATGCACAGCCGGAGCTGCGCATTAATAGGGTATATTAGATGTTATTGAAGCTAGTCTTATTTACCGCGGTGTTTAATTGATAAACCTTTAACGAAGTTACGTAATACTTGATCGCCACAGGCTTTATAGTTTTTATGATCAGGATTGCGGAATAATGCACCTAATTCAGATTTAGACATCGCAAAATCTGCTAACGCTAATATGGCAATAATTTCGTCTTCGCGCATTTCTAGTGCGACCCGTAATTTCTTAAAAATAAGGTTATTGGTTAGCTGCTTTAATGGCGCAGGTACTTCAGCGTCAGGTTTTAAACCACGGTTTTTGATGATCAAACCATCTAAAAACTGGCACATTAATTTATCGTTACAAGCTTGATAACCTTCTTCTTCCTCTTTTTTCAGTAGCGCGATTATCTCATCTGAGGTGATTTCGGCATTGGCTTGGCTGAAAATATTAATCATTTTGGCATTTGAGTAATCAAAAACAAAACGAATACGGCGAAGAATATCATTGTTAATCATAAGGTTCTCTGGCGCGGCTGCGCATAAATAGTTTAGGTCACGTGACTAGGGCCTATTATAGCGACTAATCTTTAATTCGTCAGGTTATTCGTGTGCCATAAGCTGTTCGGTTATTGTTTGGCGGATTTTATCCTGTAAGCCAAAAACACGATCAATATTATCTAAATCCCACGAGGTGTTTTCTAATATCACCACGGTTAATTGTGGCTGCGGGTAATAAAGCATTAAGCTTATGTACCCTGGAATATACCCCGAATGACTGTATTCTATTACGCCGCCTTGTTGACTGATTTGTAAACCGAAACCATAGCCAACTTCTCCCCATCGATGATGACGAGTCGTACTGGCGTTCGTCATCGCTTGGTAGCTTGATGCTGACAAATAATGCCCTTGATGTAGTCCGTTTAAAAATTGATTAATACCCGCTGTGCTAGCTTGCATACCACCAAAAGCTAGAAAGTCGTTATCTATGGTCAAATCAACTAATAGAGTACGCTGGTTTTGCTGCTCCATATACCCTTGTGCTAAGCGCGGTTGCTGAGTATACATAGCAGCAATAGAGCCAATGTTTGCCTGAATATCCAGTTTGTTTTGAGTAGCGAATTGATTCACTAATGTGGAGTAAGGTTGCTGATAGACCTGAGTTAATATCTGCCCGAGTAAAGCATAACCATAGTTTGAATAGCTAAACTGACTTGTGGGCGCGAATTGCGAGTCGGCTATAAGACTCGGTGATTTTGGCGGTAAAATTCCTGAGGTGTGATTGAGCAGTTGAGCAATAGTGACAGGATATTGGGTCTTAATGGTTAAGTGATCACTGATATTATCGGTTAGGGTTAATTTTTGTTGGTCAACAGCCTGCAGCACAAGGGTTGCCGTGACTGTTTTCGAAATCGATCCAATTAAAAATACACTGTCCGATTTTATTGTTTCACCGGCTTGATAATTAACGTAATTTTTACTGTTATCGCTAATCATAATTACGCCGCTAAAGGCTCTTGAATCCTTATCAATAATGCTTTGAATATCGGTTGCTGTTAATTCAAATGCATTGGCCTGCAGTGAGCCAAAGGCAAAGCTAAACCACAGTAATGTATAAATAATTGTTGTGAAGTATGTCAGCGGGATTAACAACTTTAGTGAGATGATCATTTACTGAAATACCAATAAATAAACAATATTGCAAAGCCAACTAAATACAACAACCCAAGCCAAGATAAACCCACCATAGTTTTACCATAACGATATTTCGGCGCTAAGGTTTCACTGGTCATTAGGCGAAAGTTAAGCCATGCAAATATTACAGTGGTCATAAAGGCTAAAATCATTACAAACTCTAGCAAAGGCAGCAGTGCACCTTTAAAAAACAGGATTAAACCTAAACCTAGCGCGCTCATTAGTAGCATAATCATATTGAGTCTGTTGGCTGAGTTCTGTGCTTTAGTGAGCAATTGCCAGCCCATATTTAAAGTGCGGCTATAGCCATCAATTACAGTCACAGTGGTACTGAAAATACATAAAAATGCCACAATACCGATAAGGTAGCGGGTGCTCTCGCCCATGACTTGACTGTATAAGTTGATTAATTGATTTGCAAACTGAGCGCCAGAGTCTGAAAACTGTTCCCCAGAACCATGCATAACTAATGCGCCTAACGCTAGAAAAACCAATGCAAGGATCGCAGTAGTGATATAGCCTAAATTGAAATCGAAAATAGCTTGTTTGGCTGTTATCGTTTGGGTCTTTTGCTTTTCTAGTAGCCATAGTGAATTCCACGCACTGACTTCAATAGGGGCGGGCATCCAGCCCATCATGGCTACTAGAAACCCCACGTTAGCCCATTGCCAAGCATCTGCACTAGAGGTGGTTACTGGCTTCCCCCATTGGTTAGACAGTGCCAATGACACCGCAATTAATGTACAGATAGTTAGCACAAACATGATGACTTTTGTGATGTTATCCAGCCATTTATAATGACCGACAATTAACAATAGCAATGATGTGATTAATACAATTAAGGCTAATACGTCAATAGAAAGTGGAATAAATTGAGTTAACATTGCCGCGGTTAACATACATACCCCAGCAGTGCTGGCTACCGCGGCAATAGTATTGAGCCCAGTAAACAGCCACAAGTAACCGCGCCCTTGACGTAAATAACCCTCTAGTAAGCTTTCACCCGTTGCCGCGGTATAACGCGCTCCAGCAGCAAAAAATGGATATTTAACCAAGTTTACCGCCAGCACTAACCAGGCTAACTGCCAACCATATTCAGCCCCAGCACGGGTTGATGCGACAAGGTGCGATGCACCAATTGCAGCAGCGGCCATTAAAATACCTGGGCCTGTAGCGTTAAATAAAATTTTTATTTTAGACAGTGCAGAAATCGAAACCGATTGTTGATTTAGCATAAAAAATATTCAAGCCTATTGTTGATTAGTTAACTTATTAATTTAATGGAAAATATATTGATTAATTTAATGTTGGATAGATGCTATGCCGGTAATTTTAGTTAATCGTCCTGTTTGTGTATCATTTTATTATATTTTAATTGTGAATTTAGATTCATTATTTTTGGGTTTTTACTCTTTACTCGTTATTTAGTTGCATTAACATTAATGCATTGTGTTGACTTTGTTAAATTTTAAATTAACTTGGACATGTAAATAATAATCCAAGCAGGCTATTGGCAATTATATTGTTACCGTAATTTACAGTAGCCCTGGATATAAAATAAAAATTACTGTTAAGGAAGATCATGAAAAGACCTAACGTTTTGCGCAGCGCGTGCGCTATTGCTGTATCACTGTCATTGGCCCCTATAGCCTTTGTTGCTCAAGCCGCTGATGCATCTGCAGAAAATAAAGTTGAACGTATCGAAGTTACTGGTTCTCGTATCAAGCGAACTGATATTGAAGGACCTTCACCAGTACAATCATTAAACAAAGAAGATATTGCTAACATGGGGTTTGACAACCTACAGCAACTTCTTGAACGTATGCCTGCCAATGGCTCAGGTGCATTCTCTACCCGTGGTAACAGCCAGGATTCGACAGCAAACGGCGGTGCATCGATCAGTTTGCGTGGCTTAGGCCCTGATGCCACACTTGTACTCATAAATGGTCGCCGTGTCGGTGCGAGTGCATTTGCCGAAGGTATTTCAAATTCGTTTGTTGATATTAACAACATTCCAGTATCGGCCATTGAGCGTATCGATATTTTAAAAGATGGCGCCTCAGCAATTTATGGCTCTGATGCTATTGCTGGTGTGGTTAACATTGTTTTAAGAAAGGACATCGAAGGAATTGAGCTTAACTTAGGTTATGGCGATGATAGCGGCACAGGATATGACGAAACGACTGCTAGCTTGGTATGGGGCGTTAAAGCTGATAAAGGCAGTGCTTCTATTATTTTAGATTACTTTACTAACGGCACATTATCAGCAGAAGACATGGGCCAATTTGGTACCGCAAATCAGTCGCCATATGGCGGTGAAGATTACCGTTCATCTCGCGGGTATCCGGGCTATTTTTACGTTAACGGTGTTAAAACGATTGACCCAGATTGTCCACCAGACAGAGCCACAGGTAGCGGTAGTTGTTTGTTTGATTATGGTCCTTACAATATGACCATTCCTACTTCTGAGCGAGTGGGCGCCATTGGCCAGTTTGACTACATGTTAGGTGAAGATTTAACCGCATTTTTAGAGTTGTCTGTACAGCATAACACCTCTGAAGCGGGCGGCGCACCAACACCATTAGATGAAGATGCAGGGTTAACTGTACCTGGCTCACACCCTAATAATCCATTCGGACAAGATATTGAAATTGGTCGTTATCGTACCGTTGACGCCGGCGCTCGTCGTTGGGATATCGAATCAGATACTATGCGCATTGTTGCTGGTCTGCGTGGTGTCGTGAACGAGTGGGATTGGGAAGTATCAACACAACGTGGTCGTAGTGAATCTACTCAAACGGGTAATCGTTCACAAGGCTGGGTAAGAACGGATTACCTACAAGCTGAAATTGATGCCGGTAATTACAACCCATTTGGTGCTGCAGTTAACTCACAAGATGTGATTGACCGCATTACCACTAGCCTTGTAAGACAAGGTAAGTCGAGCATTACTGCTTATGATGCCAGCATTTCTGGCCATGCGTTTACTCTTGCTGATCGCGATATCATGATGGCAGCAGGGGCTGAGTACCGTGAAGAAAGTGTAAGCGATATACCGGACGAGCAATTCCAACGTGGTTTGATTTTTGGTACTGAAGCAATATCTGCCTTTGGTTCACGGGATCAATACGCTGCCTATGTTGAGTTATCTGTTCCGGTTACTGATAGTTTTGAGTTACAGCTAGCGGGACGTTATGACAATTACAGTGATTTTGGCTCAACCACTAACCCTAAAATTGCTTTCCAGTGGGGCATTAATGATGAGTTAACCGCTCGTGGTTCTTGGTCTACCAGGTTCCGTGCGCCATCTTTAGCACAAATTGGTCTTGGTCCATCTGAAAAGAGTGACTTTTTAATTGATAGTTACCGTTGTGCCGCCGACAATGTTGATTGTGAGCTACTTGACTACAACTTTATATTTGCTGGCAACCCTAACCTTAAAGCTGAAGAGTCTGAAACTTGGAACGTCGGTATGATTTGGGCGCCAAGTCAGCAGTTTGATGTGGGTTTTGATATATTTAATATCCTTCAAGACAACAAAATTGATTCACTGCAAAACCAAGATCTTTACGATGACAATTGTAATAATCAAAACAGTACGGTTTGTGTTCGAAATGCACCGCAGCCTGGTCAAACATTGGGTCCGCTTGATGTGATTAAATCAGGATTCGTTAACATTGGTTCGCAAGAAGTTCAAGGTGTGGATTTATCTTCCCACTATGGTATTGAGTTAAATAATTTTGGTGATGTTAAGTTTGGTTTAGAATACAGCTACTTAATCAGCTTCGAAAAAGAAGTTGATGGCAGTACTGTTGATTACACTGGTGAGTATGAATATCCACAACACCGTTGGTTGGCAACAACTAACTGGAACATGGATGATTTTGCCGCTAACGTTAACTTAAGCTATATCGGTGAGTTTGAAGACTACAATAAAACCCGCACCGTTGATGCTCAGTTATTAGTCGATATGTCTGGCTCATACCGTTTCAATGACACGGTTAAGTTATCTGTAGGTGTGAATAACGTGTTTGATGAAGAACCGTCATTTGCAATTGGTGATGGTGATGCTGACCTTTATGGTTATGCAATGGGTGTACATAATCCATTAGGCCGTTATATCTATACTAAAGTGACAATGAAGTTTTAATAATACGATCTTAATAACACGATCTTAATAACATAACCTTAAGATAATAAAAGCCACACTCCCTTTTGGGGTGTGGCTTTTTCATTAATGACCATATAATTAGCATTAAAAAAGGAAGCATTAAGCTTCCTTGTTGTTTGTTACGCTTGATGGCCAATACCAATACCAATACCAATAACTATAACTGTGCAGCAGCCCATTTAGCGCGGCTCTCGCGGCTTTCGCTCATGCCGTTATCTGCGCGGTAGGCTTTGTAGGCTTCAGCATCAAGGGCGATTAAGCTCACATCAACTTCAAGTACCAGCTTACATTCTTTCTTAATTCGCCAGGCTGCAGTGTTATACAGCTCTGTTAGCGGTAATGAACTTAAAAATTCAGGGTTGTATTGGGTATAAAGTGCTTGAGTGGGATATACCACAAACGCTAAACGGCGTTTAGGCTCTTTTTTAAATAACTCTTCAATGCCATCAGTGGTATTGAGTACTTGCATTTCAATGATGTCATCAATTTCTAGTAGCTTTTTTTGAGCAGGAATTGGCGCCTCTGCCTCACCGGCTTCCCATGCGATAACCGCTTCGGTAGTCGTCTTAGTGATTAGTGCAATTTGCTCAGCGGTTAACCCAAAAGATTGGCGTAAACACTGCATTTCGATGGCGTTCAAGCCCGATGAGTTTGACATGATTTTTCCTAAAGTAAGCTAATATTTTAATTTTTAAAATGAGTGTTAAAGTCCGAGCCAAACGTCTTCAATCCAGTCCCACAATGATTCCCATCGTTCTTTACTAAAGCGACCATTTTTCCAAAACTGTACTTGACCGTTTTCTTCAATGCAGTAAAAGCTGTCACCAATTTGGCAAATTGGAATTTGCTCTCTTGGTAATCCAATAGACCAAGCGTAACTGGCCACTTCTGGCAAAAAGGTGTGCGAGTATGGATCTGCAGCTGTAACGGGTTCATAAGTGCCATAAATTACGTCGCTGGCATACAGTAAATACTCTTTTAAATCCCCTGGAAGCCCAATTAATATTTGTTCTTCAACTTCGACAAGTTGCTCAAAAGTAGGCAGTTCAAAAGGGACTGGAACGGTTTCACTGAGCTCTTGTAAATGATCAATAATGTCTTGCATTGGGTGTTCCTTTAGTCGCGATAGCTATCAATGCGATATTGGGCGGGATTATAGCAGAGTTAATGGCTTAGTTAGATAAAAAAAATGCGCTCATATGAGCGCAAAAGGGTGGGTGGAATTAATGGCTGGTTAGGCAGCTTGCTGATAATCGGTCGTTACTGCTTGACGTTTATATACTAGCCAAGCTTTATGATACTGCTTATGAGATTGCTGACGAATGCGAGTGATTTGCTGTATTTCAAATTCATTGAGGGCACGATGCTCCAAACTGGCAATAGCTTCAATTTGTTGAATTTGTTCATAGTGTTTATGATCCTGACCACTTTTTATATTAGCAATGGTTTGTAAGTGTAACTGCACTTCAACAATCATTTGGCTTTGTGGCAGTTTTACGAGCATATTTAAATCGCGATAACCAGACGCTTTAGGGTTTGCAAAGCGGTTTTTAATTTGTACCACTTCGCTATTTTCAGTTAACATTTTGTAGCTTGCCATTAAGTCATCAACATTATTAGCCACTATACTGCCTCGAGCTAAATCGGTAATTAAACGGGCATCCCCTTCAAATTTATGGGTTACTTTTTGTAATGCTCGCTGATAACTTTTAGTCGCAGGTAACAACATAGTCACTTCATTTTGTTGACTGATTACTGCTAAAAGCTGACCTAACTCGGTTTGAGCAAGATCGGCTTGTGACATTAAATCAATCAAGTCAGCCGATTGTTGCATGGGGTGATATGCTTGAAAGTCAGGGATTGAATATAAGATATCAAGTGCATTATTAGCCTCAAGATTTAAGCCGTAAGCGACTTTGTCATCTTGTTGATTAACAGGTGCAAGTGACTGAGCGGTAACTTGACGTGTACTCAGTAAGATTACAAAGATGAAAAGAGTACGAAAGAGTTTATTCAATGTTAATTCTCCTTGCGGTTAGCTTAGAGACACTTTAGCTTAATGAAGCTGAACCAATACTGAATGAAGACAGGCATTTAGATTAAGAAAACTTAACAAAAAGGGCGCCTAATGGCGCCCTTCATTTTAGATTATGCTTACCAGATTTTTACGCGCTTTTCTGGTGCAAGATACATCTTGTCACCTTCTTTAACATCGTAAGTGGTATAGAACTCAGGCATGTTAGATAACGCGCCTAATGCACGGAAATGACCAGGTGAATGTGGGTCAGTTGCTACGCGGTTGCGCATAGCTTCTTCTTTCATTTTCACACGCCAGATTTGGCTAAAGCCCATAAAGAAGCGTTGATCGCCAGTTAGACCATCAATCACCGGGCTTCTTGACCATTAAGTGACATTTTATAAGCTTTATAAGCAATAGTCACACCTGACAAATCACCAATATTTTCGCCTAAGGTTAATTCGCCATTAACGTTTAAATCGTCAAATACTTTATAACCGCTATATTGAGCAATAAGGGCGTTACCTTTAGTTTCAAATGCTTTTAGGTCAGCTTCTGTCCACCAGTCTCGCATGTTACCTTCACCGTCAAACTTAGCACCTTGGTCATCAAAACCGTGGCCCATTTCGTGACCGATAACCGCACCAATACCACCGTAGTTAACTGCATCATCTGCTTCTAAGTTAAAGAATGGCGGTTGTAAAATCGCAGCAGGGAACACAATTTCATTCATGGTTGGATTGTAGTAAGCATTAACGGTTTGTGGCGTCATGTGCCACTCGTCTTTATCTATCGGTTGGCCTAACTTAGCTAAATTCTTGTTATGTTCAAAAATCGCAGCACGTTTAGCATTACCTAATAAGTCATCAGCTTTGATAGTCAGCTTGGTATAGTCGTCCCACTTATTTGGGTAACCAATTTTAGGGTTAAATTTAGCTAGCTTGTCTTTTGCGGCAACTTTAGTGTCAGCGCTCATCCAATCTAATGAATCAATACTTGAGCCGTAAGCGCCACGAAGGTTCTCAACTAGCTGCTCCATACGTGTTTTTGCTTCTGGAGCAAAGTGACGTTTAACGTACACTTTACCAACGACTTCACCTAGCGTGTCGCTTACTGCTGTAACACCACGCTTCCAACGTGGCTCTTGTTCTGCTTGGCCATTTAAGGTTTTAGAGAAAAAGGCAAAGTTTTCCTTGTCTATTACTTCTGACAAGTTATTTGCATTATGGGTTAAGGTCATCCATGTAAGGTAGTTTTTCCATGCACCAAGATCATTGTTCTTGATCACTTCATTTAGCCCTTGGATATAGCTAGGCTGGTTGATAATAATATCAGTTTGCTCACCACCACCTAACGCCGCTAAGTAACCTTCCCAGTTGATGTCTGGTGCTAACTCATTTAAATCTGCCACTTGATATAGATTGTAAGTTTTAGTGCTATCGCGAGTTTCAACCACATCCCAATGTTTTTCTGCAATTTTGGTTTCTAAAGCAAAAATTGCTTCTGCGTTTGCTTTCGCATTTGGTAAGCCAGCTAGGTTGTACATTTTTTCGATATGTTCAACATAGGCTTTACGGATATTAACAAAGCGCTCTTCTTGATTAAAATAGTAATCTTTTTCAGGCAGGCTTAAACCGTATTGCCAAATGTGAGTCGCATAACGGCTAGAGTTCTTGGCATCGATTTCAACGTAGAAAGCTAAAGGGGTTCCGCCACCGTTAACTTGATTTTCACCAAAAAATGCAGTTAATTCTTTTTTATCTTTTAGTGCTGCAATTTTATCTAAATCAGCTTGGATTGGTGCGATGCCTAATTTGTTTAAAGTGGCAACATCCATAAATGAGCGATATAAATCAGCTACTTTTTGCTCATCAGTGCCATCAGCTAAATTGGGTGTGGCACTTAAATCTTCAATGATGACTTTAACATCATCACGGGCATTTTCACGTAAGTCGTAAAATGCACCAATGTTAGTACGGTCGCCAGGAATTTCAGCGTTCTTCATCCATGCGCCGTTAACATACATGTAAAAATCGTCTTGTGGGCGTACTGACTTATCGATATTGTCGAAAGTAATACCAGACGTTAGTGCTTTTTCTACCGCTGCTGCAGTAGCTGTTTTTGCGACGTCTGCAGCTGGTGCAACGACGGCCTTGTCATCACTACAAGCACTTAAGCCTACAATTAATGAGGCGCATAAACCGCCAATAACCAATTTTTTCATGTTGTTTCCTTTGCTTTAAATATGCCCTTCAATGGAGGCTGGTAATGTTGTTTTATATTGTCAGGTTTGAGTGTCAAAGCCTATCATTGCAATTGACTACTGACTTATTGTTGTGACAGCTATGTTAAGGGGTTGTCGGCTAATAATACAAGCGTTCTATGGGGAAGGGCGTGCGTTTTTTTGTGTCTAGGTGTAACGAAAAGTACGATTTACTCGGCTGTTATTTCTATTTTTAACTTAAGACCGCATAATATGAACAAATTAAAACTGTGAGTATTGATTGTGCGTTTAGACAAATTTATTTGTGAGAGTACCGAATTGACGCGTACTATGGCGAAAAAAGCACTTCATCGAAGTGATGTTACCTGTGATGGCATAGTGATTAAAGATTCGGGGTTTCAGGTAACAGAAAATACAGTGGTTTGTTTAGATGGTCAGGTCATTTCAGTGGTCGGTGAGCGATATATTATGCTGAACAAGCCTGTAGACACCATTTGTTCGACCATTGATGAAGTTTATCCTTCAGTGTTGAGCTTAATGGATATCGAAAAAATTGATACCTTACACATAGCTGGCCGGTTAGATGCTGATACCACAGGCTTAGTCTTGATCACCAGTGATGGACAGTGGTCTCATAAAATCACCTCTCCGAAGAAAGATTGCGGCAAGCGCTATTTAGTTGAGCTGGCTGATCCTATTAGTGAAGATTTAGTCGCCGTTTTTGCCAGTGGTATCGAACTGCGTAATGAGGATGGATTAACCAAACCAGCTATTTTAGAGTTGCTTAGCCCACAACAGGTGCGCTTAACAATCAGTGAAGGTAAATATCATCAAGTTAAACGCATGTTTGCCGCTGTCGGTAATAAAGTGGTTAATTTACACCGTGAGTGCGTTGGTCAAATTGAGCTAGACCCAGAGTTAGTGCCTGGAGATTGGCGTTACTTAACGCAAGAGGAAGTCGACTCAATCAGTTAGTTTTTTCTATGATTGAGATTTTTCTTGTCATAAATTGTTTGGTAATAAATCGATTGGAGATAAATCGTACAGCAAGTTGTGGCTTTGTTAAAGTCGATTCTAATTGACACAATAACGCTTAAAATTTGATGTTGTTAGCATTTTTGATAATCTTTTTTGAAATAATGCTTAAAATAGTCGTTAATACACTTAATTAATGAGTGCAGTAAAGGTTGAGCTTTGGAACGCATAATCCTGATCTGCGCCTAAATGACTTAGGAGTATATATGAAATATGTAATTTTATTTACTGCGCTATTTTTTGCAGGTGCTGCTGTTGCCGTTGACTGTGTTGAGTGTCATGAAAGCATCGACGTTGCTATGCACACTGAAAATGAAGCCACTTTAGCAGTTTGTGCTGATTGCCATGCCATTGGTGATGCCCATGAAATTGATATGGAAATGCACAGCCCTGAACTGACAATGAAAGAATGTACTGATTGTCACCAAATGGAAAAGTAACCCCAATGTTTGCCATCGTGTCCACTCATTGTAAAAAGGTGATGAGTTAAGGTCTTCTTCGGAAGACCTTTTTTATGCTTTTTTGAAAATAATGAATAATATTTCTATAAGACAACACTCAGTATTTAGTTTTAGTGTTATAAGCCGATAGAAAGCTTAGGGTCAATTTTTGGAAAGTATTTTAGGTTAATGATTCGCTTACTTTAATGAAAACGGCTATATATTAATTATTAAAATGAAAAGGGTGCACTATGTTAATCCGTTCTAAGCTAATGCTGAGTGCTGCGGTCTCTATTTTAGCGCTTGTTGCTATGTTTGCATTGCAACTATATTCGATTAATGTGCAGCAGCAATTGGCTGATTCTAAAAGCAGTGTAATCGAAATTGAAAAAGAAATTTTTGAGCTGAGAAATAAAGAAAAAGATTTCTTGAGCAGATTAGATGTCGTATATCTTGAAAAGCATCAACAGAGTTTTGTCGATCTTAATCTATTGTTTGATCATTTAGAGGGCGTATTAACTGATCGCAATATCCCCCTAACGGCTTTGAATGGTTTAAAGGCGAGTGTCCAGGCATATAAATCGACATTTAACGATGTTGTGGTGCTACAAAAAGAAATTGGCCTAACACCTACAACGGGTTTGTATGGCCAGTTAAGGGGAGCTGTTCATAATGTTGAAACGATCTTAAACAGTAATAATGAAAATGAGTTACTGATGATCATGCTTCAACTTCGTCGTAATGAAAAAGATTTTATGTTGCGCCGCGATCCCAAATATATAGACTCGTTTACGTTATATATTAGTCAGTTCAAGCAGGCTGTTAACAGTTCTTATCTAACATCTGGAATTAAAGGTCAATTGCAGGAAAGTATCGACCAATATCAGGCTGATTTTCAGGCGTTAGTGAGTAAAGAGCAAGAGTTTGGCTTGACTGAGGTTGACGGAAAAATGAAAGTATTACGTGATGTTATCCATAAAACTGATGACGATCGTAAAATATTACAAAATCAAACCATAGCTGAAATCCATCAAGCAGAAGAAAATGGCGTGTATTTAGGTGGCGGAATCTTCTTATTGATTACCTTAGTGTTGTCGGTATCCACTTTTTATATTATTCGCAGCATTATTACCCCTGTCGAAAATATCACCCAGGTGATTGCCAATATTGAAAAAAATAAAGATTTAACCCTGAGATGTGATGACTCAGGGGATGATGAGTTATCACGCATAGCGACTCACGTTAATAGCATGGTCGGTTCATTTCAACACTTGATTGAGCAAGTTAATGAAGCGGTTGATGCTATGAATACCTCATGTGAGGAATTATCTAATAATGCTTCTATTGCATCAGAAGGGGTGTTAAAGCAGCTAAATGAAACGGATATGGTTGCAACTGCTATTACTGAAATGGGGGCAACAATTGATGAAATTGCTAACAACACAGAGTTAGCCGCATTGAAAGCGAGCCAAACCCATGACAACGCAAAAAGTGGTCAAATTGGCGTTGAAGAAACGATTGCAAAAATTCAATTGCTTGCCAGCCAGCTTAACGATTCGGCAAAAGTGGTTCGCGAGCTTGAGCAAGACAGTAAAACGATTGGCAGCGTTTTAGATGTTATCCGAGGTATTGCAGAGCAAACTAACTTACTGGCACTTAATGCAGCAATTGAAGCGGCTAGAGCAGGTGAGCAAGGCCGCGGATTTGCGGTGGTAGCGGATGAGGTTAGAAGTCTAGCGATGCGAACCCAAGAGTCTACCGAAGAGATTGCCGCTATTATCGGCACCTTACAAACACGCACGCGATCTATTGTTCAGTTAATGGAAACCAGCCAGCGCCAAGGGGCAGAAAGTGCTGAACAGGCTGCCAGTGCAGGGACATTATTACGTCTAATCAATGAAGATGTGACTAATATTATGGATATGAGCACTCAAATTGCTGCGGCAATTGAAGAGCAAAGTATGGTGGCTGCTGAGGTGAATAAAAATGTGGTAGTTATACGAGACATTGCAGATGAGTCTTCCCACGCTTCGGAAGAAAATGCAGCGGCATCAGAAGATTTACGTATTCGAGCCGCAGGGTTACATAAGTCAGTCAGTATGTTCAAAGTATAAGATGGTTTGAAGTGCGGTGTGTTTTGACATTATCAAGCTTGATTTTGCGTAAGCGATTGAAAGTGTAATTTTACGTTTATTTTTGTGAGTGTTACACAGAATCTGATACAGGGGCGAGAAGGCTTATATAGCGATTTGCATATGTGTTTAAACAAGCAGGCACTAGATGAAAAAACCTAACTTAGCCAGTTAGGTTTTTTATTGGACGATAATGTCTTGTTAGCTTATTCAGTCGCTAAAATATCGCTATTTCAGACTTAGTCATATCCCAAACAGTTACTTTGAGGTGACAGTGTTAACGCCTTCAGGTGTGCCAACTAATAATACGTCGGCACCTCGGTTAGCAAACAGACCATTAGTGACAACACCGACTATGGCATTAATTTTAGTTTCCATCACTTTAGGATCTAGAATTTTCATGTTATGTACATCTAAAATCACATTACCATTGTCGGTCACTACCCCTTGGCGATATTCAGGATCCCCGCCCAATTTAACTAATTCACGGGCAACATATGAACGTGCCATTGGGATAACTTCAACAGGTAGTGGGAAGTCGCCCAGTATAGATACTTGTTTTGTGTTATCGACAATACAAATGAATTTTTTGGCAACTGCGGCAACAATTTTTTCACGGGTTAAAGCAGCGCCACCGCCTTTAATCATGTCCATGCGGTCATTAATTTCATCGGCGCCATCAACATAAACGGCAAGTTCTGCAACATTGTTTAAATCAAATACTTCAATGCCTAATTGCTTCAATTTTGCTGTCGATGCTTCAGAGCTTGAAACTGCGCCTTTAATATCATCTTTCATTGTGGCGAGTGCATCAATAAAATGATTAACCGTTGAGCCTGTACCTACACCCACAACTGCGTCTCTTTCGACATATTTTAATGCAGCCCAGCCGGCTGCTTTTTTCATTTCATCTTGAGTCATTAGGCAATTCCATTAGTCGTTTTTAAAATTATCTCAATTATAGCGTAACCTGAGATGAAAACATTTGCTTGTCGTCATAAAAGTGCGCATTTTTAAATGCATCTAACACTCTTACATTGATGTCACTAACAAACTTTCTTTCTAGGCGCACATCCATCACATACGCTTTGATGGTGATGGTTTGCACATATTGCCCAAAGGATAAGTCTGTTCCTAGAATGATCCTAATGGGTTTATTTAAAAAGGTGTAAGGTGAGCATTGTGTGGCTTCCTTGGCGAGGGCCATGGCTTGTTTGTGATCAGCATGTAAAGGCAAATTAAAACTGATAACAACCATTTCATCTAAGGCACCACTATTGGCATTTGATACAGCATTTTTTAATACTTCCGCATTAGGCACCATGATGGTGTCGTCATTGAAGGTGCGCAACCAGGTTACGCTCCATTCAAGTTTAGTGACTTCACCATAATGGCCAGCCAGAGTCACCATATCGCCCACTCTATAGGGTGGGTTTAACATAATAATGAAGCCTGCGATCATGTTTTTAGCCGGTTCTTGGGTCGCTAAACCGATAACAATACTGATTGAACCAATAATGGCTATTACAACGCTTTGGTGCGGTGAAATAATGCCAGTAATGGTATACGTTATCACACTACCCCAAATGAATAAGCGGATAAAAGGGTATAACCTGCCCCAAAATAGTCGATATTTAGGCAGCTTTACGGTGAGCTTATCTAAGCTGATTTTTATAAGATTTAATAACGCCCAAGCAAGACCGCATAGCAATAAAATCAAGGCTATTTTTTCAAATGAAATAATATTTATGAGCGATTTTAGTGCATCAGTTGTTGATTCCATTTCTATTCTCTTTAGTCATAGTTAAAGGCTGAAAAGCTTGTTGTGATTAAGCAGGTGCGTCGCGACTATTTTACTTAACACAGGCGGTATTTGATAAAAATGTCGCGCAAAATCACTTTCACAGTATTGGGTTATTAATAGACCCTGCTTGCTCAAAAATTCTAATGTTAGTGAGCTTTCTTCAATAGACATGTTGAAAATAATACTCAAATTTTCAACGGTTAACCCACCATGAACATAAATCTCTGCGAGTGCAAAAAGTGATTCTTCATCCAGACTATTTAGCGCTTGGGTGTCGATGGTGAAAATATCTTTTGAGTTGAGGTCGCTCAGTTTAGTTATCTTATGTTCATCAATAGATAGCTTTAGAATAAATAAGGCGAGCTTAGGGTGACCTTGACAGATTTTCATCAAGGTTTTGCTATGAGATTCTATAGCATTGAGCTCTATGGTGAGTGCTGAGTCTCCCTCTTCGTCTAGCTCATCACTGTTTTCTTGCGGTAAATAGATGCCTAAATCAGCTAGGTGGAGGGTAATAAATGTGGTTAGTTCGGTTTGGGTAAAATATTTCAGCTGAACCAGCGTTTTGACAAAGTGGGTAATTTGGTATTGCGAAGAGAGTCTTTGCCAGACATAGGTTTCGCATCCCACAATCCAACAATGTCTTTGCCTGGTTTCCATTAAAATAGTCGCTAAGGTTACCAAGGCTTGATAACTGCCCATCTGTCGCTGCATTAATCGATGAATATCATCCAATAAAATAATGTGTTTAGGCTCTGCATTGATTAATCTAATGGCTTCGGTAATTGATTGCGGTTCATGTTGAATGTCAAAACAATCATATAAAGTGGCGATAGCTTCTTTTGGCGACAATGGTGCTTTGCAGAAGCTAAGCCATAATAATGGTTCTGATGATTGTTGTTGGCGGATAATATTCTGAATAAAAGTACTGACACCTGAACCAAAAGGGGCAATGATCGCACTTAATTCACCTTGATTATCACGCCATAGCTCGATGGCGTTGTTGATTTGCACTATGGCTTGTTCTCGGCCAATAACATGGTAATTATCCGTATTAACCTTGTAGGAAAGCTGTTGTTTCAGCGGACTTCTGATCCCATGGTATAAATAGGTTTGCGCAATGGCTTTTAGCGATAATGTATTGGTAGGCTCAGACTCTGGTTCTTTAGCTGAGTCATTAGGGTTTATATTGGTTAACAATTGCTGCCATTTAGCAATAATTGCATCGATAGTTACTGCCATATTGTTATCCATTTGATCAAGCTATTAATAAAAAGCATCAAAATCTAATCTCAAAAAAGTAAACCGAGTGACACATATAAGGTCTTTTTTGTTACGTCAGAATAGATACTATAACAGTAAATTAACCGTGGCGTAGAGTGCTAGTGGTTATTGTTATTATTACCAATTTACTGTGATTGTAGCCTGAAAAATAGGATTAACAATTTAGCATGCCTATCTTTCATTACCAATTGACTACGGGGCAGCAGGCGACTTAATGTAATGACTCTGTAGGCGCTTCGATCATGGGAAGTGAATTTAATTGAGTACTTTCGTATGAATTGGCTCGCTGACTAATCACTGTTTAGCGTATACTCAATTTTTATTTTTTTATTTTTTTATTGTAAAATTAACCTTGATGATGCCATTCAAATTCGCTTTTTCGACCCTGTTATTATTAGCTAGCTTTACTCACCAGGTTTATGCAGCAACAGCCGTCGCGTCTTCTCAGCAACAAGAGTTAGCTGCAGGTAGTGCTATGCTTGTGGATCTTAATACCAATGAGGTTTTATATTCGAGTAATATTAATCATCAAGTGCCTATAGCGTCCGTCACTAAGTTGATGACAGCAATGGTTGTGTTAGATGCTAAATTACCGCTAGATGAAATGATAACAGTAGATATTCATCAAGCCCCAATCATGCGTAATGTCTACTCTAGAGTGCGAGTTGGCAGTGAAGTTAGCCGTGAAACCATGATGCTGATGACCTTAATGTCTTCAGAGAATCGCGCCGCAACCGCGCTTGCACATCATTATCCCGGAGGCTACTTTGCCTTTATTGATGCTATGAACGCTAAAGCAAAAGCCTTAGGTATGGATCAAACTCGTTATGCTGAGCCAACTGGCTTATCGGCTGATAATGTCTCTAGTGCACGGGATTTGGTTATTCTGTTACAAGAAAGTCAAAAGTATCCTTTGTTGGGGACGTTAAGCTCCACAGAGAAAAAGCATATTATTTTCAATAAGCCAAGATACAATCTTGATTTCCATAACACCAATAAGTTGGTATTTAAAGACGGCTGGAATATCGCGTTAACTAAAACAGGCTATACCAGCAAAGCAGGTCATTGTTTAATTATGTTGACCGAAATGGATAAACGAAAGGTTGCATTTGTAGTGCTTGATACCTTTGGTAAATATACCCATATAGCTGATGCAAACCGGCTTAAAAAATGGTTAGAAACAGGTAAAGTAACCCCTATTCCAGCATCTGCTAAGGCATATAAACAGCAAAAGCTACTAGCAAAATCCAATAGCTAATAACAAAATCCAATAGCGAATAAATAGGTGACAAGTCGTCAGCTAGTCTTTTGTCTGCAAGCCTTAAATTGCTGTTACCTTATAATATTGATATAGCGGGTAATGGTATTCTAAGGCTTTAGTTATTTACCGTCCGTAAAATTAATACTTATATTTCATTAAAGTGCACCTAAAAGTATTTAGGCGTTACGATTGAACCAGCTTGTTTTCTTGTTTAATCAATCTATGATAGTGACATAGTTTGAGTGAGGAATGGTAATGCACAGTAGCGACCCTAAAGATTTTGAGATACGAGAGAGTAACCTTTCTAAGTCGGTACAAAGTGACTCGATTAACATGGACTTTAGTCAGCGAGTTGTTATTGATACCAATCAATTGAGTTGGGATAAAAGCCCCGCGAAAGGTGTTTGGCGCAAGCGTCTTGCTAGAGAAGAAGCTGAACGCGGTCATGCAACCAGTATTGTTAAGTATGATGCCGGGGCCAGTTTTGCATCCCATCCACATCCATTAGGTGAGGAAATTCTGGTTTTATCTGGCATTTTTTCTGATGAAACCGGTGATTATCCAACGGGCACATACATTCGTAATCCTGAAGGCTTTAGTCATGCACCATTTAGCTTACAGGGTTGTGAGTTACTGGTTAAGTTACATCAGTTTCAACCGTCAGACGTAAAGCAAGTTCGTGTCGATACCCAACACGCGCCTTGGTTGCCTGGGCAAGGAAAGCTACAAGTCATGCCATTACATCAACATCTTACAGAATCATGCGCTTTAGTTTATTGGCCTGCGGGATGTCAATTCCAACCACATCGTCATTTTGGTGGTGAAGAAATATATGTTATCAGTGGTGAGTTTATCGACGAGTATGGTCATTACCCTGCAGGAACTTGGCTACGCAGCCCGCACCTAAGTCAACATAACCCCTATGTTGAGCAAGATACGGTTATTTGGGTCAAAACAGGTCACTTATAATAGATAGAAAGCATCATTTGATATAAATAGTTGTTTGTTGCTTTTAAAGTATTATTTTTAACGATATATTAACTAAACACGCACATTTAGGATGTAATTTAGCAATGGATGCTTTTACACTTCACGTATCAACCGCAATAGTCAGTGCGATGATGTCCATCAGTTTACTCGCATTTTATATTGTTGGTCACCGACAACGCAGCTTGATAGATTGGAGCATGGCTGGCGGATTATTTTTTGCCAGTAGTTGCATTGGCTTACTGTCTTACTTTTTCACTATTCCCTACTGGCTTGGCCCTGGCTTAGCTAATGCATGTTATATATTGGCTCATCTCGGTTTACTTGCAGGTATTAGGCGGCACCTTCAGCTTACCCCTCAGTGGCATTCAATGATATTGATCGCCGCGATTGTGTTTTTAATGCATTACGTTCCAGGTTTTTTAGAGTCACTGACATCTAGGTTACTTTATATATACCCACTCTTAATGCTCATCAATATCTGCACTGTTTTGACCATTGTATTAGCGGATAAATCTAGGAAAATTCACGCTATTTATTACCCTTTCATGTTGGCTGAATTGATATTTTTTGGACAGCAACTTGTTCGCTTTATATTTGTAGCCTTTGATCAGCAATTAACCTTAAGTATTGCTGGTAATCGTATTTTACAATCATCAGGTACTTTGGCTGTATTCACTTTTTTAATGTTGATGACATTATCGTGTTGTTTGATTGTATATCGTCAACAACAACTCAAATTACAGGATGTCACTCAAGTCGATCCATTAACTGGGTTGTTAAATCGCCAAGCTTTACCAAGTCGCGCCAAACATGTTTTTGAGTTAGGTCGTTACCAAAAGGCGCCAATGGCCATTATGATTGTTGAAATTGATTCACTGCCTAAGATAAGTGAAAAATACGGTTATGGTGGTAGTGATAGTGTTGTTAAGCATGTGGCCAGTGTTTTAGAGTTTACGACTCGCATTAATAGCGGCATTTTTAGACAGCATGATAATAAGTTTGTCTTGTTGTTTGAGGAGGCTTCAACGGAACAATTGCAACGGTTAACCGCCAGATTACAAGATAAAGTGGCTAGTTTAGTCATTAAAGCATTACATGATGACGTTAGAATTAGCATTAATACTGGTTTTGCGATGCAATCAGATAATGATCATAGTTGGCAAATATTAATGCAACAAGCTGAGCGTGTATTGAAACAGCCAATCAAGCAAGTCAATGTCCCTCAGCCTGCCAGTGAACGGGAGTTGGTTGTCGATAGATTTGGTTTTACTGCCCAGAAGAATTAGCTCAATGTAATTAACCTCAGCTCGGGATAATAAACGCTTACCAAACAACCCTTTGTCGTGCTAACGGCGTTATTTATTTACACAAGAGTACGTGTAATAGGCAAGCTATTGAGGTGTTAAAGTGCCTTGTTTTCAAAACAAATGACAAGTTTGCTCCAAAATAAGCTAAATCTGTTGAATTCAGCTTATTGAGCCCATCTCTTAACCTGAATTGAGGTTATTTAAACTTTACTACTCTGTATCGTAGTCCAATATTGGTGACAACCAACGTTCGGCTTCAGCTAGAGTCATGCCTTTACGTTTTGCGTAATCTTCTACCTGATCTTTACCAATATTAGTTACTCCAAAGTAGCGAGATTTTGGGTGGGCAAAATACCAACCCGATACTGCTGCCGTAGGAAACATTGCATAGCTTTCGGTAATATTTAAGCCGATGGTTTCATCCGGTTTTAATAGATCCCACAACAGGCCTTTTTCAGTGTGATCAGGACACGCAGGGTATCCTGGCGCGGGGCGTATACCTTTGTATTTTTCACGAATGAGTGATTCGTTATCAAGTACTTCATCTGCGGCGTAACCCCAAAATTCTTTACGCACTCGCTCATGCATACGTTCGGCAAAGGCTTCGGCTAAACGGTCTGCAAGGCATTTAAGCATAATGGCGTTGTAGTCATCGTGGTTGGCTTCAAAACGGGCCACATGTTCATCAATGCCATGTCCTGCGGTAACCGCAAACCCGCCCATGTAGTCGGCAACGCCTGATTCTTTTGGCGCAACAAAGTCCGATAAACAGAAGTTGTCATTGCCGACGCGCTCTAACTGCATACGTAAATGGTGGGTAGTCATTTCAACCGTTGTACGGCTTTCGTCAGTGTACAGCTCAATATCGTCGTGGTTGACTGTGTTAGCTGGGAATAACCCCATCACGGCTTTAGCCGTTAGCCATTTTTCACTGATGATGGTGTTAAGCATCGCCTGACCATCAGCAAAGAGTTTACGTGCTTCTTCACCGACGACTTTATCGTCTAAAATATCAGGGTAGCGTCCATGAAGCTCCCAGCTTCTAAAGAAGGGGGTCCAATCGATACGTTCGACTAAATCTTCCAGTGGATAATCATCAAAGACTTGGCGGCCTAAAACATTTGGGGTAAATGGAGTGTAGTTTTGCCAATCATGTTTGCAGCGATTTTCGCGGGCAACCTCAATTGGCACAATGGTTTTACGTTTAGTTTGCGATAAACGTTTTTCACGCATCACATCATATTCGGCATAGGCTTCATCTATGGTCGCCTGGCGAGTTTGATTATTAATCAGCTTCGATACCATGGGCACAGCGCGCGAAGCGTCGGCAATATAAATTGCGCCGTGTGGATAATGCGGCGCAATTTTTACCGCGGTATGAATTTTGGAACAGGTTGCGCCGCCAATGATGGCTGGAATGGTCAGGCCTTCGCGATGGAAAGTTTTAACGTTATGTACCATTTCATCAAGGCTTGGAGTAATTAAGCCTGACATGCCAATAATATCAATATTGTGCTCTTTTACTGCTTCAAGAATTTTATCAACCGAGACCATCACGCCTAGGTCGACGACTTCGTAGCCGTTACAGGCTAAGACAACGCCAACAATATTTTTACCAATGTCATGCACATCACCTTTAACGGTAACCATTAAGATACGACCATTTGATTGGCCTTCTACTTTTTCAAGTTCAATGTATGGGTTTAAAAATGCAACGGCTTTTTTCATCACTCGGGCAGATTTAACCACTTGTGGCAAAAACATTTTACCCGCGCCAAATAAGTCACCGACCACGTTCATGCCGTCCATTAATGGGCCTTCAATCACGTCAAGCGGTCGGACTGCTTGCAGTCTTGCGGCTTCAGTATCTTCATCAATAAATTCGGTGATACCTTTAACTAAGGCATGTGATAAGCGTTTTTCTACCGGCCAGCTACGCCATGCTAAATCTTCTTTTTTAGCGACTTGAGCGCCGTCTCCACGGTATTTCTCTGCAACATCTAGTAGTTGTTCAGTGTTAGTTGAATCGGCAACCGGACAGGGCAGGTTTTGTACCACGTTTTCGACTTTTTGTTTTAAATCGGCATCAATATCATCATAAATGGCTAACTGCCCCGCGTTAACAATCCCCATGTCCATGCCGGCTTGAATCGCATGGTATAAGAACACTGCGTGAATTGCTTCGCGCACTGGGTTGTTGCCACGGAATGAGAACGATACGTTAGATACACCGCCAGAAATCATTGCATAGGGTAAGTTGGCTTTAATGTCTTTAATAGACTCAATAAAATCGACTGCATAGTTGTCGTGTTCATCAATACCAGTAGCAATGGCAAAAATGTTCGGGTCAAAAATAATGTCTTCAGGGGGGAAGCCGACCACATCGACTAACAAACGATAGGCACGGGTACAAATTTGAGTTTTACGTTCGCGCGTATCAGCCTGGCCGTCTTCATCAAAGGCCATAATAATGGCTGCTGCACCATAGCGTTTGACTAAAGTTGCTTGTTTTATAAAGGCTTCTTCGCCTTCTTTCATCGAAATAGAGTTAACAATAGACTTGCCCTGAACACACTTAAGGCCAGCTTCAATGACTTCCCATTTTGATGAGTCGATCATAATAGGTACCGGAGATATCGGGCTCTGATGCGATTAAGTTTAAGAATTTTTTCATCGACTCAGCACCATCTAGCATGCCTTCATCCATGTTAACGTCGATAATTTGCGCGCCGTTTTCAACCTGCTCGCGCACCACATCTAATGCTTCTTCAAATTTTTCTTCTTTAATTAAACGTAGGAATTTGGCTGAGCCGGTTACGTTGGCACGCTCGCCTACGTTAACAAAAAGTGAATTACCATCAATGGTTAATGGCTCTAACCCTGACAGGCGACACGCCACCGGAATATCAGGTATTTGGCGAGGCCCATGATTAATCACAGCCTCTTGTATGGTATGGATATGAGCAGGCGTACTGCCGCAACATCCGCCCACAATATTAAGCATGCCTTCGCGGGCCCAATCACTAATGATATCGGCCATTTCCTCAGGAGTTTCATCGTAACCGCCAAACTCGTTTGGTAAACCTGCGTTAGGGTGAGCCGATACAAAGCATTCAGCAATACGCGATAATTCTTCTACATAAGGGCGCAGCTCTTTTGGGCCTAATGCACAGTTAAGGCCGATTGATAATGGTTTTATATGCCGCAGTGAGTTGTAAAAGGCTTCGGTGGTTTGGCCGGTTAATGTGCGACCCGATGCATCGGTAATTGTGCCTGAAATCATGACAGGTAAGCGATCGCCAAGTTGATCAAAGACTTTTTCAATGGCAAATAAAGCAGCTTTGGCGTTTAGCGTATCAAAAATGGTTTCAACCATAATGATGTCGGCTCCGCCTTCAATTAAGGCGGTCGTTGACTCTACATAGGCATCAACTAACTGATCAAAACTGACGTTACGAAAGCTGGGGTCGTTAACATCAGGACTAATTGAACAAGTGCGGTTGGTTGGCCCAAGCACGCCAGCTACATAACGGGCATAGCCTGTTTGCGCGGCCACTTCATCGGCAGCTTCGCGGGCAACCCGGCACCTTCTAAATTGATTTCAGCTGATAGCGACTGCATGTCGTAGTCAGCCATGGCGATGGTCGTGGCGTTAAAGGTATTCGTTTCAATAATGTCAGCACCGGCTAGCAGGTACTTGGTATGAATATCTTTAATAATTTGCCGTTGGCTAAGCACCAACATGTCATTGTTACCTTTAACATCGCAATGCCAGTCTTTAAAACGCTCACCACGGTAATCTTCTTCCTCTAATTTGTAGTCTTGGATCATGGTGCCCATAGCACCATCAAGAATAACAATTCGCTCTTTTAGCGTATTTGTCAGTTGTTCAAGCACTTGACTGTAGGAAGTTGACTTGGTCATAACGGATTACCTTTTTAATGCAGTGGCACGTTAACTTAATCGTGACATTTTTATCTAACTAATTATTTTGTCGAGAGTTAATGGGCAAGAAATGAATAGCTGGTTCTCAACAAACTGAATTTTTGTTTGGACATTTATACGTATAGACGTCCATAATACGCGAGTTGTTATCTTAAGGGCAAGGCTGAAAACCATGAAACATCTTCAATTGGTATTCCTACGCCATGGTCACTGCCAGGGCGGTGATATCCTGCGCGGTAAAACCGATGTGGCATTGTCCGAACAAGGGCAAATACAAATGCAACAAGCCCTTGATAGTTTAGCGTTATGTCCTGCTGCTGTGTATTCGTCACCGCTTAAACGCTGCGCGGTATTTAGCGACCTTATCGCAAAACAACACCGGTTGCCCATAACCCTATTAGACAGTTTACAAGAAATTGATTTTGGTCAATGGGACGGTAAAACCTGGCAAGCGCTATATCAGCAACATCAACCACAATTAGATGCGTATTGGTCAAATCCCTGGCAGCCTGACAATACCCCACCAGACGGTGAGCACTTAGTTGAGTTTAGCGCCCGTGTGAAGCAGTCGTTATTGCAAATTATTAGCCAAATGCTGAATTCGATAGAAGATAATGCTCAAGATGAGTTATTTGCCAATGAAACTTTGACCAGCGGATCAGCTAATCAAGCCCTTATTGTTACCCATGGTGGGGTAATGCGTTGTGTTATGGCGCAACTGCTTGGTGCAGAAGGTAGCGCTGGTGTGTTTACACAATTCCAATTGCCTTATGCTGCGTTAATGGAAGTGGACGTATTTATTGATTCAGATGGCTTACGTATGGCAGCGCAAGACAGTTTATGTTTTGAAAATCTCAGTTTTAGATTGAACTGGCCATCATTAACCACCAAAATAGAGCCGTGTTATATATAGTGTTGAGTATTGGGAATCGGGTAAGCCCGAACTGTCCCCGCAACTGTGATTGTTTGCCTGACATAGTTTATGTTTGTGGCGAATAAAAGTCAGATACCAGCTTGTCACTATTCATTTTTACGCCTGAGCGGGATACTCAGCGGAGCGTGTATGTTTGATCTTGTTAGTACTTCCCCTATTAGCCACCGAGTTATCTTTGGCTTGTTTATGCTTGGCTTACTGAATGGTAAATCGAGTCATTGTCGAGGGCGTTATTTGTGAGTTCCGCAAGTGTTGAAGCGCTAATGGCGGCGACTGCGCCAGCATTAATACCTGCTTTAGTGGTTAATCAGCTGAGTTGGCGACATGATGATAGCCAAATTTTAACTGACATTAGTTTTAGCCTCACAGCCAATAAAATGCTGGGAATTATTGGCCCCAATGGTGCGGGTAAATCGAGTTTACTGCGTTGTTTATATCGTTATATTGCCCCAAGTTGCGGCACAATATCCTTGTTTGGCCAAGATATTAGTCAATTTCACGGCAAAGTTTTTGCCACTCAAGTTGCTGTAGTGCAACAAGATACTCCGCAGTTTTTTGACATGAACACCAGCCAGTTAATTGCAATGGGGTTAACGCCACATAAAGGTATGTTTGATGGTTATACCGCTGAAGATAATCAGTTGGTTAATGATGCCATTAATCAAGTGGGTTTAGCTGATAAGGCATTTTTACAATACGGCCAATTATCCGGTGGTGAAAAACAACGCGCGTTGATTGCCAGGGCGATAGTACAGCGCCCTAAATTGCTGATTTTAGATGAGCCAACCAATCATTTAGATATTCGTTATCAAATTCAAATTTTAGAATTAGTTAAAAATTTAGGCATTACAGTAATTGCCTCTATCCATGATTTAAATCTAGCAAGCGCAATGTGCGATGACCTTTTATTACTTCATAAAGGCCAGCTGGTGGCGCAGGGAACCCCAACTGAAGTGCTAACAGAAGCGCGAATTGGTGAGGTGTTTGAAGTGTGCTGTGAGGTAACCGAGCATCCACAACATGCTAAACCGTTGATCAATTATTTTTATGGTTATGCGCAGCAAAATAGCACCAAGGCAGTAAGTGAAAAGAGGTTATCTACTGTAAATGAGGGGCAATCATGAGCCCAGTTAAGCACCAGCGCCGTTACCAAGTTTTTCTGTTTATATTGGCCATGTTGGCGGCAACAACTCCGATTGCAGCGGCCAGTTTTGGCGCGGCAAGTATCAGCTTTACTGATGTGTTATCGGCTATTGCCCAGCAATTTTCAAATCAAGGTAAGTTAATTGTTACTCACGCAAGCATTACAGAGCGAATTGTATTCGAACTGCGTTTTCCGCGAATTGTACTGGCGTTTGTGGCCGGAGCCGGTTTAGCGTTAGCGGGCAGCGTGTTGCAAACGGTGACCCGCAATCCATTAGCTGATCCGTATTTATTTGGTATTAGTTCAGGGGCATCGTTTGGCGCGGTATTGGTTTTTAGCCTGTTATCCAGTGGCTTATTAGCGCAGGCTGACTTAATCGCGCTTTCTTCAGCAAATCTTGCATGGTGGAGCTGGCAAAATTTATTATTACCAATAGGTGCATTTGCTGGTGCAAGCTTGTCTGTATTGCTAGTGCTTAGTTTGTCTGGGTTAGGACGCAACAGCCAAATTGAACGAATGTTGTTATCTGGCGTGGCGACATCATTTTTATTTGGTTCGTTAACCAGTTTATTGTTGTATTTTTCAAGCCCGCAAGCCACGGCGTCAGTATTGTTTTGGTCATTAGGCAGTTTTGCCAAGGCTAATTGGGCTGGGGTGATATTACCCAGTGTTATTGTTATCGGCAGTTTACTGATTATTTTGGTGTTTAAACGTCAAATTGTGGCGCTGCAAGCAGGTGATGAAACCGCGCATACCCTAGGGGTTAATGTTGCCAAATTACGGTTAAATATGCTGTTGTTGTGCTCGTTGATCACCGCCGTTTTAGTTGCAAGTTGCGGCGGAATTGGCTTTGTTGGTTTGATGATCCCCCATTGTGTGCGACTCCTGTTTCCTGGGCGGCAACCTATGGTAGTCACCGCCATTGTTGGTGGGCTATTTATGGTGTGGATTGATGTTGTCGCTAGATGTATTTTAGGTAATCAAGAGTTGCCCGTAGGCATCATTACCGCAGCCATTGGCAGTGTATTTTTCTTGCTCATTTTACGGCACCGGCGCTAATCGTTAATAACGGATCGCTAAGTGTTAATAAAGTTTTGTTATTTGTCAGTGATTAATCCTGACTCGGAGTCGTTATGTTTACAGTTGTGCCTGTTACTCATCAGTTTGACGCTATGATCCAACATAAAATTGATCAAAAAACTAAACCCCAGGGATCATTAGGCTTACTGGAAGTATTAGTTAAGCAAATCGCTCAAATACAGTTTTCATGTGATCCTACCGCAACAAAATTACATATTAATCAACCAGGTTTATTGGTGTTTGCAGGCGACCACGGCATAGCTAAGTACGGGGTGTCTATTGCCCCAAGTGAAGTCACCAGCCAAATGGTGGCTAATTTTGTTAATGGCGGCGCGGCAGTTAACGTTTTTTGTCGTCAAATGGGCTTTAATTTAGAGGTTATTGATACCGGTGTATTAGCGCCTTTAGGGTTAGAAGGGATAACCGAACACAGACTCGGCAATGGTACCGGTGCAATTCATTTACAACCCGCCATGAGTTTAGAGCAAGTTAGTCAGGGGTTTGAGGCCGCTAATGAAGTGGTTGAACGCCACGTATTGTCAGGTTGTAATGTCATTGGCTTAGGTGAAATGGGCATAGGTAATACTTCATCTGCTGCGGCAATTATGGCGGCATTACTGGATATCGATGTTGAACAATGCGTCGGGCGCGGTACTGGTATTGATGACAAAACCTATGCATTGAAAAAATCACTCATCAGCCAGGCATTGATATTACATCGGCCCAATCTGATTTCTCCCCTGCATATCTTAGCTAACTTGGGCGGATTTGAAATTGTGCAAATGACAGGGGCAATCTTGGCGGCAGCTGAGCGAAAAATATTAGTGCTAATTGATGGGTTTATCTCTACCGCTGCGGCATTAGTCGCTGTAAGATTACACCCTGCGGCTCGAGACTATTTAGTGTTTGCTCATCAATCAGAAGAACAAGGGCATAAATTAATGTTGGCGCATTTAAATGCCAAACCTATTTTGTCCCTAGGATTACGTTTAGGGGAAGGAACAGGGGCAGCGCTGGCGCTACCAATAGTACAAGCAGCAATCAATTTTTATAATGACATGGCCAGTTTCGAAGATGCTGGTGTTGATAATGTAGTTTAAGGAAAGTATGGCTAATCTATACCGTGGTTTAAGGCAATTAAATCTGTTTTTTGTGGCGTTAAGTTTTTTTACTCGTCTTCCTATCCCATCATGGGTGGTGATTGATGCTGAAAAGCTCAATAAATCTAGCCGATTTTTTGGTGTAGTAGGCTTAGTGGTTGGCTTAATCAGTGCCTTGGTATTTTGGCTAGTACAACTTATTTTACCTGCTAATATTGCCGTCTTAGTGGCTATGATTGCTGGCGTTATTGCCACTGGCGGTTTTCACGAAGATGGTTTAGCTGATACTGCCGATGGTTTTGGCGGCGGCTGGACGGTTGAAGAAAAACTGTTAATAATGAAAGACTCCCGCTTGGGCAGTTATGGCGCGTTGGCCATTGGTTTAGCATTATTATTAAAATGGCAGTTATTAGTGGAGCTGGCATTATACAGCCCAATGGCGGCTATTAGTGGCTTTATTGTAGCGCACACATTAAGCCGAGTTATTGCCGCAAGCTTAATTTTTAGTGAAAAATATGTCCGAGATGACAGCGGTAAATCTAAGCCTTTAGCGCAGCAACAATCGTTGAATGATTTATTCATTTTGTTAGCCAGTGGTATTTTTGTATTGTTGTGGCTAAATGGTGTTGCCGCTTTTGTGTTGTTTATTATTCTTTGGGGTGTCCGTTTTCTATTAGGCAGTTTATTTAGAAGCCAAATAGGCGGATACACGGGTGATACCTTAGGCGCCGCACAACAGGTTAGTGAAGTGATATGTTACTTGGTTATTTTGGCGGTTGGATTAAGTTAGTGATCCATTTAGTACTAGGTGGCGCCAGAAGCGGTAAAAGTCGGTTTGCAGAACAGCAAGTGGCCGATATTATCGCAGCACAACCGCAAGGTATGGACGTTATTTACATTGCAACCGCAACCGCTGGTGATGACGAGATGAGTAGCAGAATAGCTCGTCATCAACAGGATAGACAAGCCAGTCAGTTGTTGTGGCAAACCATTGAAACACCATTGGCATTGGCTGATTGTTTAAGCAAAATTGATAAAACTCATCAGGTTATTTTGGTTGACTGCTTAACCCTCTATTTAACTAATCATTTATTATCTTTTACATCCGAGCAGTTACAAAGTGGCACTCTATCTCGCTGGCAAACTGAAAAGCAGCAGTTACTGTCTACTTTGGCAAAAATGCAGTCACATGTTGTATTAGTCAGTAATGAAGTGGGGTCGGGGATTGTGCCTATGGGTCAACTGAGTCGTGAGTTTGTTGATCAAGCTGGTTGGTTAAACCAAGCTGTTGCTTCATTGGCTGATCAAGTCAGTTTAGTCGTTGCTGGATTACCTCTTTCATTAAAAGCCCCTAACCTCTAATGACTATAGATAGCGCCAAACTCACTATAAGTCATCCCCTATCTACTCGCGATATCAAGCACACATTAACAGGGGCTTTGATGGTGCAGGGCACCACATCCGATGCGGGTAAAAGTACTTTAGTTGCTGGTTTGTGTCGTGTTTTTGCCCGCAAAAATATTGCTGTTGCACCGTTTAAACCACAAAATATGGCGTTAAACAGTGCGGTAACCGAAGACGGTGGTGAAATTGGCCGAGCACAAGCGTTGCAAGCTACAGCCTGTTATCTAAAGCCGCATACCGATTTTAATCCCGTATTACTGAAACCTAGCTCTGATACCGGTGCTCAAGTCATTATTCATGGTAAAGCATTAACTACACTTGAAGCCAAAGCATTTTTTGGCCCCGAAAGCCAAGGTTATAAAACCTTAGCATTAACTGCGGTCATGCAATCTTATCGACGCTTACAGCAACAGTACTCATTAATTTTTATTGAAGGCGCAGGCAGTCCCGCTGAAATTAATTTACGCCAGGGTGATATTGCTAACATGGGCTTTGCCGAAGTAGCAGATTGCCCGGTGATCATTATTGCTGATATTGATAAAGGCGGCGTATTTGCTCATCTTGTGGGGACATTGGCATTATTGAGTGAGTCTGAACAAGCTAGAGTAAAAGGCTTTGTCATCAATCGATTTCGCGGTGACATAGGTTTACTGCAACCTGGTATTGACTGGTTAGAACGCTATACTAAAAAACCTGTTTTTGGTGTATTGCCTTATTTGCACGACTTACATCTTGATGCTGAAGACGGTTTAGTTGAATCGTCAAACCTTAGTCCCTCACTGACTACTAAAAAATTAATCGTATTGGTGTTGGTTTTTCCGCGGATCAGTAACCATACCGACTTTGATCCCTTACGCTTGCATCCTCAAGTTGAGTTTCGCTATATCAGTATGGCCGATCAACATAAGCCATTTCCCTCGGCAGATTTGATCATTTTACCCGGCAGTAAAAATGTCCGTGCGGATCTTCATTTCATGCGCGAACAGGGTTGGGATAGCGCCATTTTAAAGCATTTACGTTACGGTGGAAAAGTGATTGGTATTTGCGGTGGTTATCAAATGCTAGGCCAGATGATTGATGATCCCCAAGGGGTAGAGGATATTGCAGGCAGTATTAAAGGCTTAGCACTGTTAGATATTGATACAGAATTAACTTCAAAGAAAACCCTCACTCAAGTAAGTGGTTACTTACGCTTAGAACAGCAGCATGCCAGCTTTACAGGCTATGAAATTCATTGTGGTGTATCACATTTTACCCGTACCGATATTTCACATCCGATTCAAATGGGCACAGAAACGATTCAGTTTGATGGTCAAGTTAGTCAAGACAACTTGATTATGGGCACTTATATTCACGGCTTATTTGACAGTCCAGCAGCCTGCCAGCTGCTGTTACAGTGGGCCGGTCTTGTGCAAGCTGAAGCTATCGATATTAATCACATTCGAGAACAGCAATTAAATCGTCTTGCTGACGTATTAGAAGCACATCTTGATTTAGACAAATTAACCGGAGCTATCTCATGACAGAGAAGACAACAGATAATAATGTAAACATCGACAGTAGCAATACAGACAGCAAAGATCTTGAAGGAATTAGCCTTGATAACCAAAAGGCTGATCGTCATAAAGCTCGTCAACAAAAAGTAAAGCAAGGTGTAGATGCTAAAATTGCCGCCGCACAGGATGAAAAGGGCATTTTATTAGTGCTTACCGGTAATGGTAAAGGTAAATCCACCTCTGGCTTTGGCTCAGTTGCGCGTGCGGTTGGCCACGGTCACAAAGCCGCGGTAGTGCAATTTATTAAAGGCACTTGGGCTTGTGGTGAACGTAATTTACTGGAAGGTGCAGGGGTTGAGTTTTATGTCATGGGCACCGGCTTTACCTGGGAAACCCAAGACAAACAAAAAGACACCAAAGCCGCAGTAGAAGCCTGGGAACATGCTGAAAAATTACTTCAGGATGAGTCGGTTAACTTGCTGTTGTTAGATGAATTAACCTACATGGTTAGCTATCATTATATCGACTTAGAACGAGTCCTCACTGCGCTGAAAAACAGACCACCAATGCAACACGTGATCATTACCGGCCGCGCGTGTCATCGAGAAATCATTGAATTAGCGGATACTGTCAGCGAGGTTCAACCTATTAAACATGCCTTTAATGCAGGAATTAAAGCCCAGTTAGGGTTTGATTATTAAGTGATACTTGTGTCGCTGGAAGCAAAGTCTGACATAGGCAGCTTATAGCTTTCAATCACTTACCGAAAAGATATAACCATACTCTGACATAAAATGTACCCATAGTTTGACAAATCGAAAGGTCATAAAATAGTGCTTAAAAGGAGAATGTAATTTTATTACGAAGATCCAAATAGTTTATGCTCTATCTAACAAACTTTTGGACAAAGTGGGTTTTAAATGTAACTTCAAGTGCAAATGATCCAGCGAGACGCCGCAAGCACATCCATGTGGGCTTAACCAAAACATCCCTGTTTTGGATACTCGCTGGCTCATCTGCACCCGAATTTTTGTTCCTTCGATTTAGCTTCATTGGTAGCGGTGGCAAAAGCTAAATTGGCAAAAGTTAACTCACTTTTGGACAAAAGCGGGTTGGCAGGTTTCATTTTATAACAGTAATTAAACCCTCATAGACGTCAGATTGACTTCAAGTGCAAATGATCCAGCGAGACGCCGCAAGCACGTCCATGTGGGCTTAACCAAAACATCCTTGTTTTGAATACTCGCTGGCTCATCTGCACCCGAATTTTTGTTTCTTCGATTTAGCTTCATTGATAGTTGTGGAAAACAATAAACATAAAAAGTTAGCTCATTTCTGGACATAAACACGTTAGAGCTAAAACCCTAAATTATAATTTTCTAATTACAATAAGTATGCCGTAGCTCGAAATCGCCAGGGATATGGCAAGTGCTGAGTAATGAGTATCTGAAGAAAGCGGATGATATCCACTAACAGATGGATAGATCGCAGTTCATTATTCTAACCCAAAAGTGAGTTAGATGTTCTAAATGAACGGTCCTGTGCGGAGCCGCATGCAGGGTGGTGTGGCTGGAGGCTAGATACCTCCAGCTACCCGATTAGCACTATGAACGCTGGAGTAACTTTTCTACTTTATCGGCAATCTCTTCAATATTGTCGTTAAAGTTTACAAATAGTTTGTCGCCCAACAACGGGATTTCTTTTAACAGTTCTGCACCGTCACCCACCATTAAAGGTAATAGTTTTGTTTCTTCTGAGCTAATTTCTGCTGCAAGAACTGTATTTAACTCTTTCATTGGCCATGATTTCTTAACAGATTCATCCGATACTACAGCGATAACATACTTGGACTTTTTCAATGCGGTGTTGATTTTTGACACTAAAGAGTCACCCCAATTGATAGCAAAGCAATCGATAAACGCTTTAATATCACGCTTAGTTAAAGCGTCATAAAGAGGCAAAGCCACCTCAGCTTTGTCCTCACTAGCGTGACAAATAAATACATCATACATATCAAATACACCTTTTAATTTTCTTATGAACTCTGGAGGCTTACTGTCTAAAGCAAGGACTTGCTCACATAGTTTTAAATAAGGTGAGTGCTCTTCCCCTTTGACCATACGTATAAAACTCAAATGCCCATACACTGCTCGCTTGAATATAGAACCATCGAGCCCATCAGTCTTTATTTCACTATCAGCCAAATGATAACGTTGCTTTAAAAATCGGAGCTCAGCTTGGGCAAGCCCCTTACTCCAATCATTTATCATTGCACGAGTTTTTCGAATAAACTTCCTATTTACATTAACACCTTCATTTACCACTAAGCCTGTAACTTCTTGCCTTTGTGATTTATGTTGTAAACGAGTTTTATGATGACTAACTTCGAAACCACTATCTTTTATCGCTTGCTCAAGTAAACGACCTACTTTATATATTTCTTTACCGTTTTCATCAATTACTCGCTCAACCAAAATAGTTGGAAAAGGCTTGTTGCTAGAAAAAGTCAAATCATCGGCATAACGTGTGTAAGTTAAATGAAATTTTTTGGCTATTTGAACCAACTTTTTGTCCAACGAAGTTGAAGCTAGGTTAGATAAAACTGGAGAAGTACTAGCACCTTGTGGCAAGCGGCCATTATGAGTACAAAGTTGAGCTAAAACTGTAGCAGCAGGGATGCCCATATTAAACGGGATATTTCGGAATATACCTTGTACTCGACCAAAATTCACAGAGTGGAAAAAGTCTTGAAGATCGATATTAAGCACATGATTTTTCTTTTTATGCTGAAAAGCATTTGTCATTATGCCCTTACCATCGCCAACAAAACCATGCACAGGTTTCTTCACACGATAGTGTGCTTCAATAAGGGGCTTAACTTTATCCTGTAAAATTTTAATCGACGCTGTTGGGCTATCAATTAGACGGGTCTTCCCCGATTTTTTCTTTATTGTAAAAGAATTATAGTTTTGCTTTTGATAATAAAGAATGTGTAATAATTGACCAACTGGAACTTCTAATATATTGGCAACATCATTATCTGTTTTTAGTCCAACAAAATGAGTTTTGGCAACCTCTAAGTCTCTTGTAAGAGTTGGTGATAGTTTAAGGTTTTTCCAGCTATACGTCTTTTTATTGGGGATTTTTTTTGGTTCGAAAGACTCTAAGTTGAAGAGTAAACTGCTTAATGGTGTGCTCATTTTAATTCTCAACTATGAATTAATGGTTTCAACCCAATCACCTTGCGCCAACTGATCACATCGATAACATCGACAACATCAGATAAAGTAGTATCCAGGGGCGTATGTTACCCTGAGTTCCAAGTCCGAAGCAGTAACAACTTCAGATATTTTGGGTTGAAACCTCCAATATACTATATGAAGAACTAAAACTTTGATACTAAATTTTAAATAGTGCTAACGCTTATTGAACGGCGCATCATTCAATGCCGGCTGTTCAAGCCATTGATTTATACCATCTTACATTTTATAGGTCTTTGATGCAAAGCGATAAAACACTCTCAATATTATCAATCAATTATAGTTTTCTAATTAAGCCTACGTTACGAATTTAGGCTGACTTAATGAGTTGTTTGATTTAAATTCAGCCAAATCTCATTATACCTGTGTATAAAACCAGTTTATTAGATTATCCAATTTAGGCAGTAAAAATGCAGGACGAGATCGCGAACGTTTTTTAAACTTTTTTAGTATGTTTTTACAACTTCATTTGTTTAGTAAGTTATCGCTTCATGATTGATTTGAAGTAAATCAGCATTGTAATCATTCATAGTGAGCAAAAAAACACACTAATGCGGTTACCCTGAGTAAAAATGGCATCGGTAAGAGAGCAATATGAATTAAATTGTGTATGGAAAACGAAAATAAGCATTGTTAAATAGAGCTTTGGTTCTAAACACACTTTGGGGCAAAACCAAGTCAGTGTTAAAAATAATCTTATTCTACTCAATCTTTAAAACCAGCAGATTAAGAAAATACTGAAAAGGTTCATTATGGTAGTTTGCGAGCCGACCATCCGACCCAGGGATGGGTCGGTTGAGCTACAAGGACGTACTTGCGCGTGTCGGTGAGTAAATACCATGCTGAACCTACATAAATAAACTTCACGATACATGCTTTGCTATAAGCGAAGCGCCACGACGTTGGTGGCCGCAGGCCATATTCCAAAAAACCTTGGGGCATTTCATGGATAAGCAACGGAATTAAAGGAGGTTCCATATGCGCTTTAATAGTATTAAGGCTCGTGGTTTTATTGAATTTGTCAGACTATGCTTCAATATTCTGACAACCATCTGATGTAGTTAAATTACTATTTGTAATTTAACTAAAAATAGCAATTTTTTGTCAAACCTTGGGTGCA
The DNA here is from genome assembly GCF_021513195.1 of Shewanella sp. OMA3-2. Taxonomy (NCBI): domain Bacteria; kingdom Pseudomonadati; phylum Pseudomonadota; class Gammaproteobacteria; order Alteromonadales; family Shewanellaceae; genus Shewanella; species Shewanella sp. OMA3-2. Next base: position 3,684,104 of record NZ_CP090974.1, on the reverse strand, counting down.
TTATGTCAATGTATGGGTTCAGCGACAACTAGGCCTAACTACAAAATAACCTAAGGCTTCCGATAGCTGTCCTTGGCCTAATGAAAGCTAGCATGGCATTCATGCCAAGCTCACGGCCTTTTCTCGATGACCTCAATTCAAATTGAGTTTAGAAGGTTTTTTGCCAAATTAGTTATCAATATTGTCAAATCTAAGAAGCGAAAATGTCGGGTGTAAGCACGGCTGTGACCGTCCATGACATGGACGTCATGGCCGAGATTTTAGGGATGAACTTGCAGCGTGTCACAACCGTGTTTGCACAGCTGAGCTATTTAAAGAATGTGGAGCGCTTCAAATAGTAGAAAACAGGGGTGACGATGTGCCTGAGGGTGAGGTCACCTCTTTGCCAATGGCTGTTAAGGCCGCAGAAAACGAGACAGTGGTATTTTCGTGGGTCGTGTGGCCTTCGAAAGAGGTGCGTGATTCCGGTTGGGCTGCAATGATGGAAGATTCTAGAATGTCGCCAGAAGACAACCCAATGCCTTTTGATGGTAAGCGGTTAATCTATGGTGGTTTTAATACTATTCTAGAATATTAATCGCTAGACCTAGCAAGCGCCTACCGTCGGTAATATGCCATTTTTGTGTTAGTTACAATCTTTTTGATACTAAACACAATATTCTTGCTGGTAATATAGCAGTGAGTTTTTTAATAAAATAACAAAAAATTAAAGGAAAAGAGATGACTATTTTACTTATATGTTTATTTATCGCGATGATATTACCTTATTTAACCAAGGTGCCAGTAGCGATGGCGATGGCTAAATTGGGCGGGTATGACAATGCTCACCCAAGAGCGCAGCAAGCAAAGTTGACTGGTTTTGGCGCAAGGGCGGTAGCAGGACACCAAAATGCATTTGAATCATTAATTGTATTTGGCATTGCAGTATTAACCGCAATAGTGACCAATAACGTTACTGATGTTGTAGCCATTTTAGCGATAGTGCATGTGGTTGCTCGGGTGGTTTATCATGTATTGTATTTATTAAATTATGGCACTTTACGATCATTATCTTGGTTTGTTGCTATTGGCGCATCAATCGGCATTTTTGTTCAAGCTCTCTAAGTAGAATGCTCTGAGCACAACATAGCGAGTAGTGTTTTTTGAAACGATACTCGCTAATTTTAAAGCAGCAACTGAGCTGCTTTTTTTATTGTATCGCAATCAATTATACCTAGCCAAAAGAACTAGTTTACTCTTTATTACCTAGCCATATGGGCTAATTTACGCCATTTTTGTCAATCTAAGGATGACGATGTGCGGTCGATATTGTTAATGTAATACTTCATATCTTAGGTGAAGGATTACCCATTCATGACCCAATGTTGTCACTCTTTTTATTCACTCATGATCCAGTGGTCTTTGAGCTGTTTATTGCTATGTGCATCGATGGCATTAGCTATTCCTGTTAGTGCCGAAGAGTCAGATATTGAAATTAGTGGCTTAGTGATTGATCGGACCTTAACTCGCTTTGGTAAAGATTTCGGTTTTTATTATTCAGGCTATTGGCGTGACCTTCCCTTTACCCAAGGCTTCAATGTTACTCTTTATGAGACGGTATACCCTCAAGCGGGGACCTTGTTGACATTAGAGGTCAACGGAACACAAATATATCGAACCCATTTTGGACGGCGTGCAGCACCAATTAAAGAACGCGCTGAGCAGGCACTATTAATTACTATTGATTATATTGCCCAGGTAAGAGCCAGTGCGCTGACTAATGAAATGGCTATTCCATCAAACGGACTTTAGGACAAAAAATGAAAAACAGGATGTTTAAACAGTTGCTGACGATAAGTGTTAGCACATTGTTAGTGGGTAACCTTGCCGCTACTGAATTAGTGTATACCCCAGTTAACCCAAGCTTTGGTGGTTCACCTTTAAATGGGTCTTTTTTACTCAATAAGGCGAATTCACAAAATGACAATCAATCAGCAACTAGTAGCAAAGATTTTGTCACTCGCTTTAAAGAGTCTTTAGAGCGAAATATTATTAACACCATCACCCGTGGTGTGGCTGATGGTGAAATTACTGATGGTGTATATGACACTGGGGATTTTAGAGTTGAAGTTGTTTCAACCGGAAACGGCGTTATGTTAACAATTACCAATTTACTGTCGGGTGAAGTGACAGTGATTGAAATGCCGACATATGGAGTCTAACTTGATGAAACAATTATCCTCTCTCTCTTTGTGTATTGTGCTGTTTGTCGGTTTAACCTCTGGCTGTAGTTTAATACCTAAACCGGATCTTAATTTAACCGAAGCACAAGTTAATCCAATTAGTGAAACAATGTTAGCGCTTCAAGCTCAATCTGGTCCTAAGTTTCCTATTCCTGTCGCGGTTTATTCATTTAGGGATCAAACCGGACAATATAAACCCCAAGCCAATGTCAGTTCTTTTTCAACCGCCGTTACCCAAGGGGCGACGTCAATGTTGATACAAACTTTATTGGACTCTAAATGGTTTACCCCAGTTGAGCGCGAAGGTTTACAAAATTTATTAACTGAACGCAAAATTAGTCATAAGCAAGGCAGTAAAGGTGATGATGTCCCCAGCTTGGCTAATGCACGTTTATTGTTAGAAGGTGGAATTATCAGTTATGAAACCAATACCAGCACAGGTGGTGCAGGTGTTGAATATTATGGCATTGGTGCCTCAGAGATGTACCGTGAAGACCAGGTAACTATTTATTTGCGTGCGGTTGATGTACATAGCGGTAAAGTAATGATGTCAGTGTCGACCACTAAACGTGTGCTGTCACAAGAGATGCGTGCGGGGTTGTTTCGCTTTACTAGCTTGAATCGATTAGCCGAAGCTGAAGTAGGATTTACCACCAATGAACCGGTACAGTTTTGTGTATTACAGGCAATAGAGTTAGCGGTAGCTGAAATGATTACCAAAGGAATTAAGCAAGGATATTGGCAAGCGGTTGAAAGTGCTGATACTAATGCTGCTAGCATCGAAGCGGGATAAGCTAAGTTAGGCAAAGCAAGCTAAACAAGCGAACAGATAATAAAAACGAGTTAATAGAAACACCTACGAATGAGTAGGTGTTTTTATTTTTAACACTTATTGATTTAAATCGTCTTCTTCAACTAACAATTCAATTAATGATTTTTCAGTAGGGTTTTCACCTTGTTCACTGTCAATATTTTGAGGCATACCGTCAAGGTTTTCTACTCGCTCATAACCACGTTCGTTAAGTTGATCGTTAACACAATCTAGTAGAAATGGCGCAATCTCGCTTTCAGGTAATGAATCTTCTTGGGCTATTTCAGCACAGGCTGCTTTTAAAGAGACAATATCTTTAACCGAAGGTTGTGGTAGGGCAATAGCGGCATTAGCCACTAGCATTAAGCCAGAAAAAATTAGGGTGATAGCAGGGTACTTCATCATATGTCCTATTTAGATAGCACTTTATCGTTATGAGACAAATCATAATCCAAGTTGCACGGTATGACTAGAGTTCATATACCCTGAGATGAATATTTTGTGGTTATATTTTGCTGCGTAAAAAGGCCAGTGTATCTGCTGGTAAACCTTGTTTGCTAAGGTAGCTTTTAGTCTTGGCTAACGTAATTAAAAATCCGCTATCTGTTTCGGCTATACGATAAACATCTGTCCATAAGATTGTTTGGTTTACATAGGCTGACCGTGTGTGAATACCTTCTTCATTTAAGGTTAAAGTGGCATTGTTGTTGGCCGCCTTACTCATCATTTGACGCCATAACCACCAGGTGCGTTTGAACTTGATACTCAATGCTTCAACTACACTTAGGCCGATGAAGAAATATCCTAGGTAATAGATGTTTTTATTGGCAAGTTCATTGTTGCCCAAATTGGTTGACAACAGAATTCCCAGTCCAATAAGGGTAAAAATAGCCGATTTAATAAAATCCTTCGGCTTAATTTTTGGATCGACCGATGCATCGTAGGTTTCGGCAAAATAGCGTTTATCAAGGGTGAATTCATGGCTAAAGGTTGCTGGCTGGGTCATATATTGTGTTAGCTCTATTAAGTGTCGGCTGGGTGATTATCTCATCACTTTACTGGGTTGTTATTAATGCAAAATGAAAATACCGCTAACCGCTATGATTACCGCAATGATGAACACCGCTAATTTTAGCGGGACAGAATCGTTAATTAATCCCCGACCGTTTGATTGAGCAGTTCGGTTAGTTGCTGACGCTCAGCTTTATCAAGTTGTTGGCCCTGGGCGTTGGATAATAAAAACACGTTATCCGCCCGCTCGCCCACAGTGCTAATATTTGCACTGTGAATAGTCAGTTCTTGTTTTCTAAATGCACTGGAAATTTGTTCCATAAATTCGCTGGTGTCTAACGCTGACACATTCAGCACTGTACGAGTGGATTGACGTGAGTATAAAAACTCAATACTGAGCTGGTTTTCAAAACTGTTATGGGTACGTGGTTGACGTATTTTAGGTAGCTTAGCATCATGGTCGAGAACGTTATAGAGCTTTTTAAGCACTTGTGCTCGACGTGACTCACTCAAAATTGGTGAGTCATCAAAGTCTAATACTTTAAAGGATTCGACCACATAACCGTCTTTGGTTTTAGAGATTTGCGCTTGTTTAACAGAAATTTTTAATGTCGCTAGAGCATTAAATAATTTAACGAATAATCCCGGCCTGTCTTTGCTGTAAACAAACACATCGCTGCAACCTTTAACCGTTACATTGTCGATTAAAATTAAGGTTTCAAATTGGCTGTCGTATTCGGGTTGTCGCTGATGTTTGATCAATGCTTTGCTGTAACGCGCAATATCATCAGACTCTGCATGACTGAAAAAAGACAGCGGTAAACGTTTCCATAAGGCTTTTATGGTATCTATATCAACACCATCTGCTTGCAGTATTTGGGTGGCATCCTGTTTGTGGTCACGAACAATGGCGCGTAACTGTTGTACATTTTCAAAGCCATTATGCAATGCTTTACGGGTGGCAAAATACAGCTCTTTTAACAGCGCCGCTTTCCAGTTATTCCACAGGTCATCATTAGTGGCTTGAATATCAGCAATAGTTAAGCAATATAAGGCGTCTAAACGAGTTTGGCTGCCGACTTCTTTAGCAAAACGGTTAACCACATCAGGGTCGTGAATATCCATACGTTGCGAGGTAATAGACATCAATAAATGGTGTTTAACTAACCAGCAAATTAAGCGTTCATGCGAGAGTTTTAAACCATGAAACTTGGCAAATAAGCTCGCATCTACAGCCCCTAGTATGCTGTGATCACCACCACGCCCCTTGGCTAAGTCATGGAATAATGCCGCAAATAGCAGTGACGACTTATTGGGCATTTTTTGATAAATATCTGCCGCAAGTCTGCGATCATTATCGATAGTGCCATTTTGGCGATCAACACCATATAGATAGATGTTTTTAAGCAATTTATGGGTATGCTCATCTACTGTATAGGCATGAAATAAATCAAACTGCATTTGCCCTACAACTTCACGCCATTGGGGTAAATATGACGCTAGAATGCCATGCTGATGCATTAACGTAATTGCCAGCCCCATACCTTCAGGGTGGTTAAAGATCTTTTTGAAGGTTTCGCGGCATGCTTGAAAATCTTGTAAGTCGCCCATTAAACGACGACGAACTTGACGAAGTAACCGTAAGGTTTCAGGGCTGATGCCAATAATTTGATCATTATGGGTCGCGATTAATAAAAATAACGCCATGATTTGGGTGCGATCAATAAACACATCTTCATCACGTACGTGAATGTGCTGGTCGACAATTTCAAATTTTTCATTAATTGGAATGACATGTGACTGCGTATTAGGCGATATTTCGCGGGCAAAATAAGCCATTAATAATTGATTTAATTCGCGAATACGCTTCATGGCACGGAAAATTTGGCGCATCATTTTTTCAATGGCAATATTGCCACCTTCGCCTAACGGGCTGCCTACACCAAATCCCATTAGCTTGGCTACTTCTGCTTGATATTGCAGTAATAAACGGTTTTCAGCGCGCGCTGCTGCTTGATGTAAAGCAAAGCGTATTCTGAATAAAAAGTTTTGACACTCTAACAATTCGGCATATTCATCATTGGTAAAAAATCCGCGTCTTCTTAATGTCAGCATATCGCCAACACCAAAATGTTTACGCGCCACCCAGGTCAAGGTTTGTAAATCACGCATGCCGCCTGGACTGGTTTTTAAATTGGGTTCAATACTGTATGCCGTGCCCTGTGCTTTGGTATGACGTTGTTGTTGCTCGGCGAGTTTAGCTTCAAAAAAGGTATCGCTGCGCCATAATTCGTCACCATATAAGGCGGTGAGTACTTGGTGTTCATGTTGTTTATTGCCAGCGATATGACGAATTTCTAATAAGCTGGTGGCAATAGTGACATCATCTCTGCAAGCTTGGTAGGTGTCTTGTAAGGTACGTACACCGTGGCCTAAATCTAGATTTAAATCCCATAGTTGGGTAAGAAAAGCACTTATCTTGGCAGAGTCTTGTTGATTAAGCGGTTTATCGTGAATGATACAAATATCGATATCAGAAAAGGGGTGTAAGGTCTGACGGCCATAACCTCCAACAGCATTTAAAGAAATAGTGCTAGGGTCTAATTGATGATCACACCAGAGTAAGCTTAGCAAGGTATCAAAAAAATTCGCCCGGTTAGTCAGCGTTTCATTTATTGAACAATGTAAGATATTGTCTGCTAAAAATTTATCTAACGATGAAATAGCGTGCTTAAGCTCGCTAATACTCATTCCAGAGTGTAATTCTGTACAAGCAGGTTGCGCAATCATGTTACTCCTTGTTTGTTTTCCCCACTGACAGAGTAAGGTATTATGCGGGTTAACTCAACTTTGAAATAGTATAGGTCATGGCCTCAAAACGCGGCAGAATCGATACCTTTATCGCTAAAAAGCTCCAAATTCCTAAAAAGTCAGTGCGAAGCTTAATTGCTAATCAGCAACTTTTGCTTAATGGCGATATGGTCATGTCGCCAGATACTCAAATTGACGAGTTTAGTGTGATTGAGTGCCAAGGGCTGGTGTTGCAACAACGTCAGCGCGCCTATTGGATGTTACATAAGCCGCAAGGTGTGGTCAGTGCCACTGTGGATGAACAGCATCAAACCGCGTTAGATTTATTAAAAGGTGTCGATAAAGACTTATTGCATATTGCTGGGCGACTGGATTTAAATTCAACCGGTCTGCTATTAATTACCAATGATGCAAGGTGGTCACAAGCATTAATGTCACCTGATAATAAAGTGACTAAACGCTATCTTGTCACCTTGGCTAATCCGATTGATGAGACTTATGCTGTAGCTTTTGCTAAAGGTATGTGGTTTGAATATGAGGGCATAACGACACAAGCGGCAAAATTGACTATTGTTTCTCGTCATCAGGCAATAGTTGAATTGAATGAAGGTAAGTATCATCAAATTAAACGCATGTTTGGTCGATTTAATAATCCTGTTGTCGCACTTCATCGCGAGTCTATTGGTCAGATTGAGCTAGATAATAACTTACAATTAGGTGAGTTTAGAGCGTTATCAGTGGATGAAATAGATTCTGTTAAGCTCACTTTTTGATACTGACATAATTGGTTGTTACGACATAAATAGAAAGAGGCGCTGAGCGCCTCTTTCTATTTCTAGTCATTAACATCTAGTCATTAACATCTAGTCATTAACATCTAGTTATTAACCTCTAGCCATTAATTTCTAATGCTTAACTTTAGTTTAGTTAAGCCTGTTGTTCTTGACGTTGCATCGTCAGTAACCACTTACCATAAATGAAAATACCTACCGCAGAGATAATCCCAATTGCACCGATAATATACCAAGCCATACCTATATTATTCGCCTCATATAACATGTGCGTTAACGGTTGAGCTTCCATGCCGGTAAAATCAACTAAGCGCATAAAAGCTTCCCCTTGTGGAATGGCGTCAACATCAGTTTGGCTCATACCGCGAGTCACTAGTTCATTGCGCGAGATAATTTCTTTGGACGCGTAGATTTGATAAAGCTTAGGCGCAAAATAGCCTTCTAATGTCCAACCAATCCCTTGTGGTAACATGACAAAACCTAAGTACATGGCTTTTTTACCTTCAGGGGCAATGTTACCCATAAACTCGTTTTTCTTTGGGCTTATCATCATTTCGCCGAAAGAAAACATCACAATCGCCAGCACAATCATCCATGCCGCATTAAATGCACCGACCAACATAATAGCGGCAATGCTTAAAATACAGCCCACTAGCATAGCTGTGGTGATACGATATTTAGCCGTAAAGGCGGCGACTAAAAAGCAGGTGGTCATGATCATACCGGCATTTAAGTTCAGCATGCCTTCTGGCATCACTTTAGTGCCTTCATTATTTAACCCCAACCAGAACTGTAAAATACCGTTACTGGTGCCTTCTGGGCCAAATAAGGAGGTGACAATAATGCTGGTATCCACCCATTCAGCAATGTGAATTGGCAATACATCAAATAATGAGTTATATAAAAACCAAAAGCCGGCAAACACTAGCATGTAGTAAATGACGATTGGCTTTTTCAGTTCTCTTAAGGCATCTTTCCACAGTGCTTCTTGTTGGATTTCACCAGACTTTACTTTACGGGCGCGTTCGATGCGCTCATCTTTACCAGGTTCTTTATAGGCCAGTAAAAATAAAAAGTTGAACGAGATAATCACCGCGCAGGCATAAAAGACGTTGTCCCATGACAATTGACGCATATGCACGGCAACCAGTGGTCCTAAAAAACCACCAATATTCACCACTTGATAGAATATGCCCCAGGCCATTGAGGTATTTTCACGCTTGGTCGATAGCACTAAAGTGCCTTGAATACCAGGTTTAAATACTCCAGTACCGGCAGCTAATAGCATGGCACCGAACATAAAACCCCAAAAGTCGGGGAACAACGCCATGGTAAGATAGCCCATGATTTTGATAATGGTTGAAACAAAAATAGTTTCTTTATAACCGACTCTATCGGATATTCCGCCGGTAAATACCAGGATAAAGGTTTGCATCATTGCCCAAACAGCAATAATAATCCCGTAATCATGTAAATCTATCCCTAAACCACCTTCAGACACTGGCGATTTGGCATATAAACCCGCACTGGCTTTGACGCCGTAGTAAGCGATACGTTCAATAAGCTCCATGCCACCGACTAGCCAGAAAATATAGCCAAGGCTAGTAATAGAGGCCCACATTCCCAATTGTTTTACTTCACTAAGGTCGTTGCCCGAGTGTGAATTAGTGCTCATAAGTCACCCTTTTATTTTATGTTTTACACAGTTAGATTATTAACGACAGACACTCTACCTAAGTTATGGATAAATTCCAAAGGCAATAAAAAAGCGGATCATATGATCCGCTTCAGTTTGTCGCTAATAAGCATGTTATCGTGTTATCGATTAAGCGCCACAACACTTCTTATATTTTTTACCACTGCCACATGAACAGACATCATTACGATTAGGTTTTGCCTCAAAACTAACCGCTTTAGGCTTGTTCAGTAAGCCGGTTAACTCAATGATATTTTCAGCTTTGTCTGCATCAACAGTGATGTTAGCAAACAACTGATGCTCGGCAACTAGGGCTGCCACTTCAACTTTACGTGCTTCAGTTTGTACTGATAAAAGCAAAGGTGAAATCTCTGTGCCTGGTTTAGTCGCGCGTTTGGTGTTATAGCCACTTTCGCCATAGGCTGGCTTTGGGGTTCTACGCCCTTTGAAAAAGTACTTATCAGACATGGTGGTGACCCATTAAATAGAATGATGATATTGGCGCAAGCTTATACAGCAAAAACGCAAAATGCGATATTAAAGTTTTAGTTTAGTACTAAATAACCTGAACTCGGGATAATAAAAGGTTTTCAAACAGCCCTTTGTCTCGCTAACTGCGTTGAATGAACTTGCAATAGGCTAGCTAATTAAATAAAAAACCAGCGACGTATCGCTGGTTTTTGGTAGCAATGTAATTATTTGATTAAGCTTCTATTTTAGCTAGCTCAATTTTTTGCTCATTCAACTTGTCGATGTCACGACTCAAGCCTGTTAGCTTTTCACGTTCTTTATCGATAACCGCTACAGGGGCTTTAGCCACGAAACCTTCATTAGATAATTTGCCTTCAATACGGCTAATTTCCTGACCAAGCTTTTCAAGCTGCTTATCAATACGGGCCATTTCTGCCGCGACATCAATTAAGCCTGCCATTGGGATTAATAGCTCCATGTTACCGATAAATTGCGTGGTAGACATAGGTGCAGCTTCACCTTCAACTAGGATTGTCATGGTTTCTAGTTTAGCCAAACTGGTAAAGAAAGTTTGGTTAGCTTCAAGACGAATACGGTCTTCATAGCTGACGCCACGCAGTAATGCATTAAGCGGCTTTGAAGGGGCAATATTCAATTCTGCACGAATATTACGCACAGCAACAATCACTTGCTTAACCCATTCAAGGTCGGCCATTGCTGTAGCATCAACTTGATCTGCTTGATACGTAGGGAACGGCGCTAACATGATTGTGTCACCGGTTACGCCAGCAAGTGGTTTAACACGCTGCCAAATCGTTTCGGTGATGTACGGCATAAATGGATGCATTAAGCGCTGCATTTTTTCAAGCACATTAACCAAAGTGTGGCGCGTTCCGCGCATTTGCGCTTCAGTGCCATTTTGCATAACAGGCTTAGTTAATTCTAAATACCAGTCACAGAATTGATTCCAGGTGAATTCGTATAAAGTATTCGCAGCTAAGTCGAAACGATAGGCAGCCATATGATCTTCAACGGTTTTCACCGTTTGGTTAAACAAACCAATGATCCAACGATCGGCTAATGACAACTCCATCACACCAGGTTTGCCATCCACTAATAATTGACCGCAATCTAACGGCTCGCCAGCTTCGTTGCTTTCAGGATCGCTTTGCACTTCAGTGTTCATTAACACATAGCGTGATGCGTTCCATAATTTGTTACAGAAACTGCGGTAACCATCAAGACGCTTCATGTCCCAATTGATGTCACGGCCAGTTGAGGCCATTGCCGCTAAGGTAAAGCGCAATGCGTCAGTACCGTGCGCTTCAATGCCATCGGCAAATTCTTTGCGAGTACTCTTTTCAATTTTTGCTGCAAGCTGTGGCTGCATCATGTTGCCAGTACGCTTTTCAACTAAGGTTTCAAGCTCGATACCGTCAATCATGTCTAATGGGTCAAGGACGTTGCCTTTTGATTTCGACATTTTATTACCCGCTTCATCACGGATTAGACCGGTAACGTAAACGGTTTTAAAAGGCACTTGTGGCTTGCCGTTTTCATCTTTGATGAAATGCATGGTCATCATGATCATGCGGGCAACCCAGAAGAAGATGATGTCAAAACCAGTAACCAACACATCCGTTGGGTGGAAGGTTTTTAAGTCTTCTAAGTTGTCAGGCCAACCTAAGGTTGAGAATGTCCATAATGCAGAGCTAAACCAGGTGTCTAATACGTCGTCGTCTTGACGCAGTACGGCTGAGTCGGCAAGCTTATGTTTAGCACGCACTTCGGCTTCGTTACGGCCAACGTATACTTTACCGTTTTCGTCATACCAAGCTGGAATACGGTGTCCCCACCAAAGCTGGCGTGAAATACACCAGTCGTTGATGTCACGCATCCACGAGAAATACATGTTCTCGTATTGCTGTGGCACAAACTTAATCTCGCCAGTTTCTACTGCTTCAATCGCGGTTTTTGCCATTGATTGAACAGCCACATACCATTGGTCTGTCAGTAATGGTTCAATGACCACGCCTGAGCGATCGCCATAGGGTACTTTTAAGGCATGTGGATCGATTTTGCCAAGCAAACCTAAAGTGTCAAACTCTGCGACGATAGCATCACGGGCTTTAAATCTGTCTAGGCCAACATAACGCTCTGGTAGGGCGATTTCGACGTCTTTGTTTGGGGTGCCATCGGTATTAATCACTTCAACAAAGGCACGAACTGCAGCATCTAAGGTGAAAATGTTGTACATAGGCAGGGCGTGACGCTTACCGACTTCATAGTCATTAAAGTCATGGGCTGGGGTGATTTTCACACAACCTGTACCAAATGCCATGTCAACATAGTCGTCGGCCACAATCGGAATTAAACGATTAACGATAGGCAGGTGAATAAACTTACCGATCAATGACTGATAACGTTCGTCATCTGGATGCACGGCTACAGCGCTGTCACCTAACATGGTTTCAGGGCGTGTAGTGGCGACTTCGAGGTAATCTTTACCGTCGGCTGTTAATGCGCCTTCTGCCAATGGATAGCGGAAGTGCCACATATGGCCTTGTTTTTCTTTGTTTTCTACTTCCAAATCAGAAATAGCAGTGTGAAGCTTTGGATCCCAGTTTACTAGGCGTTTACCGCGGTAAATCAGTTCATCGTCGTACAGGCGCACAAACACTTCTTGAACGGCTTTAGATAAACCCTCATCCATGGTGAAACGTTCGCGATCCCAATCAACCGATGCGCCCATGCGGCGAAGTTGTTTGGTGATCGTGCCGCCCGACTGTTCTTTCCAGTCCCATACTTTGTCGATAAAAGCATCACGGCCTAGGTCGTGACGGGTTTTACCTTCTTCTGCTTCAAGTTTACGCTCAACCAGCATTTGGGTAGCAATACCGGCGTGGTCAGTGCCCACTTGCCAGAGGGTATTTTTACCTTTCATACGTTGGTAGCGGGTCAAGGTATCCATAATGGTGTCTTGGAATGCATGACCCATGTGCAGGCTACCTGTCACATTAGGTGGTGGGATCATGATGCAGTAATTGCCTTGTGATTCATCACCGTGTGGCTTGAAGTAACCTTGCTCTTCCCAATTTTGGTAAAGCGCTTGTTCGATAGACTTAGGATCGTATGTTTTTTCCATGGGGGCGTTTTATCTCAATCTAAATTTAGTGTTTATTCAGCTAATGTTTGGGTAGTCACTTGGCACCCAAGCGTTTGATAATCACGATAGCGTTTTCTTGCTATGCTTTTTAGTGTGTCATCATTAGCCACAAAATCGATAATATACGGTAAGTTTACCGCAAATTGGGGGGCTTGGTCTGCAAGATTAATCAGAACTTGACGACTTTTATTGGGCCCTAGGGTATCAAAACCAATTTCAACCGGTGAACCCGTCACTGGGCCTTCACCTTTCAAATTATGGGGCACAAAACTGCTTGGCTCAAATTGCCACAATAATTCATCAATCGCGTACGCTTGTTGTCTGTCTTGGCAATGAATATAGACCTGTTTTTGTTGCCTATATTGTTGCTCAGCTAACCTGCAAGCAGCTAAATGAAGCGCATCTAAAGCAGTTGTTTGCTGGCTATTTTCTGGCATTAAATAAAACAATGCTTGAGTCATAAGTCGATGCTGTTTGCAGAGGTTAAGATAGTGGTGAGTTTACACTAAAATGTTATCTAGGTTAATGGGTAAACGCTATGGTGTTGATAACAAAAAAGGTGAAGAATTGCTTCTTCACCTTTCTAATATTTATCGATTTACAAGCTAACTTATTCGTTGATATCAATACCTGAGCGGTTAATCAAGAACTGAGTCAAAATCGGTACTGGACGACCTGTTGAGCCTTTATTTGCGCCGCTGTTCCAAGCTGTACCGGCCACATCTAAATGTGCCCAATTGTATTTTTTGGTAAAGCGCGATAAGAAACACGCAGCAGATATCGCGCCCGCTGGACGACCACCTAAGTTAGTCATATCAGCAAAAGGACTGTCTAGTAAGTCTTGATACTCATCCCAAAGTGGCATGCGCCATGCGCGGTCACCACTTTGCTCACCCGCATTTAACATCTCATGTGCAAGTGGGTTATGTGAGCTGAATAAACCTGAAGCATGTTTACCCAATGCAACAACACAGGCACCCGTTAGGGTGGCGGTATCAATTACTAATTCAGGGTCAAAACGTTCAACATAAGTTAATACGTCACATAATACTAAGCGACCTTCAGCATCGGTGTTTAATACTTCAACCGTTTGGCCTGACATTGTGGTAAGAATATCGCCTGGACGATATGCACTACCTGAAACCATGTTTTCACAGCCAGCTAGTACACCAATCACATTAATTGGTAACTTCATTTCACACAGTGCTTTCATGGCGCCAATAACTCCAGCAGCGCCGCCCATGTCGTACTTCATTTCGTCCATAGCTTCGCCTGGCTTTAATGAAATACCGCCTGAGTCAAAGGTTAAGCCTTTGCCAACAAGTACAATTGGTTTTTGAGTGCTATCTACCGCGCCTTGATATTCCATAATGGTCATAATGGATTCATTGGCGCTGGCACGGCCGACCGCTAAGTATGAATTCATACCTAACTTAGCCATTTGCTCTTCGCCAACCGTTGATACCTTTAAGGTTTCATAGGTTTCAGCCATTTGACGGGCTTGCGATGCTAGGTAAGCTGGATTACAGATGTTAGGTGGCATATTTGCCACGTCACGACACAAATGCATACCTGCAGACACCGCCATACCATGTTCTACGGCACGCTCGCCTATAGTAAGTTCTTTGCGTGTAGGCACATTAAAGACCATTTTACGCAGTGGGCGACGAGTCTCGCCTTTACGGGTTTTAAGCGCATCGAAGCTATATAAGCTGGCTTGCGTGGTTTCTACTGCTTGGCGTACTTTCCAGTAGGTATCACGACCTTTAACGTGCAGTTCAGTTAAAAAGCATACCGCTTCCATTGAGCCTGTTTCGTTTAAGGTATTAATGGTTTTAGTGATGATTTGTTTGTATTGGCGCTCGTCTAACTCGCGCTCTTTGCCACAACCAACTAATAATACTCGCTCACTTAACACGTTCGGGACATGGTGAAGTAATAACATTTGTCCTGGCTTACCTTCAAGGTCGCCACGACGAAGAAGGTTACTAATGTAACCTTCACTAATTTTATCTAACTGCTCAGCAATGCCTGATAGACGGCGAGGTTCGTATACACCTACAACAATACATGCTGAACGTTGTTTTTCGGGGCTACCACTCTTTACGCTAAACTCCATGAGCACTCCTAGATTCTTAAAGACAAATTTTTATATTTATAAGATAATGTTCATATTAAGGCTTAAAGGCCACAGATCAAATTAAAGGTGATAAGCTACTGGTACATAGACAAAATAAGCGTTATAAAAATACCGACTTAATTTGCCTGAATCCTAGCTGTGTAGCACCTTACGAGCTGGTCAGAAAACTATCAAAACTGCTAAAAGTAAACAGTTTACATGAAAGTACCTCTGATTCCAGTAAAAAGATACGTTTAGCCCTTGGAACCTATTTGTGATTGTATTTAGATACTTGATTGGTGAAGTTTTAAAAGCACAATTAGCCGTACTGACAGTGCTGTTAACTATTTTTATTAGCCAACAATTTGTTCGCGTTCTTGGGGATGCGTCTGACGGCGAATTCCCCGCCTCTTTAGTGTTGACATTATTGGGGTTAAATTTACCTCAACTAACCGTTCTCATTCTGCCTTTAAGTTTCTTCTTGGGAATATTACTCGCCCATGGCCGAATGTATGCCGAAAATGAAATGGTGGTATTGCATGGCGTGGGTGTCAGTGAGTGGTATGTCACCAGGGTTACGCTGATTTTAGCGGTATTTAATATGATATTTACCGCTTATTTGGCTATCTATGTTTCTCCCTGGGCAGAAGAAAGGCAAAACCAAGTGCTTGAACAAGCACAATCTGAGGCTGGTCTTGCTGCATTAACCCAAGGACGTTTTCAAACAAGTCCTAATGGCCGTGCCGTGTTGTTTGTGGAAACTATCAGTAAAGATAATCAGTTAGGTAAGGTCTTTGTTGCCCAGTTGCCTGAGGTTGGCGATGAAAAAGGGCTCACTAATATTGTGGTGGCGCAGCAAGGTAAAGTGATTGAGGATGAGTTTGGTAGCCAGCAGTTAAAGCTTGAAAGTGGTTTACGTTATCAGGGCAGCCCTAATGCAATGAATTATCAAATCATTGAGTTTGGCGGCTATAAAATGGAAATTAAAGAGCAAGAGGTGGATGAGCGTAGCCGCAAGCTTTCTGCTATGCCAATTAATGAGTTATTAACCGCGACAGGGCCTGAGGCCGTTGCTGAGTTTCAATGGCGCTTGGCTATTCCATTATCTATTCCATTATTAACCTTGATTGCGGTTCCGTTGGCAAGGGTGAATGTCCGCCAAGGTAAGTTTGCTAAAATGTTCCCGGCTATTTTATTGTACCTAGGCTATTTTGGTTTAATGGTTGCAGGACGTAAAGCCTTACAAGATGAAGTTATTCCATTGTATTTAGGTATGTGGTGGATACATGGCTGCGCCCTGGTGATGGGGGTGTTATTACTTGGTAAAGAAAGGCCGGCAAGTGTCAGATTTTTGAGCCTGTTTAAACGCAATAAGCAGGTGAGCGCATGAATATAATTGATTTATATATCTCACGGATAATTTTGAGTACCTCGGCACTGTGTTTGTTAGTGTTAACTGGCCTATCAGGCATTATTAAGTGGGTTGATCAGCTCAGACTGGTTGGGCGTGGTAGTTATACCATGATGGATGCCGGAGTTTATGTACTCTATTTAGTGCCGCGTGATATTGAAATGTTTTTCCCGATGGCGGTATTGCTTGGTGCGCTAATTGGTATGGGGATGCTAGCGTCTAATTCTGAGCTGGTGGTCATGCAAGCTTCAGGCATGTCACGTTTACAAATCACCTTGTCGGCAATGAAAACGGCTATTCCCTTAATGATAATGGTCATGGCTTTAGGCGAGTGGGGCGCGCCCGTAGCAGAGCAATCAGCCAAGGAACTTCAGGCAACTAAAATATCCGGTGGCAGTTTAATTAAATCTAATCGCGGTATTTGGGCAAAAGATGGCGATTTGTTTGTCAATATTGGTGAAGTGCAAGATATCAATAAGCTTAATAATATTACCTTATACAAATTTGATGCGCAGTCAAAGCTAGTACAGCTTACTCAAGCTAAACATGCAGATTTTAAACAAGATGAATGGCAATTAACTGGGGTAACCACCACTCACTTATCAGATGATAGAATTGAGTTAATCGAAACACCGACAGAGCAATGGCGTTCAACGTTAACACCAGACAAGTTGGGCGTGGTATCGGTTAAGCCCGAAGCGTTATCGATTCAAGGTTTACTGGGATATTTAGAATATTTAGAAGTTAATCAACAAGATCCGAGCCGGTATGAGTTAGCGCTATGGCGTAAAATAATGCAACCCATAACAGTTGCTGTAATGATGTTAGTGGCATTGTCATTTGTATTTGGACCACTTAGAACGGTTACTATGGGGGCAAGAGTCTTGCTTGGTGTGGTGGCTGGATTTAGTTTTTACATCAGCAACCAAATATTTGGTCCTATGAGTATGGTATATGATCTTCCCGCAGTGGTTGGCGCCGTAACCCCAAGTATTCTATTTACCAGTTTGGCTTTTTATTATATTAGAAAATAGTATTAACCGATGATTTAAGCTAGTGTTTGGGTATAGATTTAAGCTAGTGTTTGGGTATAAATGAAAGGCCACTTAATGTGGCCTTTTTGTTTTTGCTTAGGTTAATGCAACAGATTAAAGTACGTTATGAAAGCCAAATAGTATAATGGCGTGTTTGCTCTCTATCGCGCTATTTGCTCAGCATAAATTCAACAGCTGCTTCAGCATGGATCTGGGCTGTATCGTAAAGCGGTATTGAGGTATCCGTTTGTTTAACCAGTAAGCCTATTTCTGTACAGCCTAGAATAATTGCTTGCGCCCCTTGCTGTGCTAATTTATCGATAATATCCAGATACTCTTTTCGAGAGCCGGACAGTGTTTTACCCAAACACAATTCTTGATAAATAATGCGATGAATTGTTTCTCTGTCTTGCTGATTCGGTGTAATAAGTTCGATAGGGAAGTTTTGGGTTAAACGTGTTTTATAAAAATCTTGCTCCATAGTAAATTGAGTCCCCAATAAGCCCACTTTAACGACCTTGTTGTCGGCTAATTTTTGACCGGTAGCGTCGCTAATATGCAGCAGTGGTATATTAATACTCGCCTCAATTTGCGGGGCGACTTTATGCATGGTATTGGTGCACACTACAATGGCATCCGCGCCAATAAGTGCTAGTTTATGGGCTGCGTCAGCGAGCATTCTTCCGGCACCTTGCCAGTCTCCTTGAGTTTGTAATGCTGCAATTTCAGCAAAATCAACACTATAAATAATCACTTTTGCTGAATGAAGTCCACCTAACCTTTGCTTAATCGACTGATTAATCACTTGATAATAGCTTTGAGTACTTTCCCAACTCATGCCGCCAATTAATCCTATTGTCCTCATTTGATATATCCTTATGGTTAGGTCGCAGTATTCAGCGTTGAAAAGCTAATGGGCAATTTGTTATTGTTAATATCCATTCTTATTATTTCGAGCTGTGATTTATTATAATTTGAGATGCTTTAGGCAGTATCACTGGGCTAAATACAATGAAAATAACAGTCAGCGTAAAAAGCAAAAACGCGCCGAAGCGCGTATTTTATAATGCAGGTAAACTTAACGTTAGATCAGGATAGGCTTAAGCACCATGCCAGTTGCGCATCTGATTTGCTTCAACTGATAATACGACTATTTCAGAGCGAGTCATCTTATCTTGTAGGGCTAATTTGTCGCTATTTAATAAAACAAATAGGTTGCCTAGTCCTAATATTGACCAGATGACACGGGCACAAGCAGTAATAAAACTGAGGTTTTGACCATTAGGATGCTGAACCTTTAAGCGCCATGCTCTCATGCCAAGGGTTTGGCCGCCTTTACTCCAAAATAATGCATAAAAGCCACCCACACATAAAGCGAGCCATAACTGGTAAATACCTTGATAAACAGGGGTGTTATTTAGCGTGTCTGATATATGCTCATAACCACCTAATGACATTATTCCTGTGCTAGATAAGCCATAGAAAACCCCAAAACCAATCGCTCCGGCAATCATATATACCGCAACAGCAAGCAAGGCGTCATAAATCATTGCGCCTAAACGGCGTATAAAACTTGCACGGGGAAAATTGGCGTGTTCTGCATTTAACATATCAATTAGCCTTCTTATACTTCATCTTCACGAACAAATTTAATACTAGTAAAACCAAAACGTGCAAATTCTGTTTGACGGAATTCTTTTTCTGCTTTGGCGCCTTTTTTAGAGGTTAAAGCCACTTGTTGTTCCATTGCCAGAAAGCCCGTCAAATCGATCCCTTCAGCTTCAGCAGCTGCTTCGTAAAGGTCGTGGTGTTTGTCGTAGCTAAAGGCAATCGTTTTGGTTTTGCCTTTAAAGGTATAAATCACTTGGCGTGCCATTCACAATCCTCATGCGATCATATGTCGCTTATAAAAATAAAATATACTGCACCGAGAATGCATAAATTTGCCAGAAGGTCATCTAGCTTGTATCGCTCTTTGAGGTCATGCTGCAAAGGCAACAAATAAGCTTTAAATGATCGCATCTTGCTGAATGTTTAATTGTCCCACGTTCATTAGCGTATAACCAATACGATTTACGGGAACGGGCAATAAATATGACTCAAATCCAAAATGCTAGTGACTATTCACTTTGAGTTTCAAGGAACAAATAGCAAGCATCATGATTATAACTTGCTAAAGATGTTAATAATGTTGGGCTAATATCAGTCAAAGGCTTAAAGCCAAAACGCTGCCAAAACTCGCCCGCGCCTTGAATCGCCACCAAACCAATACCGAAAAACCCTAACTCAACTGATGTAAGGATAATGTGGTTAACGAGTTGCTTCGCTATGCCTAAACCTTGTGCTGCGGGTGACACCGCCATGTCATGAATATAAAGTGATTGGGTGTCATTTACTACCGTTAAGATAGTATTTAATTTAGGTGCATCGCCCTTTAGCCAAGGGTGGCAAAGTATATAAGCAACAATTTGATTATGGTGCTCTAATACCAAACAGCTTTGTGGTGACCTCTGCCATTTACTTTGCATGACTTCCAATGACTCAGGATTAATGTCATGGTAACAACTAGCCTGAATAGCCATAATAGCAGGCCAATCTTTGACGGTAATTTGTCGTATTTTCATGATAACTCTGTTAATCAAATAAGCAGCAGTGAGTATATCTGTGATGATAACCGATGAACAACTCTTACTCATGAAGGAAACATTATGTATCAACTATCTAATGCCGTGAAAATAGTAATTAGCCTAGTATTTTTAATGCTGATGTCATTTAGCCAAATAAGTTATGCGAATTCAGGGTTAGCAGCATTTAAACCTGGTGTTGTTATTAAAGACTTTGGAAAAGTTGCAGAGGTTGATAGCCAATTAACTATCCCCCAAAATATGAAATTTAAAGTCGCTTTTGATGTCGGCTCGGCGGCTAATGCTGGTGAAGTAAATAGACAGATTGATACTTTGGCTCGATTTATTAATATGCATGTGGCTGCAGGGGTTAAACCTGAGGATATTGAGCTAGCTTTGGTGGTACATGGTAAGGCTGCTATGGATATGACCAACAATGCGATGTATCAGCAAACTCATAAAAATACTCCTAACGCCAATCAACCTTTAATTGCTGAGCTGAACAAATATCAGGTGAAGTTTTATGTATGTGGTCAAACAGCGGCGTATTATGGAATTAGCCAGAATGACTTATTACCGGAGGTTAAGTTAGCATTATCAGCGTTAACAGCTCACGCTGTGCTAGCTCAGCAAGGTTATAGCATGAATCCTTTCTAAAATTAGTTGTCGTTTTAACCTTGAGAGTTGACTCACTAAAAGTAGCTTGATGAGTGTATTTATAAATCATTGCTTCAATAGTGCCATTGGCTTTTAGAGTCGCGATAGCTGCATTTATCTTTGGTAGTAAATCTTTATGCTCTTTTCTAAGGCGCATAACCAATACTCCATTTGAATGCTCGGCAGCTAATGTAATAGGAAGATTAAATTGTTTACTCCAATATAAAGCAGGCAAGTTACCTGATATAGCCGCGTTAATACGGTTTTTGTGTAGTGCCTTTACCAGTTCTCGCTCAGAGGTAAAGTCAAATCGGGTAAACAAGGCGTCATCGTGATACAAATAGCCTCTAACGGTGCCAATAACTTGGCCTTTAATGCTGTCAATATTATTCCATGCACTAGCATTATCTTTGAGGGTGATGATATTTTCTTGAATTTCAATAATAGGGTCTGAGCTAACAAACTTATCCCCTATATCTTTGTTAGGAAACCAACTAGGGCTGACAAAGTCAAAATCTAATAAACCGTTATCTAATGCTTGATTAGTGCGTTTTGGCGGATAATTGTGCTTCTCATTATTAATTTCAGCCAAGCTTAAAATTTGCGGCACGAGTTCGCCAAGTATACCTGGACGTTCTGGTTGATTTGGAACGTAATAGGGAACCCAGCTACTTGAGCCATTAACATTATATTTTAATGGTTTTTCAGCCATGGCGTGACTGGAAAGTATTAAAAGAAACGTTAAAGACAAGTTACAAAATAAAGGCTTCAAGAATTATCCTTTTTTGAAAACAACCTGCTAATAGATATATCAGCTTGAAGCAATTATTCAACCTTTTTATAACCCAATGTAATTACTTTAACCTTGCCAGTAAACATAAGCTTGCATGTTGATTCTTTGGGATGACTAGATAGGTTTTGTGGTGTTTGATTAAAGTGGTTTTTTTATTAGCCTGGCTAATTAACAAGCCATGTTGCAGTGCTATTTCTGCAAGCACATTTTCATCGCCCCTAACATACAATGCTATCGGTTTTAGTAATTCAGCATCTTTACGATGACTTTTCATTTGAACAGCACAAACCACCACACTGGATTGACCATCGCCGTCTAATTTTAACTTGCTTGATAATGGGGTGTCAGTCACCACTAACCAGTTTTGCTGTGCAAAATCGGCTAACACTGCATCTAATGCATCGCCTAATTTAGCGGCTTTAGCATCTTGATATTGAATAACGATGCGCTCTAACAGTTGCTTTAGCTGTGCGCCTGCCCCTTGGCTTCTACCAAGACGGATCCATTGAGTTAAATCTTCGGCAACCAGTTTTGAAAAGCGTTTAGCTTTCAGAGAGTCGACCATCCAGCTGCATAAAAAGTGGCTTTCTTGTGCAGGCGTGCGAACACCTTTGTGTTGTTTATTCGACTCGGTTAAATCATGTATGCCAGTGACAGCTAAATTAAGTACTGCTGAGTTATAGGTTTCAGTCATGCTGTTTCAATGTTCCAGTGCAGGTGCTATATCGTTAATACAGAGTGAGTTTTATCGTTAATCTATAGTGTACTTGGACTTGAGCGATTCTGACATTTTTATATCTGATATTGGCACGATAAGTTGAGAATTTGTTCAGCGGTCGAAGGTTTTAAAAATAGCAGGCTTAATTACTTTAGGTATGAGGCAAAGGTGGTCATTATTGTTAAGTGAGTTTGCTGATAAATTAATCGAACCAATACAATAAAGTAAAAAAAGGGTACAACAGCATTGCTGTTATACCCAAAAGTGGCGCATGGAGATGGATGCTAAAAAAGAAGGTTACTCAACCAAACTGGCTGCCATTAAAATAAGCTCAGGTGCAGCACGGACTTTATAGTTCGGGTTGGCATACATAAACTGAATCAAACCAGTTTTATCACTTAAATAAATAGCAGGCACAGGTAAAACTAAACGCGCTTCACCCGTAGGCATTTTATGTAATGTGTTCGACACACCAAGCTTTGCTTGGTACATACTGGTGACTTTATCACTGGTGTAAAAAGCTAAACCAAACGCCTGTGCTGCGGCCATATTCTCGTCTGAAAGTAACAAGTAGTTGAGTTTGTTTTTTGTCATCGAAGCTTGCAGCTTTTCGGGTGAGTCGGGTGATATACCAACCAGCTGAATCCCCATTGCAATTAATTTAGGCTCAATTGCCTGTAATTGTCCCATTTGTACATTACAAAATGGACACCATCCACCGCGATAGAAAAAGAACATAGTCTTTTTTTGACTAACAAGTTGTTTCAAATTAATGGCTTTACCTTCAACTGTTTTTAATGTGACATCGGGGATCTCATGACCATTAAGCAGTGGGCTAATGTTATTTTCATTCAAAGCAATTGGCTTGGCGATAGCGGTTAAGCTGGTAAGGGCTAATGTTGCAGCAAGGACGAGTTTATTCAGCATACAGGTTCCTAAATAGGTAAAATAGAATTCGATAATCGATTAGACCTGAGCATCAGCTAGTTTATTTCAGCAGGTGTAAAAATAAATATTAGGAGTATTTAGTGCGGGATACATTAAGAGAAACGATTGTGGCAGTTTGCCTTAAAAAAATTGATCAAAAAGGCACCAATGTCGGCTTATCTTTTTATGCTTTTTTTGCGAATAGAAATGATAACCTGGCACTATTAATGGAAGCCGCAACTTGGTGGATCCAAACCCATAAACTTGATCACTTTGAAAAGGCGGTCAAGATCCTGGCTATGGTTCAAGAAGGTAAGTAATTTACCCTGATATTTACTTTTTCTTGGCAACGACAATGCTAAGGTTGAGTAATATAAACTGCAGCTACATAAAAGCGCCGGTAAATTACCAGCGCTTTTATGGTTTAAGCTATGAACTACCCTATGGTTGGGTGACAGTTACTTAATTTTTTTATACTTTACAGCATCTTTAGACTGACCAACGGCTACGCGGCGGCCTTGCATACTTTTTTCAGCCACCATTTGAGCATTTGCACCGTCATCACGTTGTTTGCTTTTACCAAAACTGCGACGCTTTTGAATTTGCTTGAGCAGCAGTTCGCGATTACTGACTTCATAACCTGGTACGGTAATACGACGAATTTTTTGACCAATTAACTTTTCAATATCATTTAAGGTACGCTCTTCTTCACGACTCACAAATGAAATAGCAACCCCAGATTTACCTGCACGGCCAGTACGGCCAATACGATGAACATAATCTTCAGGCAAGAAAGGTAGGTCGTAGTTGACCACGTACTGTAAGTCAGGAATGTCTAAGCCACGCGCGGCCACTTCGGTAGAGACTAATACGCGAATTTTCCCTTCCATAAACTCACGTAAAGCACGGCGACGAGTACCTTGGGATTTCTCACCATGAACTACTGCGGTAGGAATACCATCAAGGTTCAATTCTGTGACTAATAGTTCTGTATCTGCGCGAGTTGCACTAAATACTAATACTTTGTGCCAGTTTTTGGTGCCAATTAATTCAGATAACAATTCGCGTTTACGGCGTTGCTCAACCGGATAAACCACTTGGCTGATCGTATCTGCGGTACTATTTTGGTCGTTAGCAGAAATTATTATAGGCTTGTTTAGCATGTTATTTGCGAGTTTTTTTACGGCTGTCGAGAAGGTCGCTGAAAACAATAAGTTTTGACGATTCTTGTTCACTGCTTGCATGATTTTTTCAATATCAGCACTAAAGCCCATATCTAACATGCGGTCAGCTTCATCTAGCACTAAAAAATCAACGTGGGATAAGCTTAAGTTACACGACAAAATGTGCTCAAGTAATCGACCTGGTGTGGCAACAATGACATCGGTGCCGCGTTTTAGTTTTACTGCTTGGCTGTCCATTTTGACGCCACCATAAATGGTTAATACATTGATGTTCATGTATTTACCGTAAGCGGCAACATTGTCGGCAACCTGTGCGGCTAATTCACGTGTTGGGGTAAGGATCAATACGCGAGTGTTAGATGCAATAGGGGCTCTAGGCTTTTCAATCATTTTTTGCAAAATAGGTAAAGCGAATGCAGCGGTTTTACCTGTACCAGTTTGAGCACTGGCTAGTACATCTGAACCACGGCGAATAGCAGGAATGGCTTGGCGCTGAACTGGTGTCATTGTCTGATAACCGCATTCAGCGATCGCGCGTAAAAGTTCAGGTGCGAAGCTAAAAGATTCAAATTTCATGGTTTCAGTTCCTAATTAAGCATCAAGCCGACAGTTTATTCGGCGGGGTTTTACAATATTTGTATATTACAGCGTATGTTTTTGGGATGAGT
Organism: Shewanella sp. OMA3-2; assembly: GCF_021513195.1. Classification (NCBI taxonomy): domain Bacteria; kingdom Pseudomonadati; phylum Pseudomonadota; class Gammaproteobacteria; order Alteromonadales; family Shewanellaceae; genus Shewanella; species Shewanella sp. OMA3-2. Next base: position 3,658,990 of record NZ_CP090974.1, on the reverse strand, counting down.
TACGCACAATTAATGCCTTATATTATCAGTAATCTTAGGCATGTTGACGTATCAAACGTACGTGTTTTGACGGGCGCGGAGTATAACAAACTTTTCGATATAGTTTGTATAGTTCTTGCACTTTATCCAATAAAAACGGCGATCGGGTAATGATCGCCGCTTAGTCATTATAGTTATAAGCGCTTAAATTGCCATGGTAACTTTATTTAACCAAACTAAATCATCACCTTGCATTAAAGGTGTTAATGTTTTGCGTACTTTGGCGTGATATTGATTAAACCAATTAATTTCGCTTGTTGATAATAGCGTTTTATCAATCAGGCGTGCATCCATTGGGATAAGTGTGATGGCGTCAAATTCATACATTTCACGCTCGCTGCCTTTTAGCGCTTCACAGTGTTGTACTACCACTAAGTTTTCGATGCGAATACCAAAACCACTAGCACGGTAATAACCAGGCTCATTTGATAACACCATTCCAGGTAATAGCGCGACGCCATTAACGTTTTTGCCTATGCGTTGCGGGCCTTCATGGACACTTAAAAAGTGACCCACACCATGGCCGGTACCGTGGTCATAGTCAAAACCGTGTTGCCATAAATACTGGCGTGCAAATGCATCTAGCTGTACACCAGAAGTGCCTTTAGGAAAACGCGCAGTGTCTAACGCAATATGGCCTTTTAATACTAAAGTAACCATTTTTCTTTGTTCATCGGTCACCTTACCAATGGCTATTGTGCGAGTGACATCTGTGGTGCCGTCTAGGTATTGTGCGCCAGAGTCTACTAGATAAATACTGTTCATCGCCATGGTGCTTGGGGTGCCATTATTGTGATTGTAGTGGCACATAGCGGCGTTGGCGCCCGTCGCTGAAATGGTATCAAAACTAGGTTCGCGATACAGTGGGTCTTGTAAGCGGTAACTTTCTAATTGCTCAGCCAAGGCGGCTTCATCATGCATAATGCCTTGTTCAACTTGGCTGTCTAACCAGGCTAGAAAACGTGAAACAGCAACACCGTCACGAATATGACAGGCTTTGATGCCTGCAAGCTCGGCGGCATTTTTTTGTGCTTTAGGCAGGGCAACAGGATCAAGTCCGGCAATTAATTTTGCGCCAGCAGCTTGGGCTTGAAGCTGCGAGAATGCATTAGCTGAATTAGGATCTGCTAATAACTTAACCCCTGTCAGCGCCGCTAATGCCGTGGCTAATTCAGCTTCATCTTTTACGGTAACGCCTTCGCCGACATGCTCTGCAAAACCTGGAGGTACTTTGCTTACGTCAGTGAATAAAGTCATATCACCATTGGTCGCTAAAAGGGCGCTTCCTAAAATAACCGGTAAACGTGGTACATCGTTGCCTCGAATATTGAGCAACCAACAAAATGAGTCTAGCGCGGCTATAAGTGCCACATCAGCACCTTGTTTTTTAACTAATGCGCCGATTTGTTGGCGTTTGTCTACACTGTTTCGGCCAGCGCCTTGATGACTAAAAAGCGTAAACGGTGAGCTTGGTAACTGAGGACGGTTTTGCCAATGCACATCAATCGGGTTTTGTTGTACATCAACTAATTCAATATCGGCTTTATCAAATTGTGCTTTAGCATTTTGATACCAGGTTAACGTATGTAAACGGCTATCGATGCCGACCTTACTGCCCGCACCAAGGGTGTCAATTAACCAGTCAATTTGCGGGTCGTCAGTTAAGCTTAAATATTGAAATAATGTACCATCAACTTGTTGAGGTACTTGTACTGTGTAGCGGCCGTCGGTAAAAATAGCGGCGGTGTCTTTTAATACTATCGCCATACCTGCTGAGCCAGTAAAGCCAGTAGCCCAATGTAGTCGCTCATTTCTGGCTGGAACGTATTCACCTAAATATTCATCCGCGCGAGGAATAATAAAAGCATCGATATTTTCGATAATAAGTTGCTGGCGAATAGCGCTAAGACGCTCTGCAATAACAGACGATTGAGACATAGAAAGGCGACTCCAGAAATAGGGTGGCGAGTAAGAAACGTGGCCTGATTATCTCAAGCTCAGATGATAAGTTGCAAGTGAACTGTACTTTAACTTGACCTAACGAATTGTAACTTTATATTGTATACAATTTCAACGCGCATTCTCGGCTATTTTTTGCTGAAGTAAGCAAGCACAACCCAACAATTTTGGAGTTTATATGACAATCGGTATTGGTGGCGTTAGCCCACAGCAAGCCCTTGAAGGCTTAAAAAATATGACTCAAAATGTTGAGCCCATAGCCTTAGCTGAATTTGAGGCGCGTATTGCTAAGGCACAGCAGTTGATGCAACAGCAAGGTATCGATGCCATATACCTCAATGCTGGCACTAACCTTTACTACTTTACGGGGATGCGTTGGTTTGCCAGCGAGCGCATGGTGGGTGCTATTTTACCTGCTAAGGGGCAGGTACAGTTTATCGCTCCCGCATTTGAATTGGACACCATACTAGGCTATATGCTTGTTGAAGGGGCGGTGAAAACGTGGCACGAGGATGAAAGTCCGTATGTGTTGTTAGCTGATACGCTTGCCGTGATGGGAATCGATGCCAGCCATGCCAAACTCGCTATTGATGAGTCGACTTCATATTTTATCAGTAATGGTATTGCTAAGGTCTTGCCACAACTAACTTTAGTTGATGCAAAGTCTGTGACAGCAGGTTGTCGAATGATCAAATCGCCAGCCGAGTTAGCCCTTATTCAGCAAGCAATGAGCATGACGATTGAGGTGCACAAAGCCGCTGCCAGTATATTATATGAAGGTATTACCACAGACGAAGTCACTGCTTTTATTGATACCGCACATCGAAAGGTCGGTGCCAAACGAGGCTCATATTTTTGTATTGTGTTATTTGGTGAAGATACTGCCTATCCACATGGGGTCAAGTCACCTAAAACCTTATCAAAAAATGATACTGTGTTAATTGACACGGGTTTTCAGTTAGAAGGATACAACTCAGATATTACTCGCACTTATGTATTTGGTGAGCCTAGCCCACGCCAGCGTGAATTATGGTCGTTAGAGCAACAAGCACAGTTAGCGGCTTTTAATACGGCTAAAATTGGCCTACCTTGTGGTGATGTTGATACAGCGGCGAGACAAGTTATTGAGAATGCTGGTTTTGGCCCTGGATATGCAGTGCCAGGTCTACCACACCGTACCGGTCACGGAATTGGCTTAGACATTCATGAATGGCCTTATTTAGTTAAAAGTGATCGCACTCCATTGGCCGCTGGTATGTGTTTTAGTAATGAACCTATGTTGTGTGTACCAGGCGAATTTGGCGTTCGTCATGAAGATCATTTCTACATGACAACAACCGGAGCAAAATGGTTTACTCTGCCTGCAAAATCAATAGATGATCCTTTTTATCTTGGTTAACTCAATATATCGTTTTCAAGTTTACGTTGAGTGTATATTGTTATTGCACGCATAAAAAAACGCCTCAAGTTATGAGGCGTTTTTAATCAAATAGTAAAGCGAATAAATTAGTTGATTTCAAATAGCTCAACATCAAATATTAGCACTGAACCGCCCACAATTTTTCCGCTGGTGCGATTACCGTAAGCTAATTGACTTGGAATATAAAAACGGAATTTATCACCAATAGTCATTAACTGTACACCTTCAGTCCAGCCTTTAATGACTTGGTTAAGTGGAAAAGCGATCGTTTGGCCGCGTTCAACTGAGCTGTCGAAAACCGTACCGTCGATTAAAGTGCCGTGGTAATGCACAGTGACATTACTTTTAGCGGTAGGGTGTTCGGTATTGTTGCTTTTAGTGAGCACTTCATATTGCAAGCCAGATAAGGTTTGTACTACATCTTCACGCTTGGCGTTTTCAGCTAAAAAAGCGTTACCTTTAACAATGTTTTCTTTAGCTGCTTTTTGGTTGTTCATCTGGCTAAAAAAGTAAAAAATAACTAAAGCGATTACGGCGACGGCAATGATCATGCGCATAAATAATTCTCTTTATTATCAACAGTGGAAATTATTTGCTAGTGTAACCTAGTTTATATTGAGGCGACAGTGAGCGCTTTGGCGCGTGGTTAAATAACCTTAAACTGTATACAACAGATATAAATAACTGATGCCGATAGTCAGGAGAATATTGGCAAAAATAGATAGCCAAAAGCGGTATTTGAAGGCATTTTTTTGCGTTTTATGGCGAAAGTGTTGTTGGGCTATTATTGCCGCTGGCCAGCCGCCAAGTAGGGCATAAATATATAAGGTTTTTTCACTGATTCGGCTGCGTTGATTTGATGTCGATGATGGATTCGTGCTGGCCTGTTGATTATGTGTAGCGACACGTTTGTCATACCAAGTGACAATAAAGCTCAGTAGATTTAGGCCTACAAATACACCAATTACCCACGGTGAAAGGGCGTAAAACCCATAACCTACAGCCAGCAGCACTAGCCATACACCTAACATAACAATTGCAAATATCATCATTTTAAAAACTCCGCATAAATTTCTAATTGTATTTCATCGCCCACAATGGGGATGTAACTGCTGATGCCAAAGTCAGACCGCTTTATTGTGCCTATCGCACTAAATCCTAAGGTGTATTTACCCGTCATCCAGTTGTCTGCCCCGCCATGAAAGGTGGCGTTAAATGTGACAGGTTGCGTGATTCCATGCAAGGTCAGTAATCCATAGAACTCAAACTGATTACTATTTAGCGCCTCATTCGGATCTACTTCTGCACCAGCTTTAGTGAGACTCGTTTTAATTGAGCTAACTGCCGTGACTTTTTGACTTTTAAAATAAGCTTGAGGAAACTGTTTACTGTCAAACCAGTTACTATTTTGTAGTGTTTTTTCAAGCTTTTGATTATTAATATCTAATGAGTCAATTTGCACTGTGGCTTCTAATTGTGCCGCCTGCATATTGTTAGGGGCAAAACTCAGTTTGGCATCAAATTGATTAAATCGTCCCACATAGGTAGACAAGCCTAAATGCTGAATTTTGAACACGAGTGCGGCATGATTAGGGTCTAAGGTATATTCGCCGGCTGGTAGCTCGGTTAGCTGAGGTGTTACCGCTGGAGTGACCCAACTTATGCAGCCTGAAAGCCCTATTAGACTTAGGCTAATAAATATAATGCGAAAATATTGATGGGTTAAATTTTTCAAAAATACTCCTAAGCCGTTTGCTTATCTGGATGACATTAGCGATATATTAAAGCGACATAATTAACTGTGTTTGGTTAACTTTGCCATTAAATATTCTAACGGCCCTTGGGAGAAAAAACGTAAATATAGGGCGGCTAAAAATAGTTGTAATAGCCCTAATACTATTGCCAATAACATATAGTCGATGCGATCAAACTCCATTTGCCATTGTGGCATCCAATGCCTTAATAGCATTATGCCTAATACGGATTGAAGTATATAAAAACTTAACGACAGTCGGCCGATATTTTGCAGCCAGGTTAGCCTTAGCGGGTTGTTTTGACAAATTTTCACAATAATATGCCAATAAACCAATGCCGTTGGAATAGCGCCAAGCATCATAAATATCCCTGAAATCTCTTTTAATACAGCAGAGTCTGACAGGCTTAATAGGCTATCAATGCTAGCAAAAGTGATACTTATACAGGCAAATAGCCCAAGTTGTTTATGACTGAAGCCGCGCTCAAAATAGCCCTGCTTCATTAAGGCTATGCCAATTAGCATTAAACTTGCGCCGTACCAGAGAATCGAAATGGGGATAATCAGTAACATATAACCAATCATATAAGCTTGCATCACGACCTGGTCTGTATAACTGCCAGTCCAAATCGCGAGTTGTTCAATAAAATAGTCTGAGCCGCGGTAGAATTGTTCATCCTCAAGGGTGATAGAAATAAGTGCGATAACAGCCATTGCGATTACCATAAACAGTGCTGATTTGGCTAATAATTGTTTTGGCTCAAGGGTGACGTAGCGACACACCACTAGGCCACACAAACCATAGCTGAGTAATATATCGCCAGAAAATAAAAATACTCCGTGAATCGCCCCGAGTGCGATTAATAAGTAAAGTCGGCGTTTTATACTGCTCTTTTTAGGCGCAACTTTGTTGTTGGTGCTGTGATCATTTTTGCTATTTAAGCTAATCGTTTTCTGATATTGCAACCATAATCCTGCCCCAAATAGCATGGAGAATAAGCTGATAAAGCGGCCTTCCAATAAGAAGTTACTGATAATTTCTATGATTATATCGGATGCTATTTCTGGTTGGTGAGGGGCGTAACCGTAAAAGTTGTTCGCCATAAAATAGATGTTGAGGAACAAAATACCTAACAAGGCAAAGCCTCGTATCGCATCTAAATTGGCGAGTCGCCTATGAGGTTGAATACGGTGATCTGGAGAAATATCGTTACTATTTGAAACGCGTAAAGCGTGATCTGTTTGATGGTTTATAAGCATGTATTATCCATAATGTATGATAGAAGCATTACAAAGGTGTAATGGTTCTATCATTCTAAAGATTTAGTCCATTTGTGAACTTAGCTTATACCTTTACTGGTTTTTCTGAAATCCATAATTTGATATGACCTTGAACAACCACAACACCATTGGTGTCGTAAGCTTTTACGTCAACTAACATATCACCGACTTGCCATTGCTCAGGTTGTACTTCTGCTACACATAAAATGTCAGTGCCAGCTTTAGCGGTATAGTCGACCGACATGCCTTTAGGGATCCAACGTAAGTGTTTAGGAATAGAGGCTTCCGCCATAGTCCCCATCGCCATTTCCATGCCGTTACAAATAGCGATAACATGAACTGTACCAATATGATTTTGGACGCTTTTACGCTTTTTAATCAAGCATTCACATCGATGTTCTTTTAACGATGTAATGTGTGGATGAATAGTGCCGAAATACGGTGCCATACGGGCCACTATTTTAGAAAATATAGCGTGACCAAAAGGATAACTCGTTACCTTTTGATATAATGCCATGACTTTATTGGTTTTGTTGTTATTCATAATCCATTGCGGGTGATTATTGTCTGGTCGGATGAGGTTAGCATTAATGTTCACACTCTGCTAGTAGTTTGCCTAACCGCAAGTGGGTATAATCGCCAGCAATATTATTCAGTTTAGCTCAGGGATTAGGATTAATTTTGAAGTTATTAAAAACATATTTAAAAGGCATGGCCATGGGCGCTGCGGATGTAGTTCCTGGTGTTTCTGGTGGAACCATAGCGTTTATCACAGGTATTTTAGACCCTTTACTTGATGGTATTCGCAAAATTAACCCTACATTATTTGGTATTGTACGCAAGCAGGGGGTTAAAGCGGCCTTTTTACATATAAATGGCCCATTTTTAGTCTGTGTATTTGCTGGTATTTTGACGAGCATTTTTTCCTTTGCAAAGTTAATCTCATGGCTGATAGTGACTCACCCCATTCCCGTATGGTCATTCTTTTTCGGGCTGATATTATTCTCTGTTATTCATATGCTTAAACAAGTGAGCCAGTTTAATCTGCAGCGAGTCGTTCTATTTGCTTTGGGAGTGTTGCTAGCTTGGGGGATTACGGTATTAAATCCTATTGCGATAGAGGCCAGTTATATTAATTTCTTTTTTGCTGGATCTATCGCGATTTGTGCAATGATTTTACCGGGTATTTCAGGCAGCTTTATTTTACTGCTTATGGGAATATATCCAGCGGTGTTAGCCGCAGTAAAAGGGTTTGATATTGCTTATTTAGCCTGTTTTGCAATGGGGTGTATTCTTGGTTTATTGAGCTTCAGTCATGTACTTTCGGCGTTGTTGCGTAAGTTTCATGATGCGACCTTGATGTTTCTTATCGGACTGATGTTAGGCACATTAGGTAAAATTTGGCCTTGGAAAGAGGTTGTGACGTGGCGAGAGAACTCCAGCGGAAAACAAGTGCCGTTATTGGAGCAAAATCTAACCCCATTTGATTTTCAAGCTATCACAGGCGAAGCTCATCAGCTCGGTGTTGCGGTTGCATGTGCTTTATTCGGTATAGGATTAGTGTGGTCACTAGAGTTTTTTGGCGCTAAGCATACTATTGGCGCTAAACATACTAAGAATTGAATATATCAAATGTTAAGCATATCAAAGTGAATAGCTAACCTTAATATTAATTTAATAAAACAGAGCACTAGTTCTGTTTTTTTTTGTTAAAAATAAACTACTTTTAACAAAGACTCGTATTAGCTGCTAAGTTACACAGCACTATTTCTATTTTAACCGCCACAGGAGTGCGTTCTTATGAATAAATCAGAGACATTTACGCCAGAAAAAATTCAAATAGGTATCAGCAGTTGTTTGCTTGGAAATGAGGTACGATTTGACGGTGGTCATAAAAACTCTTATTACTGCGCCAAAGAAATTGAGCCCTTTTTTGAATACACTAGCATTTGCCCTGAAATGGCTATTGGTATGGGCGCGCCCAGAAAGAGTATTCGTCAGGTGCTTGATGGCGATGTGTTATATATTCAAAGTGCTGATGGTAGCCTTGATGTTACCGCTAAATTAACAGAGTTCAGTCAAAATAAAGTGGCTGAGCTAGGTTACCTAGGTGGCTATGTTTTATGTGCCAAGTCACCCACTTGCGGCATGGAGCGTGTTTTAGAGTACAAAATTGGCACCAATAACAGCACTAAAAGTGGTGTAGGGGTGTTTGCTAAAGCGTTAATGGATAAATATCCATTATTACCCGTTGAAGAGGAAGGTCGCCTAAATGACATGATCATTCGCGAAAACTTCTTTACCCGGGTTTATGCCTACGATGATTGGCGTAAAATGTTAGCGTCGGGCTTAACAAAGCATAAACTCATTCAGTTTCATTCTCGCTACAAATATCTGCTTATGGCTCATAGCCCTAAATGGTACCGTGAGTTAGGTCCTGTATTAGCCGAGATTAACGATTTAGAACAAACTGCTGATACTTACTTTACCGGCTTCATGACTGCTTTAAAGGTTAAGGCTACCCGTAAAAATCACACGAGTACCTTACAACATATTCAGGGCTATTTTAAAAAGCATTTAAATGCGCGTCAAAAAGAAGAATTGACTGAATCTATAATGAAATATCGTGAAGGTTTATTACCTTTACTGGTGCCCATTACGTTAATTAATCATTATTTGAAAGAGTTTGAAGTGCCTTATATCGCTGAGCAAATTTATTTAAATCCACATCCAGAAACATTAAAACTACGTTACGCCTATTAAGGTTTACTTTTTAACCCTATGCAGACAAGTAAGGTAACTGATGCAAGTAGTAGCAAATAGCCTAGTGTGGTTTAGGCAAGATTTACGTATTCATGATCATCCTGCCCTAAGCCAGGCTTGTGAGTTTGCATTACAGCAAAACTCACAGGTTAATGCTGTGTTTTTTGTTACTCCAGCTCAGTGGGCTGAACATGATGTGGCAGCCATTCAAATCGATTTTATTGAACGACATGTCAATCTACTTAAACAAAATCTAGCCAGTATTGGTATTGCTTTAGAGGTTGTTCATTTAGATCGTTTTGACGATATGTTGCCTTGGTTGCAACAATATTGCGCAGAGCATCACATTGATAAAATTTTTGCGGCTAATGAACCTGAATATAATGAACGCCAGCGCGATATGAAATTAATCGCAGCGGGTATACCTTTAGCATTAATTGAGCAGGATTGTTTACTTACTGCGGGGTCAGTAACGACTCTGTCTGGCACTATGTATAAAGTGTTTACCCCGTTTTCAAAAGCGTGGAAGAAGATAGCTGCGGGTAAATTAATTAAACCTTTGCCAGCAGCAAGCTTTAATACACCCATTGACAGCTCAGAGGCAATCAAGTTCAATATTCAATCGCATTATCCCAATCCTGTTAGTAGTCAGCAATGGGCAGCAGGAGAAGATAGCGCAAGAGAGTTATTACAGCAGTTTATTGCGCAAGATATTAGCGATTATCAACTACAACGAGATTTCCCTGCAATAGAGGGTACTAGCAGACTGTCGCCATATTTAGCCATTGGTGTGATTAGTGCACGGCAATGCATTACAGCGATTTTGTTTCATTACCCCGATGTACTAATAAATGATGCAAGCCCAGCTAAAACCTGGCTTAACGAACTTATTTGGCGTGAGTTTTATCGTCATTTGCTGGTGGCATTTCCTAAATTATCTCGAGGCCAAAACTTCAACGACCTTGGTCAGCACATACAATGGCGCAACGATAAGACAGAGTTTGATGCCTGGTGTCAAGGGCAAACGGGTTATCCAATAGTCGATGCGGCAATGCGCCAGTTAATCCAAACCGGTTGGATGCATAATCGATTACGTATGGTAGTTGCCAGCTTTTTAACTAAGCATTTATTAATAGATTGGCGCTGGGGTGAGCAGTATTTTAGGCAACAATTAATAGACGGCGATTTGGCCGCTAATAACGGTGGTTGGCAATGGTCAGCAGGAACCGGCTGTGATGCACAGCCGTATTTTAGGGTGTTTAATCCTATGACTCAAAGCAGTAAGTTTGACCCTGATGCGAGTTTTATAAAACAGTTTGTGCCCGAAGTGGCTGGTTGGAGCTTGAAACACATACACGAGCCACATCTTAAAGCACAGCAGGGCAATTTGATGGCAGATTTATTCTCTGAGCGTGCTAAGCAAGCTAATGCTTATTCTTTACCAATTGTTGAACATAGCTTTGCCAGAAAACGGGCAATTGAAGTGCTAGCTGCATTGAAACGAGGGTAACCAGTACCATTAATTATCTGTTCATTTAGTATGAGTTACACAGATAGGTAGGTGATAGGGTTGAAGGCATAGTTGCTTTATGTCAAAGGCACATAAAACTCCAAAATTCAGCATGAAATCATGAACCTCTTGCTTGGGAAACCACTCCAGTTTCCCATTTTTTATTGTACTTTTATAAGAAAGTAACAATTTTTACAACAATGCGCTTCAAACAGCAAAACCTAAATAACTCGGATTAATTAACCCCAGACAATATAGTAAATGCCTATTCAACAGATTCTTATTTTAATAGCAGCCCTCCATTAACGTGCAGTAGGCCAGCTATATACACGTTAATACAGTTTGTTTTAAAACAAATGGTAAGTTTTGCTATTCAATAGGCTAAACAAGTTGAATTTAGCTTATTGAATTAATCTGTACATCCGAGTAGAGGCTAAGTGAATAGTGAATGACTTAGGCTCAATAAAAAAGGAGCTCATTAGCTCCTTTTTCACTTCATTTATCGATTAAAAACGATAACGCAAACTAAACTGACCCGTTATAATATCATTTGGGTCCAAATCTATATATTGATACCCGATACCTAAAGACCAAGATTTTGTCATTTGATAACTAAATTGCATCCCTGCATACCAATCGGTACCGCTCATGCCTGTTGTTAGGCGACTATTATTCATGTCACTGACAATATCGGCATCCCATCGAAATAGCCCCACCGGCACTTCAATACGCCAATCTTCACGTTCCATTAGTGTGATACGCATCCCTAAGGTTATACCGTCAGCTAATATCGGGGTAACCGATTTCAACTCTTGATGATATGCCTCAGGGGTTAAGGTGCTTCCTTTAAGTTGCGCACTGCCGTTGCCAAAGTCTGAATAACCTAACTCAACAGCAAGATACGTGTTCCATTGATAACCCGCACTCACACCAAATGCAGTATCACTATCATCAACATCTATGACGGCTACATCGTTTGGAGATTGCCAATGGTGTATCTTGCTATCAGCATAGGCCTGACCTACAAATCCATCGACATACCATGTATTGGCTTCTGCTGCATTGGCTTGTGTTATCACGCTGGCCAATAACACGCTGCTTACCGTTAACCATTTCACTCGACGGAGTAAACTACCAAATACAAGCAGGACTAATCCATATAAAGATAAGCTACCACCACCGGATTGGTTATTAATAGTCTGCGCTTGATACGCTTTCACGTTAACCGTTAAATTGGCTACAGCTTCTCCTCCTAATCCATCACTAACTTGATAGCTCACAGTATCAGTACCTTCAAATCCAGTCTTTGGTGTGTAGCGGATTTGTGTACCTTCTATCATGACGCTACCATGTTGTGCTGTTACTGAACTTAATATTAATACTTGGTCATCAGGATCACTATCATTAGCTAATACATCAACTAATATACTGGTTCTATCATCAGTACTTGCCATATCACTTATTGCAACAGGTGCTCTATTAGCTACCACGCTGACAGTAAGCTTACTAGTTGCAGTTCCGCCTTTACTATCGCTGATACTATAAACCAATACATCATCACCGATAAAGTTAGCCGCAGCGGTATAGCTAACTTGTTGGTTACCTAATACTACCGCTGTACCAAATTGGCTAATCACTTGAGTTACCATAAGCGTGTCATTGTCTTGATCGGTATCGTTTGCAAGAACATCAATGTCACGGCTTTGATTCACTGGCACAATGAAAGTATCAGCAACTGCTATGGGTAAGTTATTACCATTAAGCACTACAGCTACCCCACCAGGATCAACAATGGTGCCATTGACTATGCCATCATCATCATTAGCGCCGCCGTCTTGTATCGTTAACTGCACACACCAGTGACCTTCGTTAAGACCTGCTTGCCATAAACTGCTTCCTGGTGGTGGACATAAACCAGGCTCACCAATACTGCTAGCTATGCTGTTTTTGTCATTAATAACAAAATCGCGCCAGCCTGTTTGGGCACTATATTTACGGTATACAGCGTTAATCGGTACTGGCAAAGCTTGTGGTAAGCTAAAGCTATAGCTATCACCTTGTTTAGGTAAATTGGTGGCAATAAAGTCAAATATTCCACCAATATTGGCTGTATCTGTGTCTGCAGGTATAGCGCCATTACTTAAACCTATACCATTGTTGGTATCTGCTAGTGCAATATTCCCTAAACTTAAACATATGCCGGATGGGCTTTCGGCAAGGAATAATACTTGCTCAAGGCCACGCTCTTGTAACACGTTACACTGAGATATAGCATCTAAGTAGTCAGGAATGCCATCACCATCGGTGTCAGTAAAGCCCTCTTGGTCATCGGGGATCAAATCACCATCAGAATCTTCACCTGTTAATACAGCTAATGACTCAGCCACTTTTACATTCATGCTTGCTATGGTAGATAAGCTAGGTGAACCATCATCGCTTACCGTCAAACTAATTGGGTAAATACCTACATCGAGCGTATTTGGTGTGAAGAAAGTACCATCTGCGTCGGTTTCAAGAACCAGTTCTCCAGAAGACCAAACTTGAGATAAGTTATCTTGGCTATTTGCATCACTTACTTTGCCGAGAACATATACCTTACCAGCTAGCTTGCTTATTTGAGTGCGTAACTCATTTGCTTGACGTACTTCAATACTCGCTTTTGGGGCGATATTATCTTCAGATATAGTTAAGCGAGTCTCGTTTTGAGCGCTTAGGTTTAGTGCCGAGTCGAGGTTGATGATTAAATCTTCATTTCCTTCTACCTCACTGTCTTCATACACATTGACAATGAAACTTGCTGATAAACCAGAAACAATCTCTACTTGATCATCAACTAAACTGTGATCGTTAGCATCAGCAGTACCTGATATAGTAAAAGGTACAGAAATAGGATATTCAGGCGCCTCACCATTTAAGTACACACTGACTTTAACTTCGCTTCCCTCTGCTACAACTTGCTCTCTGCTGATTGAGATTAGAGGGTGAACCCTAATTTTTTGCGATTTCAAAGCTGTGCGTCCCTGTGCATCAGTTGCTTGCCAATAAGCTAGGTGATTACCTGGTGCAAATAGCTGTTGAGAGTTCACTAACGATACAGGTAGTTTATTACCTAATTTATCTACTGCAGTGGCCACACCTAGTTTTACTTTGGTAAACAGTCCTGTTGCGTTGACATCAAGGTCGTCAGGAACCGTTATAGTAGGTAAGTCACCAGCATTCTCGCCTGTTATTAATAGGCTTACTTTTGCGTTACTGCGAGCTTTTTGACCATCAGAAATTGAGTAACGTAAATTTACCGGTCCGACATAATCTGTCGACGCCTTATAAATTAATACTCCGCTGTCAATTGTGACTATACCAACATCAGCCGCAGCGCCTTCAATCGTTAATGTGTCTTCATCCACATCGGAGTCATTTTCAAGAACTGAAAGTGAATAACTATTAGTTGCAGTTTTACTTAGGCTGTAATTATCATTTACCGCTTTAGGTGCATCATTGACAGCTGTTACTGTTATGTTAACAGTGCCGATTGTTGAACTTAATGATCCATCATTCGCGGTAAAGGTAACGCTGTCAGTACCATTAAAGTTAGCGTTAGGCGTGTAAAGCCACACAAGGCCGTTTTTATCAAAACTGCCTGATGCTGGAGGGGTAACAACTTCATAAGTTAATACATCACCAACGTCATCTTGAGCACTAAATTGAATGCTAATTGAGCTATCTTCCTCTAATGTTACATGAGTATTAGACACAACAGGTGCACCATTAGGTGTGACTGAGTTTGAAGGTGCAGATGCTGCACTCACTCCCGCACCATTAGTTGCAGTTACACTAAAGTTGTAAGCAACTCCATTAGTTAAACCCGCACTATAACTGGCGAGGCCATCCCACTGGCCGTTAGGCTACCTGGGGTTGAAGTGACGGTATAACTTGTTACTGGCGAACCACCATTGAAGCTAGGCGCTGTAAAGGCCACGGTAGCTTGAGTATCTCCAGCAGTTGCTTGCACTGATGTTGGTACGGTAGCGACCAATGCGGTAATATTGAAACTTTGACTGACTTGAGGCGCAGGGTTAAAACTACTATTGCCACTTTGATTTGCATTTATAGTACAAGTGCCGGGAGTCACTAAAGTTAATGCACCAATATTTGTTACAGTACATACAGCCGGAGTTGATGATGTGAAGCTAGGGGGTAATCCTGATGTACTGGTTGCTGATAGAGTGATGCTGCTACCGAAATCCTGAGCTCCTGGATTAGCAAAAGTAATGCTTTGCATTGCCTTTGAAATCACGCTGTTTGAAGCAGAAGAAGCAGTACTTGTACCCATAGCATTAGTCGCTGTGACAGTAAAAGTATATGGTAACCCGTTGGTTAATCCAGAAATGATAATTGGAGCGCTCGAGCCCGTTGCTGTTAATCCATCTGGGTTCGATGTTACCGTATAGCTTGTTATAGCACCACCGCCATTAAAACTAGGGGCGGTAAATGTAACATTAGCTTGGGATGTACCTGATGTCGCAGCAACAGTCGTCGGCGCGCTTGGAGTGAAAACAATAGGATAACTTGTCACTCCAGTAGTATTACCACCTGTATCTTTAGCTACCACATACAGTGAATGTAGCACCTCACCTGTCAGGCCTGCAGACATTACATTTACCGCACTAGCAGCCGTTAAGGTTTTTTGCCCCGATGCAGTTACAGGGGTACTAGGTAGAATCTTGGCCTGCTTGCACTTGAGTTGCATTAGGCGCTGTAGCACTTGACGGTAATACCACATAATACAAGTTACCCGCCTCATTTGAAGTCAAGGTATAGCTAAAATCTGTGGTGCCACCCGTCAGCTGTAAAATATCACTTAATACCGGAGGCGTGGTATCACAGCTGCCAGTGGTAAAAGTTTGATCGCTGCCATTGACTGTTACGCTGCCATTGACGGCGCTGTCATCTGTCGTGGTGTTAAAGCGATAATGATAACTGGTCTCACAGCTAAGTCCCGTCATTGAGGCGGTAACGTTAGCAGTGCCTGAATTTGCTGCGGCCACTAACGCATTATTAGTGATGGCCGCCGCATTGCCATAGCCTGTGGTTGTGCCCCACTCGATACTCATGGTCTGAGGCAAGGCCCCTTTGTTAACATTTACAGACACATCGGCGCTGGTTTGATTTAAGGAGCCATTTGTACCACTTACGGGCGCACAAGCGGTGGAATACGCATAAAGTGAAGTATTCGTGCTATTGGTATGAGAATGCTCGGCCTGGCCAGCCGTGGTATGCGAGCCTGCAAAATGATAACGGTACAGTTTGTTACATGTTAATGCGCTCATTTCACAAGAAAAATTATAAACACCAGCAGCACCGGCATTCACATCTAGCACATAACACATTAATGAGCCCGAATTTTGTGCCGTCCCAGCGCTGGGGATGCCATTTCCCGTAAAGGTTGATGGGGTAATCCCGTTTACCGCTGTCGAATCTCTGAGGTATGCCAATTCATCTATTGAATAAGTGCTCGGTACCCCAGTGCCTGCAGTCACCTCTACGCTGCCGTTCATCTTCATGCAACTGGATATTTTACTCTGTGCTGTACACGCAGTTGCGGGGATGGCTCTGATAGTATTAATGACCATTGCATTATTATCATTAATGGCCCATGCTGCTGGCGCAAAAAAGCTAGCACTAGTGGCTACAGAGGCCAATAGCAAAAGCCGTAATTTCGATTGTTCCATAATACTTCCTCTAGTTAACTTGCTTAGTTCGTTATAAATTTATAATTTTTAAGTATTTGTGCCAGTTTAGGATTAAAGCTTAGTTCATAGAAAAAGTAGAGCAAGCTTTATCAAATAAAAAAATAACTTGGTTAACATTATTTTAACCTATTTTGTAGTTGTGGAGGAGTTTGTGTTTGTTTACCAGGGGAGTAGTAGGAGGGGCGTTGTCGTCGTTGGGTATTTTAATATTTTTTTGAATGTTAATTGTTACATAATTGTAACCTGTAGGGTGTTATGATATTCGATGAATTAATGGTAGGTAGCTATAGAGTTTTCTGGGTATAGTTAGTGGCTATTCGCTTACCGTGAGTTTATTCCACAAATATTTTTGCGTTGTCATCATCTCTGGTCAAACCCCCTAAGCTTGGTCATTGAAGTAAGGTTTTCATCACTGTACCCTCACCTTGGCGCTAATAAGGTGACTTGATATGGGCATAAAAGTATTCACTCACTTTTTAAGCAGTAAAAATCTGAAGTTAAATCACTGCATCTAATTGGGCTAAATCAGTAATGGTTTGGGTAGGCGACACTCCCCAGGGATCAAATATTACCTGTGGTGATCGCTTAACCCAAACAGTTTTAAAGCCTGATGCCGCAGCGCCAATAACATCAAAAGAGTTACTGGATATCAGCCAAACGTTATTGAGTTTTGCGTTTGTGGTGTGAATGAAATATTCATACACCGCAGGATTAGGTTTAAAGGTCATAATGGCTTCACAGCTCACAATACCTTCAAAATATCCTAAAATATTTGCGTTTTTTAATAGCGACTCGACGGCAGAGTATTCACCATTAGAAAACGCAAATAGGCTGATACCTTTCTCTTTTAAGGTGTGTAAAGCGGGGGCGACATCATCAAAAGCGGGCAAAGTCAGATAGCTTTCTAATAGCTGGCATTTTTGGCTGTTGGTGAGCGGAATCATGTGAAACTGGCAAGTGTATTCCAGTGCATCTCGAGTACAAATAGAGAAGTCTTTATATTGCTGCATTAAACCGCGTCGAAAGGAATATTCAAGCTGCTTATCTCGCCATGTTTGACTAAATGCATGAGCTTGGTTAATGACTGACTCAGTTTCTCGCTCTAATGTTTTTTGTTTGAACATTTTGATCAGTAAAGCCACTACACCATGAGTGTCAATTAAGGTCCCATAGACATCAAATGCGAGTGTTTTTGTCATTTTGAATATCCTTGGCTCAATGTTTGTCACGCACATGTTTTTATGTGAGTGGTCTTTATTTCTAAGTATATTTTTACAACATTAATTAAACTATTGTTAAAGCGTGGTGTACTTATACTGATGCAGAGTGCATTTCTGGGCGGTTATGCGCTTGGGTTGATTGAACGCTTAAATTAAATAAACTGCATATTAACATTATCTGCGTTATCGGGTACACAGTAGTCGTAGCAATCTAGCTAATTATTCGCTTGTTATTCCTCGATAATTTCACGCTATTGAATGAGTGGTTAAATCACTATCTAAATAATTGTCCTACCTATTCAGAACACAATCCAGATCACACTTTTAATGGCTTTCTGGTGATGAATATCCATTGTTATTGAACAAACCTGCTAATGAGCATAAAATCAACTAAAGATTTATTTTATATGCATGTTTTGTTCAAGGCATACTTTAAGGCGATAATGAATGTTAAATATTGATGATCCTGCAGCCACCGATAACACTCCTGCAATTTGGCGTTTAGGTTTTAGGCCGTTTTTCTTGGGGGGGGCTGTGGTTGCTGCCTTATATATCCCACTCTGGTTGATGGGGTGGTTTACCCCTAAATACAGTTTATTCAATGGTGAGTTTTGGGCTAATGTTGTCCCTTTATGGTGGCATCCGCATGAGATGTTATTCGGTTTTGCGATGGCGATTGTGTGTGGTTTCTTATTAACAGCAGCGCAAGCGTGGACTAATCAGCCGACGATGAAGGGCGGTGTGCTGGCATTCACTTTCGCATGTTGGTTGGCTGCAAGATTACTGTTGTTGTTGCCATTTAATATTCCGCTTTGGCTACCTGCACTGTTTGACAGCTTGTTTTTAGGGATCAGCGCAGCAACCTTGTGGCGTTGTATTTACACAGCAAGGCAGTGGCGTAACATCGGTTTTCCTATCATGTTGGTTGTTGCATTAGTGGTTAACCTGGTGAGCTATTATGCTTTACACGAGCGTAATTTTTCCCTGTCTACTCAACTTTGGCAGGCAATGATTTGGTGGCTCGCGCTGGTGATAACAATTGTTGGTGGCCGAGTTATTCCTTTTTTTACAGCAATGAAATTACAACATTCAAAGCCAGATCCCATTCAAGCGCTTGAGATAACGTTATTATTAGTGATGGGATTGTTGTTCGTTCAATCTGTATTCCATTTACTCCCCCGTGAAATTGAACAAGGCATTCTACTCAGTGCAGGTATATTGCAGTTGGTAAGAGTATCTCGTTGGAAAGGGCATAAAACATTTAAAGAGCCTATGTTGTGGTCTTTGCATGTTTCATATTGGGCACTGCCGATTACCTTGTTGGCTATGGCATGGCAGATAAATAATGAGTTTGCGTATCGCACTTTATTGCACTTGTTTGCGGTTGGCGGTATTGCATCACTGTGTTTGTCGATGATATCGCGAGTGTCATTGGGGCACACTAGTCGCAATATTTATCAAGGTCCTAATATGGTGCTTGCCTTTATAGGGCTTCCCCTAGCGGCAATTTTTCGTGCGGTGATGCCATTGTGGGTCCCTCAGTACACCTCGACTTGGTTGTGGTTGGCGGGAGCATGTTGGTTTATTAGTTTTGGTATGTTTGTTTGGTATTACGCCCCCATTCTGACCAAACCTAGATTAGATGGACGCCCAGGTTAACGTAACAAATTAATTAAAAGAGTGGATTATGTTAATTAAATTTGTGAGTGAGAAAGGTGTCAAAATTTCGATAGCTGCTGTTATGACTATGTTATTTAGCTTGTCAGTATTGGCTAATGTGAATATTGATGAGCAGAATAAAGCTAAATTTCCTAGCCAGTATCAAACTTGGTTAGCGACATCTGAGCAAACAGAAAAACAAGATATGTTGGCGGCTTATCCTGCCAACATTATTCTTTGGGCGGGGTCATCTTTTGCTAAAGAATATAATAGTCCTCGTGGGCATCAGTTTGCGGTGGCGGATGTGACTCATATTTTACGCACCTGGGTCTCTGTAGAAGAAGGCCAGAAAGGGCTTTCAGCCAGTTGCTGGACTTGTAAAACACCCGACGCCCCTAGGTTGATGGACAAAATGGGCGTTGAGGGGTTTTCTGGTGCCAACTTTACCGATTTAGGTGCTGAAATTAAGTCAGTAGTGTATTGCAGTGATTGCCATGAAGACGGCAGTGCTAAGCTGGCATTGCCAAGGCCGCATGCGCAAGATGCAATGGCCAAGATTAAACTGCCTTTTGATAAACAAAATACCAGCATGAAAGGGGCGCAAGTATGTGGTCAATGCCATGTCACCTATTACTTTCAGCCTGAGCGTAGTGATAAGGTCAATATTCCATGGATTTTTGGCAGCACAGCTGATGATATTGAAAAGTATTATGATACACGTCGCTTTTATGAATGGATCCATCCTATTTCTAAAACGCCCATGTTAAAAGCACGCCACCCCGAGTTTGAGCATTGGAGTCGCAGTAAACATGCTGAAGCGGGGGTGACTTGTATTACCTGCCATATGCCACCGGCGACCGATGAAAAAGGCAATGATTTTACTGATCATAAAGTGGGTAATGCATTAGACAGTTTCGACAAAAGTTGTCAATCCTGCCACAGCAGTAAAAAAGCCATTACTCAAACTTTGGTAAAAAATAAGCAGCAGATTAATACCAAAGCTCGTCAGGTTGAAGGTTTGCTAGTCAAAGCTCATTTTGAAGCCAAAGCAGCGTGGGATGCAGGCGCAACGTGGGAATTAATGAATGATCCTATAATGAATATTCGTCATGGTCAGTGGCGCTGGGACTTTGCCATGGCATCCCATGGTTTATACGCTCATAATCCTGAAGAGGGTAATGCATTGCTTGATAAGGCGATTGAGCAAGTCACTTTATCGCGAACATTATTAGCAATAGTGTTACAAAAACTTGGTGTTGATAAAGTGAACTACCCTGATATCAGTACCAAAGAAAAAGCTCATGCTGTTATTGGGTTTGATAAAGATGAAGCACAAAAAGCCAAAGACCAGTTTATTAAACAACAAGTGGATAAACATTGGCAACCAGTCGCCCGTCATGGATATGAACAGTAACAGGGGTTACGCCATATTTATATCGGCTTAAATACAAAAGCGCTTAAGGAGACTTAAGCGCTTTTTTATTGATCTATTTTCAGCCCCTGCACGTAATACCTATTATATAAAATATCTTTTTACTTCAATTTTATTTGCGGTGAATATCTACTAACTAATTGTCATTAAAGGCATTGTGTTCTTGTAAAGTACACTTTATGGTAAGTGTGTTAGCTATAAAAACGGAGTGTTATATGTCAGATACGTCCACAGTGACTGAGTTGCCAATGTCTGCAAAACAGTTACCAGCAATTATTAAACATTTTATTCAACTTTATCAGCAGTTGAATAAAGGTAATTTGCAACGCTTATCTGAAATTTATGCAGCCAATATAAAGTTCCAAGACCCTTTACATCAAGTTAATGGACTAAAGCAACTTACTGAATACTTTGCCAATTTATATGAGAATGTTAGCCATATTCACTTTGATATCACTCACACAATCGTAAGCGACTGCCAGCTGCAAGCGTCTTTGTTTTGGACCATGAGTTATACGCATCCTAAATTGAATAAAGGGCAAATCATTAAAGTCGATGGCATGAGTCTACTCAAATTTAACAAGATTATTTTTTATCATAGAGATTACTTTGATGCTGGCGAAATGCTCTATCAGCATGTGCCAATACTTGGCGGTGTTATTCGCATGTTAAACAATAGGATGGGATAAAATATGAGTCACCATCAAGCTTCATTATCGCAAGCAGTACTTATCACTGGTGCGACATCTGGTATTGGTCTGGCTACTGCTAAATTTTATGCTGCCAAAGGGTTTTATGTCATAGCTTGTGGTCGAAATGAAGCAGTATTAGCAGAAATTAATGTGGGTCATTCATTAGTCTTTGACATTACTGATGTCGAACAAGTTAATCAGGCTGGTATCGCGCTAAAGCAGCATATAGCGGAAAAACAGCTTCAACTTGTTCAAGTGATATTGAATGCCGGAACCTGTGAGTATATTGACGATGTTATTGAGTTTGATGCCATGCTTTTTAGTCGCGTGATCAACACCAATTTAATCGCTGTTGGCCACTGCATTAGTGCATTCTTACCACAGCTGGCTGAAGGTGGGCAACTTGGATTAATGAGTTCAAGTGCCACTTATTTACCTTTCCCAAGAGCTGAGGCGTATGGTGCTTCAAAAGCCGCGATAAGCTATTTAGGTCGCAGTTTAAGGTTAGATTTGGCCGCTAAATCCGATATTGGAGTCAGTGTGATTTGTCCTGGTTTTGTTAACACGCCACTTACCGCTAAAAATGATTTTACTATGCCGATGCAAATCAGTAGCGATCAAGCTGCGCAACGTATTTTTAAGGGAATGGCACTGCGTAAGTTTGAAATCCATTTCCCTAAACGGTTCACCTTTATACTCAAGTGTTTGTCTTTACTTCCTGAGAGAGTGCTTATTAAGTTACTTGCAGATAAAGCGGTTAAATAAAAAAGTATTACTGAACACACACCCGAATTAACGATAAAGCGTCAGGTTTGTAAAAATAGGAATAAGAATGAAAAATATTGCGGTGATAGGAACCGGTATATCGGGTTTAACCTGCGCACATTTACTTAGCAGTAAGCATAAAGTGACTGTTTTTGAAGCTAATGATTATATCGGCGGACACACTGCAACAGTTGACGTCGAAGTCGGCAATAAAAGCTATGCTATTGATACTGGCTTTATTGTTTTTAACGATCGCACTTACCCAAGATTTGAAAAGTTAATGGCAAAGCTTGGGATTGAGTCATTACCGACGCAGATGAGTTTTAGTGTATACAATGTCTTTACTGGGCTTGAATACAATGGCCATACGCTATGGAGTATGTTTGCCCAAAGACGTAATATTTTTAAACCTAATTTCTATCGATTTTTAGCCGCAATAGTGCGATTTAATAATGATTGTAAAGCCATCTATGAGTCAGATTCTTATCCTGTTATTAGCCTAGGAGAATATCTCGATAAACATAATTTCAGCCCTTTTTTCTGTGAACATTATATTTTGCCAATGGGGGCGGCTATTTGGTCTGCCAGTATTAATGACATGCGTGCTTTTTCGTTACGATTTTTTATTCGTTTCTTCCAGCACCACGGCTTGCTTAACATTAGTGATCGTCCGCAATGGTCAGTATTAAAAGGTGGTTCACGCAGTTATATTCCTAAGCTTATTGAACCCTTCAAGAACAATATTTTGCTAAATAGCCCTGTCACTGCCATTTGTCGCAGTGATGAGGGGGTAAAAATTCAAGTGATGAACGGTGAATGGCAGCTGTTTGATGATGTTATATTGGCGTGTCACAGTGACCAGGCATTAGCTATGTTAAGTGACCCGAGCAAAGATGAATATGAAGTCTTATCTGCAATGGAATACCAAAATAATGAAGTGGTGTTACATACTGATATTAATTTATTGCCAAAACGCAAAGCGGCTTGGGCAAGCTGGAACTATCGTTTAGACGGTGGTGATAAGGTCGCAATGGGCGATAGGCCTGCCAGTGTTACTTACAATATGAATATTTTACAAAGGCTGCCTAAAGACGCCCCCACTTTTTGCGTGACCTTGAATCAAACTGAATTGATTGATAAAAGTAAAATATTACGTCAATTTAATTATGCTCATCCAGTGTTTAATGAAGCTAGTATGCAAGCGCAATCAAAGCGTGGACTGATTTCTGGTAAGCAGAATACTTATTTTGCTGGTGCCTATTGGTATAACGGTTTCCATGAGGATGGCGTGAGAAGTGCCGTCGATGTGTGTAATCAATTTGAGATCAGTTTATGACCGTAATGGTAACTGACGATATGGTGTTAAATAGTGGTATCTATTATGGCAAAATCAGCCATAGACGCCACGTGCCTAAACGCCATAGCTTTGGCTATAACATTGCAATGATGGTATTAGATTTAGATGAGTTACCGACATTAATCGATACCAGTAAGTTGTTTGCGGAGCGAAATGCATTACTGACATTTAAAGCCGATGATTATCTTAACAGTCTTGGACAGCAGTTTGGTGAGCATTTTATCTCAGGGTTAAACGTTGAAAAACTCAGTGCAATTGAGAGATTAAAACAGCGTGCATTAGCTACAATAGACAAGCTAGGCGCGCAACAACGCTGTAATCGAGTGATGTTTTGTGGGCAAATTCGCCATTTTGGTTTTTATTTCAGCCCTGTTAATTTTTTCTTCTGTTACCAAGATGAAACTCCGCTTTACATGTTAGCTGAAGTCAGTAATACCCCTTGGAATGAGCGCCATTGTTATCTGGTCGATTTAGCAAATACCACTCATACAGATAAAGTATTCCATGTATCACCTTTTATGACCTTAGATATGCATTATTTATGGCGTATTTTACCGCCAAAAAATCGGCTTAAAGTGACGATTGAAAATCGAAATGATGCCAACGAAAAATTATTTGATGCCACAATAGCCTTAAAACGAATGTCATTTACTGCGGCAAATGTTAAGCGTTTTATGTTGGGCTACCCTGTGATGACGGCAAAAATTGTCTCAGGTATCTATTGGCAAGCATTAACATTATTTATTAAACGTATCCCGTTTGTAGGCAAGCAAACCAAACAGACATCGACATAGCAATTAATCAGTAGTTCAAGTAAACCAAATAGCGAGTGAGTGCGTATTGCAGTTTAATATTATAATTTTAAGTCTAATTTCGTTAATTAGAATGGAGTGCAAGCATGGATAATGCCGCTACCGATACAAATATTGCTCAAGCAACGTTATCAGACAGTTTGGCGAAGAAGATTTTATTACGAGCACTGGCTCATCTAGCTGAAGGGCAATTAACGATAGTTGATGTGTCGCAATCACATGTATTTGGTCATCCAGAAAGCGACATTCACGCGACCATGCAAGTGCTACACCCAGGTTTTTATCGCCAAGTGATATTTGGTGGCTCAATTGGCGCAGGCGAAGCTTATATTCAAGGGCATTGGTCTAGCCCAGACTTAACTAAAGTGGTGCAAATTTTTGCCCGAAACTTAGCTTTACTTGATAATATCGAACGTTACTTTTCCTGGTTAAGTAAGGGGATTAACCGTGTTAAGCATATATTTAATCGAAACTCTCAAACTGGCTCAAAACGCAATATCCTAGCCCATTATGACTTGGGTAACGATATGTATCAGCAGTTTTTAGACCCAGAAATGATGTATTCCAGTGCGATTTATCCAGCCAGCGACGCAAGCTTAGCGCAAGCGCAGCTACACAAGCTAGATACTATATGCCAAAGGTTGGACTTAAAACCAGGGCAAACCTTATTAGAAGTAGGTACCGGATGGGGAGCACTAGCGATTTATGCTGCTAAGCATTATGGCGTGTTAGTGACCACAACAACTATTTCAGATGCGCAATATGACTACGCCTTATCTCGGCTTACAAATGAAGGTTTGTTAGATAAAGTTACCTTGTTAAAACAAGATTATCGCGAGCTTACCAGGGTGTATGATCGTGTGGTGTCAATTGAAATGATTGAAGCTGTAGGTCATGAGTATTTACCTGGCTTTTTTGAAAAGTTACAGCATATGCTTAAGCCCGAGGGGCGTTTATTAATTCAAGCCATTACCATTGCCGATCAACGTTACAACAGCTATCGCAAAAGTGTCGATTTTATTCAACGTTATATTTTCCCTGGTGGTTGTCTACCCTCAATCAGCGAGATGTCTCGTCATATTGCCAATAAAACCGACATGGTTATTTGGTCTTTAGATGATATAGGCCTCGATTATGCGCGTACTCTAAAGCACTGGCATGATAATTTTGATATGGCCAAAAGCACCATTACCAAACTTGGTTACGGTGATGACTTTATCAGGATGTGGAAGTTTTACTTAAGCTACTGTGAAGGTGGTTTTTTAGAGCGTGCTACCAGTACTGTGCACTTAACTGCCGTAAGACCGGGCTACCGTAAAAGCTAGTATATTGCTAGGTGGCTAACGTGTTTACATTGCGTACTCTATCGAAGGGGGGATTACCATGAAAAAGTCAGTGGCGTCCTCTTCGCCTCCTCATTTAGATATCAAGACCGACCATTTTGACAGTGACCAAGTTGCCGATAATAACACAGTAATTAGCCATAATATTACCGAAAACACTGCAGAAACCAACTCAATGACGCTTAAAAAACTGCTGCTTAACACGGTCGGTTTTCAAGCGACATGGTGGCTGGGAGTGTTGTATCACAACCAGTTTATCTTTGTATCATTGATGCTGATTGGATTACACTTTCTAATATCTGATCATAAACGAGCCGATCTAGTTATTCTGTTAGTGATTACAACACTGGGCGTTGCTGTCGATGTAGGGTTAACTTATTTCGGTGTATTTGTTTTTACAGCAATACCATGGTGGTTATTACTGCTTTGGGGATACTTTTCACTGACATTAAATTCAAGCTTAGGTTTTGCACATAAACTCAATATGCCCGTTCAGGCTATTGTTGGTGGGGTATCAGGCTGTTTAAGCTACCTTGGCGGTGCAAAGTTTGCTGCTGTGGCATTGCCTTTAGGGCTAACTTATTCGGCAATTATCTTAGCAGTGATCTGGTCAGTGTTATTTCCCGTATTACTTCATATATCGGCGCGGCTTTCACGATAACTGCGCATTAAATATGTAGGGTGGGTCGGCATGTCAAATATAAGTAAGATTTCCCTTTTAGTGATACTAATATTGGTTTCAGTGAGCATGGTTTACGCTGCAAATCCTAATCAATTAACTGAGGCTTTGACATCAGACCTAAGCATAAGTGAAACCAATTTAAATGATGAAGGCCCGTCAAATAATACGACTCAAGTTAATAGCAGACTAACCCTGCCACCATTAATTCTGGTCGGTGAAGCTGAGCTGGACGTCCTCTGGTTCGATGTGTACTTAGCTAAATTATATTCACTTGACGGTACCTATCAGCCAGAAAGCTTTCCAATTAAGTTAGCCATTCAATATCACCGCGACATAAGTGCAGCAGAATTGATTGAAGCCACGATAGAACAATGGCAAGCAAATGGACTAACAGAATCGCAAATTAATCGTATAAAACCCCACTTAGCACTTTCTTGGCCTGATGTTAACAATAACGATACCCTCAGCTTTATTATTCATAATGATAAACAAGCTGAATTTCTGTTTAACGATAAGCCTTTTTATCAATTAGACGATGCGGAGTTTAGTGCCGCCTTTATCGGTATCTGGTTATCTGAAACCACAACTGAGCCTAAATTACGTCAACAATTAATCGGAGCCACTTAATCATGCAACAGTCAACTTTGAATACATTTAGGGGTAAAGGTTGGTCCTTTATTAACACCTTATTGGTGATGGCTATTTGTTTTAGTTTATTTTCTTGCTCGTCGGCTTCAATTGAAGATTATGCCAATACAACACCCGAGTTAAACTTGGTCGATTTTTTTGACGGTGAGTTAACGGCTTCAGGCATAGTGCAAGATTTTTCCGGTAAAGTGACGCGAAAATTTACCGTAACAATGGCAGGAAGCTGGCAAGATAGCCCACAAGGTAAGCAAGGCGAGCTCAAAGAGTGGTTTATTTATGATGACGGTGAAAAGCAAACCCGGATTTGGCATTTAACTGATTTAGGTAATGGCCAATTCGAAGGCCGTGCAGATGACATTTTAGGCGTAGCTAAAGGTGAAGCAAACGGCAGCGCACTTAGATGGCGCTATGATATGAAGTTGATGGTTGATGGTACTGAGTATCAGGTCGAGTTTGATGACTGGATGTTTTTAGTTGGTAACAACACCATCATTAATAAAAGCGACATCATTAAGTTTGGCATTACGGTTGGTACAGTCACTTTAGTGATTCAAAAGCAATAATATAGGGTCACTCAAGCTATTGGGCCTGTGATAACGCTTACACTTAGTTTCCCCCTTGTAAGTTAGTGTTTTTAATCATTTAGACAACAATGTTGGCTTGTTCACTATTTTTGGGGTGACTGGTGGTTAACCTTTTAGTTTACTGTTATCCACTTGCTTGCGGTCATAATATTCAAAGGGAAATATATTGCGAATTTGCTGGGTAAGATCATCACCTATGTTAGCAGAGACATGTAGCCTAACTTGATTATCTCTTTCAGCTCTTATTGTACAGGTCAGCTTATGCTCTTTGGCAAAGGCACGACACTCTCGCTCAAATTTGTCTGGTATTTTGCCTTTATGCCGATTTAAGCGACCTTGCTTGAAGTGCATTTCGAATAGCGTTAACCCCTTTTTGCCTGAAAAAATCAGTTTGTAGGCAATGAAAAAAAATACTGCAATAAATAAAGTTTTCAATAACATCTCTAGCATGTTGTGGGTCCTTTAATCTTTGTTATTAATCTATTAAAGATACGCCAGATTCGTTTCGGTGCAATGTTTTTTATCAAAATATGAGTCGCGGTATAAATATTTTATTTGGTTATTTAGCTTAGCGTGACTTTAACTTTTTATTGCTTGGTAACCCTCAATTAGACTAAGCAATACTGATTAAAATACTTGGCGGGTAGCGTTCCTGGTAAGTGAGATACCCCCAAATACCTAAAAAGCACAACATCATCACTAATGCGACGATACGAATTGCTTGGGCATATTCAGTGATATAAGTGAAATAACGCTGCTGAACAGCATTTGTCAGAAAAGTCCCTACTAAAGAAAATACACTCAAATACATAGCAGCATATTGGGTTGAGCTAGAGCCATAGTTTTTCTCATAGATTAATAATAGTGCAACTGAGGTCAGCACTACTATGCGAAAACGACGTTCCGCTTTATTTGATAAGTTCCATCTAGGCAGTCCCATTGCCGTTGCTCCTTATAACAGTCCATTTAACCCAGCATTCCACTAACGAAGCTGTTTGCAGTAAGCGGTGACTCAAACCAGTAGAACCCTCATTAAATCGTCCACTCTAGATTACCAGTGCTGCTATATAGTTATAACCATAGTTGATTGTTTTTTCAACTAGGTATTTCAACGCATAATGGCATCTAGAATATTGCTCAGCACTTTGATTAAAAGTTATAAATACCCGCAGTAAAGCAACAGTTGATATGGCTTTAAAGGTAAGTGATGACAGTGAGTGTTATAACGTATTGTTAAAACATACTTGTTATACATTTTTCCCTAAAACATTCTCCTTAAAATATACTGCAAGCAGTTTGGTTTATGTTAATTAAAGCTTTTGCCCTTGATGACTAAATCGTTTGCAATCACGTTACTATTTAGTTATCCGTTCGGTTACCGTATGTCACATCCTGCGTTGAAGATATAATTGCCATTCATTTTAGCAAAGCAGCATAAATTTTTTCACTTCCCCTTGTAAATGAAATTTGTGCCCCTATATCCAGTGTTAAGAAAGATTTGGGTGGTACATAAGTCAAGGTTATTAAGTTTATAGATACTTGAAAACCGTTAGCTTACCCCCATATCCATACCAGACAACAAATTTACTGACGAATAACGTCAATTTCCGGAGGACCTCATGGGCAAAATTATTGGTATCGACTTAGGCACAACAAATTCATGTGTGGCAGTCCTTGATGGCGGCAAAGCACGCGTACTTGAAAACGCAGAGGGCGATCGTACAACACCTTCTATCGTTGCTTATACCGATGATGAAACAATTGTAGGTTCGCCTGCAAAACGCCAAGCAGTGACGAACCCTGCTAATACTTTCTTTGCTATTAAACGTTTAATCGGTCGTCGTTTTAAAGATGACGAAGTTCAGCGCGACGTTGATATCATGCCTTTCAAAATTATCGCTGCCGATAATGGCGATGCATGGGTTGAGCAACGTGGTAAAAAAATGGCACCACCACAGGTTTCTGCTGAAATCTTGAAAAAGATGAAAAAGACAGCTGAAGACTTTTTAGGTGAAGAAGTTACCGAAGCGGTTATTACTGTGCCTGCTTACTTTAACGATTCACAACGTCAAGCAACTAAAGATGCTGGTCGTATTGCGGGTCTAGATGTTAAACGTATTATCAACGAACCAACAGCTGCTGCATTAGCTTATGGTATTGATAAGAAGCAAGGCGACAACGTTGTTGCAGTATACGACTTAGGTGGCGGTACATTCGATATTTCAATCATCGAAATCGACAGCAATGACGGTGACCAAACTTTCGAAGTACTTGCAACCAATGGCGACACTCACTTAGGTGGTGAAGACTTTGACAACCGTTTAATTAATTATTTAGCAGATGAGTTTAAGAAAGACCAGGGCTTAGATCTACGTAAAGATTCATTAGCAATGCAACGTCTTAAAGAAGCTGCTGAAAAAGCGAAAATTGAATTATCTAGCACTAATACCACTGAAGTTAACTTACCTTACATCACAGCTGATGCTACAGGTCCTAAGCATTTAGTGGTTAAAATTACTCGTGCTAAGTTAGAGTCATTAGTTGAAGACTTAATTCAACGTACTTTAGAGCCATTAAAAGTTGCTTTAGCAGATGCTGATTTATCAATATCTGACATCAACGAAGTTATTTTAGTGGGTGGCCAAACTCGTATGCCTAAAGTGCAAGAAGCAGTGACAAACTTCTTCGGCAAAGAGCCACGTAAAGACGTTAACCCTGATGAAGCTGTTGCCGTGGGTGCTGCAATTCAAGCAGGTGTGCTTTCTGGTGAAGTAAAAGACGTACTATTACTTGACGTCACCCCGTTATCATTTGGTATTGAAACCATGGGTAGCGTAATGACTAAGCTTATCGAGAAGAACACCACTATCCCGACTAAAGCGCAGCAAGTATTCTCAACCGCTGATGACAATCAAAGTGCAGTGACGATTCACGTACTTCAAGGTGAGCGTAAGCAAGCTAGCTACAACAAGTCTTTAGGTCAATTTAACCTAGACGGTATTGGTGCAGCACCACGTGGTCAACCACAGATTGAAGTGGTATTTGATATTGATGCTGACGGTATCTTAAAAGTATCAGCTACTGACAAGAAAACCGGTAAAGCACAAAACATCACCATTAAAGCTAACTCTGGTCTAACTGATGAAGAAGTTGAGCAAATGGTACGTGACGCAGAAGCTCATGCTGATGAAGATGCCAAGTTTGAAGAACTAGTTCAAGCTCGCAACCAAGCTGATGGTTTAGTGCATTCAACGAAGAAACAAGTGACTGAAGCGGGTGATGATTTACCAGCGGAAGATAAAGAGAAAATTGAAGCAGCAATCGCTGATGTCGATGCCGCAGTGAAAAGCAACGATAAAGAAGCTATTGATAAATCAACTCAAGCACTTATCGAAGCTTCAGCTAAGCTAATGGAAATTGCACAAGCTAAGGCGCAAGCGCAAGGCGGAGCAGACCAAGCCACTGACGCTGGTAAGCAAGATCCTGCTGATGATGTTGTTGACGCTGAGTTTGAAGAAGTGAAAGACGACAAAAAGTAATTAGTTACTTTTGATAGAAAAAGCAACTAGTTAGTATAAAGCGGGCGTTGAGGCTTACCTCTAACGCCCGTTTGCATAATCATACTTAATCAATTTTAAGCAAACCTTCGAGAAGCAAAACACTATGTCAAAGCGTGATTATTACGAGGTTCTTGGTGTCAGTCGTGATGTCAGTGAACGTGAAATTAAAAAAGCCTACAAGCGTTTAGCGATGAAATTTCACCCTGATCGCAATCCAGGTGATAAAGCCGCAGAAGCAAGCTTTAAAGAAGTTAAAGAAGCCTACGAAATTTTAACCGACAGCGACAAAAAAGCCGCTTATGATCAATTTGGTCATGCTGGCGTTGATCCTAACCGTGGCGGTGGTCATGGTGGTCAAGGAGACTTTGGCGATATTTTCGGTGATGTATTTGGTGATATCTTCGGCGGTGGACGCCGTGGCGGTGGCCAGCGCCAAGCTGCGCGTGGCAGTGACTTACGTTACAACCTAGAATTATCGCTTGAAGAAGCTGTGCGTGGATTAACCAAAGAGTTACGCATTCCTACATTAGCCGCTTGCGACTTATGTGATGGCAGCGGTGCTAAAGCTGGCACCAAGGCAACCACATGTGGTACTTGTCATGGTCAAGGCCAAGTACAAATGCGTCAAGGCTTCTTTGCGGTTCAACAGGCGTGTCCAACCTGTCATGGTCGTGGAAAAATCATTAAAGACCCTTGTAGCAAGTGTCATGGTGAAGGCCGTGTTGAGAAAAGCAAAACATTGTCGGTTAAGATCCCTGCTGGTGTTGATACAGGTGACAGAATTCGCTTAACCGGTGAAGGTGAAGCGGGCGAGTTTGGTGCGCCTCCAGGTGATTTATATGTTCAGGTGAGTGTACGTGAACATAATATTTTCACCCGTGATGCCAATAACCTTTACTGTGAAGTGCCTATTTCATTCAGCAAAGCTGCCTTAGGTGGTGAGATTGAAGTGCCAACCTTAGATGGTAAAGTTAGCCTGAAAATTCCAACAGAAACTCAAACGGGCCGCATGTTCCGTTTACGTGGCAAAGGTGTTAAGTCGGTACGTAGCCATGCAGTAGGTGATTTACTGTGTAAAGTGGTCATGGAAACACCGGTTAACTTAAACGATAAGCAAAAAGAGTTATTGCGCGAATTTGAAGCAACCTTAACAGGCGAGTCAAAAAAACACAGCCCAAAAGCGGAAGGTTTTTTTGATGGCGTGAAAAAGTTCTTTCAAGACTTGAACAGCTAGTTGTGACTATGGATCCTTATTTAAGATAGGTTAAATAGGGTTCTATTAGATTGAAGGCTGTTTACCTCGGGTAAACAGCCTTTTTTTATTGAATTTCAATATCCATATTGAGACTATTGTTAGTTCGATATCATTATGATTAATGCTAACTTTAGCCATAAAAAATTAGGCGATACCGCATGGGTTTTTCATTATTTTCGCTCAATCCTAAGCTTGTTAAATCATTGCCCGCGTTGGTGATTGAACCTAGCGCAGTGCAAAGACAGGCTATTCCTGCTATTTTGAGCGGAAAAGATGTTTTGGCATTGGCGCAAACCGGCAGTGGTAAAACCTATGCTTTTGGTTTGCCCATATTGCATCGCATAGCGGCATTGCAAAGTGATTTATCAGAGCTTAGTCAGCAAGCATCAAGTATTTTAGCCGTGGTTATTGCACCAACGAGGGAGTTAGCAGCGCAAGTTTGTCAAAACTTAACTCCACTAGCGCAAGCCGTCAACTTACGCGTGGATGTATTATGTGGTGGTGAAGATATAGCCCCGCAAGTTGAGCGACTGACTTATCCCGCAGAGGTTGTTGTTGCCACACCGGGGCGCTTATTAGCGTTAGCACAACAAGGTGTTATTCAATTTGAGCTGCTACAATATTTAGTGTTTGACGAAGCCGACAGATTATTAGATATGGGCTTTATTGCTGATA
Organism: Shewanella sp. OMA3-2; assembly: GCF_021513195.1. NCBI lineage: Bacteria > Pseudomonadati > Pseudomonadota > Gammaproteobacteria > Alteromonadales > Shewanellaceae > Shewanella > Shewanella sp. OMA3-2. The sequence continues at coordinate 3,625,831 of NZ_CP090974.1, read as the reverse complement.
TTAATGCACTGCTGGCACTCATGCCTAAAAGGCAAACGTTAATGTTTTCTGCGACTATGCCAGTCACGTTAGATAAATTGGTAAAGACGGTATTGTCACCTTCAGCAATACGCTTAGAAGCCAATGCCGTTAATCGTGCGGTAGAAGAGATTAATCAAACGATTTATCACGTCAATAAAGGCAGTAAAGCCAAAGTACTAATAGAACAGATTAAGTCGCACCAATGGTCGCAGGTTTTAGTATTTGTGAATGCAAAAGATGATGTCGATGCTCTGTGTAAAAAACTACTCAAAGCGGGCATTAACACAGCAGCACTGCATGGTGATAAAGAACAAGCACTGCGCAGCCAAACCTTGAATGATTTTAAAGCGCAAAAACTGAACGTATTAGTGGCAACAGATGTTATTGCCCGCGGCATTCATATTGATGCTTTGCCCGTGGTCATCAATTTTGATTTACCTAGTCAAGCGGCTGTATATGTTCATCGCATTGGGCGCACCGCAAGGGCTGGGTTAAGTGGTGTCGCTTTATCTTTGGTCAGCCATTTAGAATTAGTCAGTTTAGAGGCTATTCGGCAATTAACAGGTCAAGTATTGCCGTTAACCACACTGGCAGATTTTCCGGTAACCGACCAGGCGACAAATGCAACTAGTAAACGTGCTCCTCGGGATAAGCAAGCCAATCGTCGTACTGCAAATAAGCGCAGTATTAATGATTTTTCTAAACGAAAACCGACACAATAAGTCGCGTTTGGGTAAAGCTTCAATCAAATATGATGCGCTTAGTTTATGATGCGCTTAGTTGAGGCGCATAGTGGTATGTAACAATAATTATTGAACCTTGTCGTCGTTTTAAGCCGCAAGGGGTTAACATCACCGTAATATAACTCGATCTACATTATCGTTGTTTAATGAATATTATTTTTTAAAGGATGAAAAATATGAAGCAATTAATACTTGCAGTCGCTATTTCAGCTTTATTGGTTGGATGTGTGAGTACAAAATCACCCACAGGTAGAAGCCAAACCTTACTATTTTCAGATGCACAAATGCAGCAAATGGGGGCGCAATCTTTTGAAACCATGAAGCAAGACCAAAAAATAAGCCAAGATAAAAACAAAACGGCTTATGTAAATTGTATTGCTAAGCGTATTACAGCTGTACTACCAGACCAAAACTTACAGTGGGAAGTGGTACTGTTTGACTCTGATCAAGTTAATGCTTTTGCATTACCTGGTGGGCATATTGGTGTGTATACCGGTTTATTAAATGTCGCTACCAACCAAGATCAGTTAGCGACAGTGATGGGTCACGAAGTGGCACACGTATTAGCACAGCACGGTAATGAGCAAGTTTCCCGCGCTCAGCTTACTGGACTGGGTATGCAAGCTGCCGATGCTGCAATTGGTGCCACGGGCATAGCCAATAAAGATTTATATATGGCTGGACTGGGTTTAGGGGCTAAAGTCGGCATTATATTGCCCTTTGGCCGTAGTCAAGAATCTGAGGCTGATATCGTTGGCCTTGAGCTAATGGCTAAAGCGGGTTTTAACCCAGGGCAAAGTATCAGCTTATGGCAAAATATGGCTAAAGCAGGTGGCGCGCAAGGGCCTGAACTATTGTCCACGCACCCGTCACACAGCACGCGTATTGAAGACTTACAAGCAGCGCAAACTCAAGTGATGCCGCTTTATACTCAAGCTAGAAAACAGTCTTTGGCTGAGTGTAAAATCAATGGCTCAAAATAGCCAGATAGTGAGGCTTTTTCACAGCATAGGCGAATAAAATGTGATAGACTCCGTGCAAATTTTTATTTGATCAATGAGAGAAAGAAATTATGTCAGATGTGTTCAGCACAATGGAGCAGCATGCAAGTTATGGTGTAGGTCGTCAAATGGGTGAGCAACTAGCAGCTAATCCTTTTGAAGGAATTGATATCTCTGCTGTTCAAGCTGGTTTAGCGGATGCATTTTCAGGTAAAGAAAGCCAAGTGTCTATGGAAGACTTACAAACAGCTTTTACTGAAATTAGCCGTCGTTTACAAGCTGAACAAGAAGCCGCTGCAGAAAATGCAACTGCAGAAGCTGATGCATTTTTAGCTGATAATGCTAAGCGTGATGGCGTAACGGTAACTGAGTCTGGTCTTCAATATGAAGTACTAGTACAAGGCGAAGGCGAAAAGCCAACGTTTGACTCAACAGTACGTACTCATTACCACGGTACTTTCATCAATGGTGACGTGTTTGATAGTTCAGTGACTCGTGGACAACCTGCTGAGTTCCCTGTATCGGGTGTTATCGCTGGTTGGACTGAAGCATTACAACTTATGCCAGTAGGTACTAAGCTTAAGTTATTTGTGCCACATCACTTAGCTTATGGCGAGCGTGGTGCAGGTGCATCTATTCCTCCATATACAGCGTTAGTGTTTGAAGTCGAATTGTTAGACATTCTCTAATAATCATAAAAACGCCTAAGATGACTTAGGCGTTTTTGTATATAGTCAATTTTTTATTAAGCCTCAATATCAAATGTTAGATGCTGAGTGAGCTTTCACTGGGAGAACATATGACAGCAAAAGTAAGAGTCGCCGTTGTGGGTGCCAGTGGCCGTATGGGTCGCACATTAATTGAATCAGCGAAACATCAAGAAGTTATCCGTCTTGGCGCTGCAATAGAGCGTTCAGGGTCAAGCTTAATTGGTGTTGATGCGGGTGAACTTGCAGGCGTTGGTGCAATGGATGTTGCTATTACGGACTCATTGGACAGTGTGGCTGATAACTTTGATGTACTCATCGATTTCACTTCACCTGAAGCCTCAATTATCCACCTTGACTGGTGTGCGCGTAATCGCAAAGCCATTGTATTAGGTACAACTGGATTCAATCATGCTCAAAAAGAGCTTATTGGTGCATATGCAGAGCAAACCCCTGTGGTATTTGCGCCTAATATGTCAGTTGGCGTTAACTTAATGTGGAAGTTGTTAGAGCTTGCTGCAGAAGTGATGGGTGATTATACCGATATCGAGATTATTGAAGGTCATCACCGTTTTAAGAAAGATGCGCCTTCTGGCACAGCACTTAAAATGGGTGAAGTGATTGCTAATACCCTTGGACGTGATCTTGAAAAATGCGCTGTTTATGGCCGTGAAGGGATTACTGGTGAGCGTTCGCGTGACACCATTGGTTTCTCAACGATACGTGCAGGTGATTTAGTCGGTGAACACACCGCAATGTTTGCTGATATTGGTGAGCGTTTAGAAATAACTCATAAAGCATCAAGCCGAATGACATTCGCTAATGGCGCAATGCGTGCAGCTTATTGGCTATATGATCAAAATCCAGGTCTGTATGATATGCAGCAGGTCCTTGGACTAAATGATTAAATTAAAAACCACCATTCGATATGGTGGTTTTTTTTGAAAAACCTTTTTTCATGTGTGGACGAAATTGCAGAACTCCTGTAAAATCGCCGAAATTTGTCAAAATTTCGTAAAACAGCGGAAATTGGTATCTTAGTGCAAAATAAAATAAAATAATTTCAATAGCTTGGCTCTTTTCTGGAGGTCGCGTTGACACAGTCTGCCTTACTCGTACTCGAAGACGGAACCGTATTTTCTGGCACTGCAATTGGTGCAACAGGTATTTCAGTTGGTGAAGTGGTTTTTAACACTTCAATGACCGGATACCAAGAAATATTAACGGATCCATCATATTCACGCCAAATAGTCACTTTAACGTATCCGCATATCGGTAATACCGGTACTAATGATGAAGACACAGAATCAAGTGCAGTTCATGCTTGTGGTCTTATCATTCGCGATTTACCGTTAATGGCTAGTAACTTCCGTAATCAACAATCTTTAGGTGATTACCTAAAAGCGAATAACGTTGTTGGTATTGCGGATATCGATACCCGAAAATTAACCCGTATCCTGCGTGAAAAAGGCGCCCAAGCCGGTTGTATTATGGTGGGTGACCTGGACGAAGCAAAAGCGCTTGCACAAGCAAAAGCATTTCCTGGCTTAAAAGGCATGGATTTAGCCAAAGAAGTCACTACTGATAAAGCTTATCAATGGCGAAACGGTAGCTGGAAATTAGAAGGTGGTTTACCTTCTGATACCCCAGAGAAAGAATTGAAATATAAAGTTGTTGCCTATGATTACGGCGTAAAACGTAACATTTTACGCATGCTAGTTGACCGTGGTTGCGATGTCACCGTGGTGCCAGCACAAACCCCTGCAGCCGATGTCTTAGCCATGAACCCTGATGGCGTGTTTCTATCAAATGGTCCTGGCGACCCAGAGCCATGTGACTATGCCATTAAGGCTATCCAACAAATCCTAAAAACAGAGATTCCTGTATTTGGTATTTGTTTAGGCCACCAATTATTAGCATTAGCCTCAGGCGCTAAAACCTTAAAGATGAAATTTGGTCACCACGGTGCAAACCACCCAGTGAGCTGCATTGACAAAGGTAACGTGATGATCACCAGTCAAAACCATGGTTTTGCTGCGGATGAAACCACATTGCCGGCCAATATCAAAGTGACTCATAAGTCATTATTTGATGGTTCTTTACAAGGTATCCATTTAACCGACAAGCCTGCGTTTAGTTTTCAGGGTCACCCTGAAGCAAGCCCTGGCCCAACCGATGCTGCGCCTCTGTTCGATCATTTCATCGAACTTATTGAGCAATATCGTCAGCACGCTAAATAGTTATCTAGGAGAAGAGAAAAGCAATGCCAAAACGTACCGATATAAAAAGTATTCTTATCCTAGGTGCCGGTCCAATTGTAATTGGTCAGGCGTGTGAATTTGATTATTCAGGTGCTCAAGCCTGTAAAGCCCTTCGTGAAGAAGGTTACCGCGTCATTCTGGTTAACTCTAATCCAGCAACCATTATGACCGACCCTGACATGGCCGATGCCACTTATATCGAGCCAATTCACTGGGAAGTAGTACGCAACATTATTGCTAAAGAACGTCCAGATGCCATTCTACCGACTATGGGTGGACAAACGGCACTGAACTGCGCGCTGCAACTTGAAGCTAAAGGCGTACTAAAAGAATTTAACGTTGAAATGATTGGCGCGACAGCAGACGCAATTGATAAAGCTGAAGACCGTAGCCGTTTCGACAAAGCGATGAAATCCATTGGTTTAGACTGCCCACGTGCGGGTATTGCTCATAATATGGATGAAGCGTATGGCGTATTAGATATGGTGGGCTTCCCCTGTATTATTCGCCCGTCTTTCACCATGGGTGGCAGCGGCGGTGGTATTGCCTACAACAAAGAAGAGTTTGAAGAGATTTGTTCTCAAGGCTTAGACTTGTCGCCAACTAACGAATTATTGATTGATGAATCATTAATTGGTTGGAAAGAATATGAAATGGAAGTGGTTCGTGACCGCAACGATAACTGTATTATCGTCTGTGCTATCGAAAACTTTGACCCAATGGGTGTGCACACAGGTGACTCAATTACCGTCGCTCCTGCACAAACCTTAACCGACAAAGAATATCAATTAATGCGTAACGCTTCTTTAGCGGTACTGCGTGAAATTGGTGTTGAAACCGGTGGTTCAAACGTACAGTTTGGTATTTGTCCTAATACTGGCCGTATGGTTATTATTGAGATGAACCCACGCGTATCACGTTCATCAGCACTAGCCTCTAAAGCAACTGGTTTTCCGATTGCCAAAATCGCGGCTAAATTGGCTGTAGGTTACACATTAGATGAGCTCAGTAACGATATTACCGGTGGTAAAACACCTGCATCGTTCGAGCCTGCTATCGACTATGTTGTGACCAAAATCCCCCGTTTTAACTTTGAAAAGTTTGCTGGTGCTAATGATCGCTTAACCACGCAAATGAAGTCGGTTGGTGAAGTAATGGCAATCGGCCGTACTTTCCAAGAGTCATTGCAAAAAGCGTTACGCGGTCTTGAAGTAGGCCGTAACGGTTTCGACTCTATTGTTGATTTTACCTCTACTGAAGGTATGCAGCGCATTCGTCATGAGTTGAAAGAGCCTGGTTGTGACCGTATTTGGTACATAGCAGATGCATTCCGTGCAGGTTTAAGCCGTGATGATATTTTTGCATTAACCAACATTGACCATTGGTTCTTGATTCAAATCGAAGATTTGATCGCCCAAGAAGCTAAAGTGGCTGAGCTAGGCATGTCAGGTTTAGAGCAAAACTACTTACGCCAATTAAAGCGTAAAGGTTTCTCTGATTTACGGTTAGCTGATGTACTTGGTGTGAGTGAAAGCGAAATTCGTAAATTACGTCATCGCCATGAAATTCATCCGGTATACAAGCGTGTAGATACGTGTGCCGCTGAATTCTCAACTGACACCGCTTACATGTATTCAACGTATGAAGAAGAGTGTGAAGCTAATCCATCAAATCGTGACAAAATCATGATTCTGGGTGGCGGTCCAAACCGTATCGGCCAGGGTATTGAGTTCGATTACTGTTGTGTACACGCAGCATTAGCCTTACGTGAAGACGGTTATGAAACCATTATGGTTAACTGTAACCCTGAAACGGTATCAACCGACTACGATACTTCTGACCGTTTATACTTTGAGCCAGTAACACTAGAAGACGTGTTAGAAATCGTTCGTATCGAGAAGCCAAAAGGCGTTATCGTTCAGTACGGTGGCCAAACTCCGCTTAAATTAGCCCGTGAACTAGAAGCCGCTGGCGTACCTATTATTGGTACTAGCCCAGATGCGATTGACCGCGCTGAAGACCGTGAGCGTTTCCAGCAAGCTATTCAACGTTTAAACATGAAACAGCCAGAAAACGCCACCGTTACTACGGTTGAAAGTGCGGTAATTGAAGCTGAAAAAATTGGTTATCCGTTAGTGGTTCGTCCATCCTATGTATTAGGTGGTCGTGCGATGGAAATCGTTTACGACAAGCAAGATTTGCTACGCTACTTCAATGAAGCCGTTAAAGTGTCTAACGCATCACCAGTACTACTAGATCACTTCTTAGATGATGCGATTGAAGTGGATATTGATGCGGTATGCGACGGTGAAACTGTGGTTGTTGGCGCCATTATGGAACACATTGAGCAAGCAGGGGTTCACTCAGGTGACTCAGGTTGTTCATTACCGCCATATAGCTTAAGTGCTGAAATTCAAGCGCGCATGCGTGAGCAAGTATCAAAGCTTGCATTTGAATTAGGCGTTATTGGTTTAATGAACGTACAGTTTGCCGTGAAAGATAACGAAATCTATATGATTGAAGTTAACCCACGTGCAGCACGGACGGTACCTTTTGTATCAAAAGCGACCGGTGTACCATTAGCTAAAATTGCAGCACGCGTCATGGCCGGCCAAAGCTTAAAATCACAAAACTTTACTAAAGAAGTGATTCCACCATTTTACTCTGTAAAAGAAGTGGTATTGCCATTCAATAAATTCCCTGGCGTTGACCCTTTATTAGGGCCTGAAATGCGTTCGACAGGTGAAGTAATGGGTGTGGGTGAAACCTTTGCTGAAGCGTATGCTAAAGCGCAATTAGGTGCGACATCTGAAGTGCCTAAGTCTGGACGTGCACTTATCTCTGTTCGTAACAGTGATAAAAAGCGTGTTGCCGCATTAGCCGCTAAGTTAATTGAACTGGGTTACGAGATTGACGCAACACACGGTACCGCAGTGGTACTGGGTGAAGCAGGTATTAACCCTCGTTTAGTGAACAAGGTGCATGAAGGTCGTCCACACATTCTTGACCGTATTAAGAATGATGAATACACCTATATCATCAATACGACAGAAGGTCGCCAGGCAATTGAAGACTCACGTCAAATTCGTCGCGGTGCACTGCGTTATAAGGTGAATTACACCACAACATTGAATGCAGCATTTGCTACCTGTCTAGCACATGCAGCTGATGACCGCACCAATGTAAACTCGCTTCAAGAGTTACATAAGCGCATCACTGGCTAAAATTGAGTTAGCTGACATTGTAAAGAGCCTTCATTTTGAAGGCTTTTTTTATGGCTGTGATTTTTACTTCCGTTACAAACCTTAGTTATAATGATAATAGTTATCAATACTATGTGTATGAATTTAAAGGATAATTTGCAATGCCGCCCTAGGTGTACTATCCTAGTCTAAATTGATCCAGATCAAGTTAAGCTATCAAGGACATCATTATGAAAGGTCATCCAAAAGTCATTAGTCAGTTAAACCGTGTATTAACTTTCGAATTGACCGCCATTAACCAATACTTTTTGCATGCGCGCATGTTTAAGCATTGGGGTTTAGAGAAGCTCAACGAGAAAGAATACAAGAAATCAATTCAAGACATGAAACATGCCGACAAGCTTATTGAGCGGGTGTTATTTCTTGAGGGATTACCAAATTTACAGCAATTAGACAAACTGCGTATTGGCGAAGATACCGAAGAAATGTTGGGCTGTGATAAAGAAGCGGTAACTGAGCAAATTGCTGCATTACGTGATGTGATCAAATTGTGTGAAACAGAACAAGATTATGTCACCCGTGATTTGCTTGAAGATCTGCTTGAAGATGAAGAAGAGCATTTAGATTGGATTGAGTCTCAACAAGAGTTGATCGTGCAAACCGGTATTCAGAACTATCTTCAGTCACAAATTAAAGATTAACAGGATAATATTATGAAAGGCAATCCAGAAGTTATTGACGCACTAAACAGTTTGTTAACCGGTGAGTTATCAGCAATGGACCAATATTTTGTGCATGCTCATATGTATGAAGATTGGGGGTTTGACGAACTGTATACCCGCATATTACATGAATCTGATGACGAAAAAGTCCATGCAGCTAAATTGGTTCAGCGCATTCTGTTTTTAGAAGGCACCCCAGATGTTGCTAGCCGTGAAGCATTAAATATCGGTAAAGATGTACCAGAAATGCTCAACAACGATTTGCAGTATGAATATAAAGTGGCTGATGATTTACGTAAAGTGATCAAGCTATGTGAAGAGAAAGGCGATTACCAAACCCGTGAGATTTTAGAAGTCTTATTGGATGATACTGAATCTGATCATATGTACTGGTTAGAAAAACAATTACGCCTAATTGAGCGTGTTGGTTTACAGAATTACCTGCAAACTAAGATGTAATTAATTGACTAAAGCGGCTTAATTATTATTAATAAGGTCGTTTTTTGATTTAAGGCCCAGCCCCGTAAGGGATTGGGCTTTTTTATGTTAAATCGTATCAGTGAACTTTGCTACACTGGCTAATTTACCCCGCTTTCTAGCTGCTATTTGAATTTTGGAACACTGTGATATATGCGTAAAACAGATAAAAAAATAGACAATCAAATTCGACAAGTGTTAACTCAGGTGTGTGAAATTGCGTTAAATGAATACAGTGGTTTCCAATGGTTAACCCATATTGTTAATTACAGCGATTTTCCTAAAAGCTTACAGGTGATATGTGTCTTCGATACGCCTTATAGCCTCAACCGCTTTATGGCATCGGTTGAACGCGATACGCTCAGTAAGCTCATTCAAGCAAAACTGCTCAGTATTAAGGTGACGATTGATAGTCGCCAAGTGTGTTATGACAGTGAAGATAACCGTAATCAAAAGACTCACTAGCGGTCACAAATGTGGAGCATGCTGAACATCATTATTAAGCGAACCATATAGGTATTTTCGGTTTTAGTTTGATAGCATCTAGTTTTATAACGCTGAATCAGTATTTTAAATGTTTGCACAAATAGGGTGAATGCCAATTATGTACCAGGGTAAATGTTTATGCGGTGAAGTCAAAATAACCATAAAGGGTGAAATAAGTGACATTATTCATTGTCATTGTTCTTTATGTCGAAAAAATAGTGGGACTGCCTTTGCTACAAATGGCTTCATTAACGCGGCTGATTTTGAAATCGTATCGGGTAAAAATAGCTTAAGTATATTTTCATTTAAGCCAGGTCGAAATAGGCATTTTTGCAGCCATTGTGGCTCACCGGTTTATAGTTCAAACGAGCAAGACCCACAACGTTATAGAATTAGGCTTGGCATTCTGGATACTGATATATCTGAGAGACCCATCTCGCACAACTTTGTCTCATCCAAAGCAAACTGGGAAGATTTAGATGCCCAGTTGCCTAGGTATGATGCCTTTGAACCAGGTCGATAAGTTGCACAGTTAAATCATGCTGTTTAGCTCAATAGTCGCTAGATAAAGTGCTCACTTTTAACCTAGCGCAATATTTTGATTGATCATGTACTTCAGCAACTGTTGCTCATCTATGCCTGGCGATTTTGATAGCCCTTCAACGACCCCTTTTTGATCGAGTGAGCTTCTATGCTGGCCAAGCTTTTGTTTACCCTGTAATTCAGTGATTACAATTTTAAACCCTACAATGCCTTTGGCTAATTTATCTTGAAATTGCTTAGGGATAAAACCTTCACAGTTTTCAGGGGTGGGGGTTAATAAACTGGGCTCATACTTTTGGATTGTGGTTTCTAATATCGCCAATGTGGTTTCATCGTCGGTGAGTTCAACTGCGCCTTTGGCATGAACCACACTGTAATTCCAGGTTGGTACAGCAGGGAAGGCGTGATACCAGGTTGGCGAAATATAGGCATGAGGGCCATTGAAAATACACAGTACTGTGCTGTCTATAATATCTTGCCAGTGTGGATTACTGCGTGCTAAATGGCCGTAAAGTACTCCGTGTTCACCTTCCTCTGCTTTTAATATTAGCGGAATGTGTGAGGCTTCTAAATTAGATGACACAACAACCGCAAAGCCATGTTGTGCGATAAACTGATGCATATCCGTTGAGCTGTTCATCTGCCATTTTTCGGGTACATGCATGTGTTCACTTTCCTTGTAAATAACCTATAACTAATTGATTCATCATCATAGATACTTATAGATAACATACAACTGATTTCATGCTGACTTTTATCGCGTCATGTTTATAATTTGCTATGTTGAATACTGTTTTTATATACAGTATTATGAGCAACCTTACTAATGATGATGGCGTAAGCAATGCGCAAAATTATTCATATCGACATGGACTGTTATTTTGCTGCGGTTGAGATGCGTGATTTTCCTGAATTACGCGATAAAGCGATTGCGGTTGGCGGGCGTAGCGATCGCCGTGGTGTTATCAGTACTTGTAACTATGCTGCACGTAAATTTGGGGTGCGTTCAGCTATGTCGAGTTATCAAGCATTAAAGCTGTGCCCTCATTTAGTCTTGGTGCCTGGGAGAATGCAAGTTTATAAAGATGTCTCACTGCAAATAAGACAAATATTTAATCGTTACAGTGATTTAATTGAGCCATTATCATTAGATGAGGCTTTTCTTGATGTCAGCGACTGTCAGCAATACCATGGCAGTGCAACCTTAATAGCCCAAGCTATTCGCCGAGATATTGAGTTAGAAACAGGGCTAACGGCATCAGCCGGTGTCGCGCCAATTAAGTTTTTAGCCAAAATAGCCTCTGATTTAAATAAACCTAATGGCCAATATGTGATTACCCCTGATGACATTCCTGAGTTTGTGCGCACACTAGCGTTAAAGAAAATTCCGGGTGTAGGAAAAGTCACCGCACAAAAATTGTCGCTATTGGGGTTAGAGACCTGCGCCGATGTGCAGCAGTATCCTAAGGTAAAGTTACTCGAAAGTTTTGGTAAGTTTGGTGCGGTATTAATTGAGCGATCAAATGGCATCGATCCAAGGTCTATTAGCAATAATAGAGTGCGTAAATCCGTTGGCGTTGAAACAACATTAGCGCAAGATATCTTTACGCTAGCTCAATGCCATCAAGTATTACCACAACTTATTCAAGAGCTTGATAGCCAGGTGAGCCGCAGCGCAAAAGATCGCTTAATCAACAAGCAAGTGGTGAAAATCAAATTTAACGATTTTAAACAAACCACCATCGAGCAACGCAGCGATGAAATATCGGTAAAGCTGTTTTATCAATTGTTACAACAAGCACTGACCAGAAGTAATGAACGTGGCATTAGACTGATTGGGGTAAGTGTTGGTCTGGCAGAATTAGGTGAAAAAAAACTGCAAACTAAGTCGGTTGCCCAACTCGATTTGCAGTTTTAAGCGCTTATTCTGATTGGCTTAACGCCTTACATAGCATTAAGCTTTGGCTGGAATACGTTCTAATACGGCTAATAATAACTGCCAGTATTGACCTACCGTTTCAATATTAACCATTTCATCTGGGCTGTGCGGATAACGAATGGTGGGGCCAATTGAGACCATGTCCATAGTTGGGTAGGGCTCTTTAAATAAACCACATTCAAGACCTGCATGAATAACCATAATGGTGGGGTCTTTTTTGTAAATGTCGTTATAGGTATCACGCACAATAGCCATAACCGGTGAGCTGTTATCCGGCTTCCAGCCTGGGTAAGCACCGCTAAATTCAATACTGGCACCCGCAAGATTGGCTAGGGCATTTAACATGCCTTGCACTTCATCACGGCCAGAGTCGATAAGCGAGCGAATTAAACATAAAATTTCTACGCTTTCTTGTTCAGTACTTATCACACCGACATTTAATGATGTTTCGGTCACACCAGCCACTTCATCACTCATCCGCATTACCCCATTAGGGCAAGCATATAATAAGTCGATTAAGCTGTTTTGCGCATCTTCACCCATTACTTTACTGGGTGCATCAATGGCTTCTAAGGTTAATAACATGCTTGGGTCGGCAATGGCTAACTCTTCACGTACCACAGCCTGGAATGTGCTAATTGCTGTTTTTAATCCATCAACATTTTCCGCAGGTAACATAAAGCTGATATTCGCTTCACGCGGAATGGCATTACGTAATGAACCACCGGTAAAGTTAACCAGTTCTAGGGCTAATTCATCACTGTATTTAAACAGAAAACGCGCCAGTAGCTTATTTGCGTTACCGCGACCAAGATGAATATTTACCCCAGAGTGACCACCTTTAATGCCTGACAAGGTCAGTTTAAAAGATTGATTACTCAGCTCAGGTGCTTGCCATGAAAGTGGCACAGATATCTGGGCGTCAACACCGCCAGCACACCCCATGTAAATCTCACCTTCTTGTTCAGAGTCGGTATTGATCAAAATCTCTGCGTCTAAATAACCGGCTTCTAACCCAAAAGCGCCAGTCATGCCAGCTTCTTCATCAATGGTCAACAAGACTTCTAATGGACCATGCTTAATGTCATCGCTGCCTAACACGGCTAAAGCCGAAGCCATGCCAATGCCATTATCTGAACCTAATGTTGTCCCTTTTGCTTTAACCCATTCGCCATCTACATAGGCTTCGATAGGATCTTTTTCAAAGTCATGCACTTTATCTGCATTTTTTTGTGGCACCATATCGATATGAGCTTGCAACACAACAATTTTGCGATCTTCCATACCCGCAGTGGCTGGCTTACGAATAATGAGGTTGCCTACTTTGTCTTCAACAACGCTAAGGCCTTTGCCTTTTGCCCATTGTTGAATGTGGCTTGATAACGCTTGTTCATGCTTAGAAGGATGGGGAATAGCACAAATTTGTTCGAACCATTGCCAAAGAGGTTGTGGATATAATTGATTTAATGCTGTCACGAAACGTCCTCAATCAGGATAAAATATGCCATTATTCTACCATAGGCTGCACAATTGCCATTGTGATACAGTGGTTTTTCTTTGCCGTAGACACGTTCTTGTGTAAATAAAAATTCACTCAAGAATGACTAATAACATTAATGCGCAATGTTAATTCGATGTTCAGCATGCAAAAATAATCGTCAACAAAGCATAAGGGAAAATCATGTTTCAGGTGCCAATAATAGATGTAAATAACGACCAGGCCATATTTGAAGGTGAAGGTTTTGATGCCGTCATCGTCGTCACACCTAATCTGACCGATGTTACCCAGCAAGAGATTAGTTTATTAGCAGAGCATGCTAAGCAAATTGATCACCGCGTGGGTAAACAAGCCACATTACTGTTTGCGCCAGGGTTGGCTGGTGGTCGATTGATTATTGCCCCAGTAACGGGTGATGACGACTATGCCGATGTGCGCATTTATGCCAAAGCGGCAAAAGAAGGGATCAGTATTGCTAAAGATGCAGGGGCAACTAAGCCTTTATTAATCGTGGCGTCGTCACAAGACCCTCGTTTTAGTTTTGCAACTGAAGTGGCAGCACTGGCTTGTGGTCAAACATTGTGGCAACCACTGGAAACCCGTGAAGCAAATTCGCTGTCACCAGCATTAACCGCTATGGGGTTAATGACAAGTTCACCTAAAAGCGATCTGTTAAATGCATTAGAAGCGGGAAGGGTATTGGCGCGTGATTTATGTGGTACCGAGCCTGAGCGCATGAGTGCGATTAACTTTGCCGATTACTGTGTCGCCTCTTTTAAAGACAGCGGCCTTGACGTTGCAGTAATAGAAGATAAAGCGACTTTAATAAAAGATTACCCATTGCTAAGTGCTGTGGGGCGCAGCTCGTTTGATGTGGCGCGCCATCATCCACGGGTAGTGAAAGTGGCTTATACCGGTGAAGGTGACATTACACGCACGCTTTTATTTGCCGGTAAAGGTGTGGTGTATGACACTGGCGGAGCAGACATTAAAATCGCCGGCGGCATGGCGGGTATGAGCCGCGATAAAGGCGGTGCTGCGGCCGTTGCGGGATTAATGAAAACTTTATCAATACTTAAACCTAAAGGGGTGAGAGTGATTGCTGAGCTTGGGTTAGTACGTAACAGCATTGGCAGTGAAGCCTTTGTTACTGATGAGATTATTACCAGCCATGCCGGTGTGCGGGTACGTATTGGTAATACCGATGCTGAAGGGCGATTGGTATTAGCTGATTTGCTGTCGCATTTACGCATTCAAGCAACGCAGTCAGTCGCGCCATCATTATATTCAGTGGCGACCTTAACTGGTCATGTTGTGCGTGCCTATGGCAGCTATACCGCGCTAGTGGAAAATGCGGTAGCTAAGCAGCAAGGCGTGGCGGCAACACTGCAACAAATTGGCCAGCAATGGGCTGAACCCTTTGAGGTGTCATATTTACGCCCTGAAGATTTTGATAAGGTTGCTGATAAAAATGGCGCGGCTGATGTTATATCGTCAAATAATGGCCCGTCATCAGTAACCGCACGTGGTCATCAATACCCGGCTGCATTTTTATTGAAAGCCTCAGGCTTAGATACTCACCATTTAAAAAGCCCTCAACCTTTAAGCTATACCCATATTGATATTGCCGGAAGTGCGACTGAGGGCGATCCGTTATACGGCAAACCAACAGCACAACCTTTGGTTGCTTTATTACAGTTTACTGTTGGTTAGTTTATTTATTATTTGTTGTTGTAAAACAGTCATCTAGCCTGATGTTAATGGTTTGATCTGTGTTTGTTAACACCTTTGTTTGGTAATGTTGTTACCAAATAAAGGTTTTTTGTGATTTATATCAAATAAGTCTTGTAATTTAATTACGGTTTTGTATAATTCTCTTCGTCGGCAAGCAAGACACCGTCAATGCTAGTAAATCCAGGAAGGATGTTATCTCCAAGGAATCGAGTGAAAGAAAGTTGTCTCAATGGATTGAGAAAGGTTAGTTCCACGGATCAGAACCACTACTAGGTTTATACAACTTTAATTTGGAGAATTTATGATGTCTTATTTAGGCAATGGCAAGATATTTTGGCAAAACACTTGGATTAATCCAGAGGCTTTGCGCGGCGGTTTTTTCGCCATGAAGTTTTAAAATCGTTCAGCTTATTTCCGTTTGACTGTTCACAACCCTTTTTCGTCTTGTTGACGTTTAGACTCGGGTAATAGATCAATTTGATTTGTTCCCTTATCACATCCCCAAGTGATACTCGTTTTCCGTTCCCCAACGGGATACTTGCACCATGTCTGCCTACTCTGATGAGTAGGCTTTTTTTTGTCCGCGATTTATGTCATTTAACAACAGGTTCCTTGTCACTGAACCGACATATCCATCCCTGAGTCGGATGGTCTGTTCGCAAACTACCATAATGAACCTTTCCAGTATTTTCTTAACCTACTAGTTTTAAAGATAGTGTCGAATAAGATTATTTTAAAACACTGATTTGGTTTTGCCCCAAAGTTTTGTTTGGAAGTATGCAGCTTCGCTCATAGCAAAGAATATACGTGAAGTTTATCGATGTAGGTTCAGCATGGCATTTACTCACCGACACGCAGCATTCTATTGAAATAAAAAAGTCCTTGTAGCTCAACCGACCCATCCATGGGTCGTATGGTCGGCTCGAAAACTACTATAATGAACCTTTTCAGTATTTTCTTAATCTGCTGGTTTTAAAGATTGAGTAGAATAAGATTATTTTAAATACTGACTTGGTTTTGCCCCAAAGAGTGTTTGGCGATATGGCCTATGGCCACTAACATCGTTGCACTTCACCCCTCACCAGACCAAAAGGGCAAAAAGCTTGCGCGCCTTTAGAAACCCTCAGCGCCCTAGACGAGAAATGATGAAAAACGCATATTTTCGATGGTGAACGATCCAGCTTTAAGCTCATCTGTAACCGACTTACAAATGTCGCATAAATATCTAGTATCAGCCATATCTTCCACCTTTATGTAGTGTGTACTGTGTATAAAGCAGTTGTAATGGTTTTTGGTGTGTTTTTAAGTTGAATCGGCTAATAAGTAAACTAAAGTCGTACTGGTAATAAACCGATAATTTTTTAATCAATTGAAATTTATATGTTTTTATTTTTTGTCAAATATTAAGTCCACTTTTAACGCGCAAGCTCGCTTTCATTTGCCAGTGGTGTTAAATAAAACCGCTTTACATCAATAAGATACTAAATGTAGGATGATATTAATCAATAACTTAAACGACCGACTTTAAATTTATTTGGCCGTTCAATAAGCTGTTAAGCCCCTAATCTAGATTCACGAGATCGAGTAATTATGTCCGGATTGAAAGTCAGTATTAAAAATTTAAAAAGCATCAGAGATTTCTCGATGGAGATACCGATTGAGCAAGGTTTACATGTCATTGCAGGCTCTAACGGAATAGGAAAGAGTACCATTATGGGGTTGCTTGCCGAACCCTTTAGACCTAGCGTGCTTTGGACAATATTTAGCAACGCAAACCATGACAGTGTTGTTGAATATACTTACGAAGGAAACACCGACTTATGGACTAGAGAAGGAAATCTTTGGAAGCTGCAAGGAAAGAAAAATAAAGCTGTGAGAATTGATGGATTCATCGAAGGGAGTATTATACACGGAACAAGATTTACAAATTCAAATGTTCTTGAATTGTCAGAAAAAGTTCTTGAAGAGCATTTGGTCGATGCGGATGATTTTATAAATGAAAACTTTAATTATATTCTTCATGGAAAGAAATTCTATCGGTAATCCCCCCTAAAAAAAGCTGATTTCAAAAGTAGAATTTTCTCGTACTATATACGCAGGGAGATTCTGCATGAAAACATCAAAATTTAGCGACAGCCAAATCTTGGCTATCCTCAAGCAAGCCGAAGCTGGCACCCCAGTTCCGGGGCTGTGCCGTGAGCACGGCATGAGCTCGGCTACCTTCTACAAGTGGCGGGCCAAATTTGGCGGCATGGACGCCTCTATGATGGCGCGATTGAAAGAGTTAGAGGCTGAAAATTCACGACTCAAAAAAATGTATGCCGAAGAGCGTCTAAAAGCCGAAATACTCAAAGAGGCCATCGAAAAAAAGTGGTAAAGCCGTCGCGGCGGCGGGAGCTGGCGCAAAAGGCGGTGCATGATAAAGCCATTCCAATCGCATTTGCCTGTGCCTTGTTTGGACTCAGTGAGAGCTGTTATCGCTATCAGGCAAAACTCAGCGGTGAAAACGCTGTGATTGCTGATTGGTTACAGCGACTAACATCGACCCATAGAAGTTGGGGATTTGGGCTGTGTTATTACTTTTTACGTAACGTGAAACGCTACCGATGGAACCATAAGCGAGTGTATAGAATTTACCGTGAATTGGAGCTAAACCTACGGATTAAGCCGAAGAAACGCTTGAAGCGTGATAAACCGGACGCATTGGCGGTGCCTGAGGCAATCAATGAATGTTGGTCTATGGACTTTATGCATGACCAACTTGAAGATGGTCGCAGCATTAGGTTATTGAACGTGATTGATGATTACAACCGTGAAGGCTTGGCGATAGAGGTCGACTTCTCCTTACCAGCAGAGCGTGTGGTCAGAACCTTGGAGCAAATCATCGAATGGCGTGGAAAACCGAAACAAATACGCAGTGATAACGGTCCAGAGTACATCAGTGCGGTGCTGGCTGCATGGGCTGAAAAACACGATGTAGAACTGAAATTTATTCAGCCTGGCAATCCACAGCAGAATGCTTATGTAGAACGCTATAATCGGACTGTGCGATACGAATGGCTGAGCCAATATCTTTGGAATAGTATTGCCGAGGTACAGGAACATGCGACACAATGGCTATGGTTTTATAACAATGAAAGACCCAATACAGCAATTGGTGGTGTCCCACCAAAGCAAAAACTGGCACTAGTGGCCTAAATATCTACTTTTGATCTCAGTTAAAAATGGGGAGATTACCTATCCAACAATAAAAAAGATAAAGAATAAGAGGCTAGCTGTCGAATTAGGATTCGAATCAGTTCCGTATTTTATGGAGTATGAAGATAGAAGGTTAAGTCAATTTTGGTTGAGTAGCGGCGAGAATCTTCTACTGAGTCTTCTGCATTTTCTTAATAATAAAATATTCCAACAGAAGAGGAAGGGAAGCAAGTATATTTCACTGATCTTGATTGATGAAGTGGAGTTGGCATTACATCCTGTCGCCATTAGTAGGCTAGTTACACTGCTCAATAAATTATCCAAAGAGTTTAATTTGTCAGTATACTTTTCTTCACATTCGACAGAGTTGTTAAGATCAATTGATCCAAATAATATTTATTATCTTCAGAGCTTGCCGAACAAAGATATTGAGGTGATAAATCCATGTTATCCGGCTTATGCCACTCGATTCTTATATAATCAAGATGGGTATGATATTTTAATATTGCCAGAGGATGATCTTGCTAAGTTTGTAATTGACAAGGTAATTAATAATCAGCGTCTTTATGAAGGTAAGTTAATTCATATTTTGCCATGTGGTGATTGGAGAAACACTGTTCGCCTGCACAAAGAAATCCTAGAATCCAATCTTACGAGCCATTCCACAAAAGTGATTTCTGTTTTAGATGGTGATGTTACTGATGATTTTGATAGAGAAAAAAATAAAGATGCTGCTTTACAAAGACTTAATGTGACGTTTTTACCTATCCCCAGTCTTGAAAAATATTTACACCAACATCTAATTGATAATGTAGATGCTTCTTTCTTTAGAGAAATTAATGATAGGTTCTATAGAAAAATATCACTAGATCAAGTTATTGCTGATTATCAAGAATCTGGAATTGATAGGAAAGGTAAGAAACTTTGGCAGCGAATGGTTAACACTATTGGTGACGAAGGTATGTCTGAGCATGAATTTTTACGGGAAATTTGTAGCAGTATATACGAAAGATTGGATGTCGAATCTCTAACTAATAGAATTCGAGCGCTATTCTGAAAAGGCTTAATCGGGTAGCCGGAGGTATCTAGCCTCCAGCCCCCACACCACCCTGCATGCGGCTCCGCACAGGGCGGTTCATTTAGAACTCCTAACTCACTTTTGGGTTAGGATAATGAACTGCGATCCATCCATCTCTTAGTGAATATAATCCTGCTTTCTTCAGGTACTCATTACTCAGCGCTTGCTGTATCCCTGGTGTTTTCGAACTTCGCCATGGACCTTTGCTTGTGATCCCACAACCAACAGCCACTTGGATCCTGACGCCACGCTTAAGTAAGTTTTGTACCTTAGTCCGTGGTTTTCGCCACTGACGCCAGTAACACATACGAACACGACGTCGGATCCAATGGTCTAAATCGACACACCCTTGATAAGCGTTAGCGATGCCAAAATAATTGATCCAGCCTTGCATGTATTGACGCACTTTAAATAGCTGATAACTCATACTCACGCCCCAATTTCGGTTCGTTAGTCGTCTCATCTTTTGTTTGAAAATGTGTAATGTTTTAGCATGCCACTGGATCTTGCCTCGGTTAAATGTAAACCCAAGAAACTTGCTTTGAGCGACCTTAACCACTTGGCTTTTCTGTTCATTTACAACCAGTTTTAACTTAGTGGCAAGGTATTGAGTAATACTCTTGAGTACCCGTTCGCCAGCGCGTTGAGATTTTACCAATATGATAAAATCGTCCGCGTAGCGGGCGAATTTGTGCTCTCGGCTTTCCAGCTCTTTATCCAGACTATCCAACATAATGTTAGAGAGTAATGGCGAGAGTGGACCGCCTTGAGGCACACCTTCAAAGCTTGCTTCAAATTGGTCATTGACCATCACCCCTGCTCGTAGGTACTTACCGATAAGCGCCAACAGACGCTTATCCTGTACCTTGCTCCTCAGCTGAGTCATCAAGAGATCATGATTAACTCGGTCAAAGAACTTAGACAGATCAACATCAACGGCAAATTTGCGTTTCTGTTTGATGATATCCCTGACTTGCAGTACCGCTTGTTTAGCATTTCTGTTCGGCCTAAAGCCAAAGCTATTAGTCGAGAAGAATGGGTCAAACAGTGGCGTGAGTATTTGTGCAATAGCTTGCTGTATCACACGGTCAATGACGTTAGGGATCCCCAATTTGCGTTTACCGCCATCGGGTTTGTCGATCTCTACGCGCCTGACCGCTGAGGGTTGGTATTCACCTCGCTCTAATTGAGATTTACACTGTTGCCAGCCGCCTTGTTGCATCCAGAGCGGGAAGGCTTCGATGGTCATGCCATCGATGCCCGCTGCACCTTTATTGGCTTTAACTTGACGCCAAGCTCGGTGTAGATTTTCAGGTTCGAGCAGTTGTTGAAATAGATCGCGGTTGAAGGCCGGTTGCATATCAATACGCTGCCGATAGTAATCGTCTGGCGACGTAGTGGGTATCGACAAGTTTGACAAGACTCCTCCTTCTTCTAAATGTTCAGGCCTTCACCATGTCCCAACCATTACGATGGGCGTTGGGCTACTATGCCGTCTGCTGACTTCTGCTTAATCACATGTCAAGTTACCTCGTCATGCGCTATCGGTTTCCATCTGATTCGCTCTTTTCAGTCGATGAAATTGAAAAGCCAAGGCACTTAATAAACCAGAGCCTTACTGGTTAATGACCAATCGCGTGTTAAGCAGATCTCCCCAGATAAGAACATGAACTTTCTTTGCACTGCTGCATCATTTACGGTGGCCATTAGATCACGTGGTTTCGTCGTCTTGTGCCAACTCACCTCTAGCCTACGCCTCATATGATGTTCTTGTTCATCAGCTCGCAAATTTGCTAGCGGCTTCCTCCGGACCTAACCTCGCGATTAAGCCCTTGCCATTCGCTAGTAGTTAACGTTTAATAACAGTATGTTATTTAAACGGTGACCTTCCTACAGAGGACTTTCACCTCATTAGTTCATGCCCATGCTGGGCGTACACAAGGCCAAGCAACATCGTTCGCTGCGCTCTCTGGACAGTCTTGTCGTCGCTCATTTTGTGCATGGCTTCGCCATTATTGCACAAAATCAGCAACAACAAGCCTGCCGTTGTTGGCGGCGTTAGTTACCAAAGGTAAGCATATGCTAAATCTGCGAGTTTTATTTTTAGCCTTTGCATTTATAGGCTTTAGTGTTGAAGCCATAGAGAAAGGAAATCAATTGAATCAAGAGCAATACATTCCTCCTGTTATGCCTGAATATCCCGAGTCGTATAGTGATGTCATGACTACATTAGCACCTTACTATCAGGCTGAAAGACCATTAGATTACTTTTTTGAACTTTACGTTATTAGCACGCTGAACAAGTTACCTAAAGAAACGGAAGTGGCACTTAAAGAGTTCAATGATAAACATCCAAGCTTTTTTGAATCAACTAATGGTGACTGGAAATCTTATGTCAAAAAGCAGCTTCATTTATCAAATACAATCGAAGTAGCAATCTGGGAACTCTGGATTCGTAATTCTATAAATGCAGAAAATAATGGTTGGGAATATCATCCTTGGCATTATGCCCGGAATTTTCTTGATAATTATTCTGTAGAGGGTAGTAAAGTTGATATTTGGGAAGATAACTCTCTTGAGTTAGCAAAACAGAGAATCTTAGAGTACCGTGCAAATGGTAACTAACACATATGAGCCTTCCGCCAGTCAATAGGCGAGCCTAACTTATTTGACTGCTTTTGCAGTCAAATAAAAATCAATCAACAAATTCATCTACTTCGTCTGTCATTTAGCTGTCAAATTGTCGTTTACAGCAAACACATATAGAGGCTCTCTTAGTGCGATCTTATCGCTGCCTGACGCTTTTCATTCCTTTGAAATATCAGGGGCACTAGACATTTATCGGTTAACCCTAAGATGGCACTATTCAAGTCTCAGGTGCTTTATGCACAGTTAGTTTCAGGCTCATTTAAGGTGTAAACGACTTTGTTGATTGCATTCATTAATGCGCGCCAATAAGGTGTCTAATCAAGGCGATGTAGCTTAAATAGCATCTGGCATAGTGATGATGGTGAGAAGTCATTGCTTCATTAGCCACATCATTCACAGTCATGCTCGCTTCTCTTTTTTCGAATAACATGGCCACCCAAAATTTTTGGCTAAATAACGAGCAGTAAACTACGCTTTATTTACCCTTCCTAAACGGTATTTGAAGATGGCCAGACCAAGAAAAACAATCGTTAGCCTAGAAGATACGCCTTATTATCACTGTTGTTCGCGAGTAGTCCGTAAAGCTTTTCTGTGTGGTATTGATAATTCAACGGGTGAGAACTTTGAACATCGGCGTGAATGGGTTGATGCTCGTATTCTAGAACTTGCCACCATCTTTGCCATTGATATCTGTGCTTACGTTGTGATGAGTAACCACTTGCACGTAGTCATTAAAGTGAACGCAGATAAAGCAAAGCATTGGTCAGATAAAGACGTGCTAACTCAATGGCACAAAGGCTTTAAGGGCACGTTACTCACGCACAAATACTTAAAAGAAGACCTTAATCAGTTCGAACTTCAAACGGTTAATGAATGCATTACCGAATACCGTAAGCGCTTAATTGATATCAGTTGGTTTATGCGCTCTTTGAGTGAGCCGATTGCGCGAATGGCCAATAAAGAAGATAAGTGCACAGGCAGATTCTGGGAAGGGCGCTTTAAATCCCAGGCATTATTAGATGAAGCGGCAGTGTTAAGTTGTATGGCTTATGTTGATTTAAACCCCATTCGTGCAAAGATGGCCACCACACCCGAAACTTCTGACTACACCAGCATTCAACGCCGAATAAATTCAGCAATGAAAGGCGAGCAACCCAAAGCGTTACTGCCTTTTGTCGGTAATGAGCGGCTAGACATGCCAAATGGGCTGATGTTCAGTATTAAAGACTATATTGTACTGGTAGAAGATACCGGTCGGATTATTCGAGAAGATAAACACGGTGCCATTAGTGCCAGTAGTCAAAACATTCTAAACAGACTGAATATTCCTGCCGAAAACTGGCTAAAAATTACTACTGAGTTTGGCTCGTTATTCAAAGGTGTTGTCGGTGCATTACCGGCATTAACAGCATACTGTGAACATCTAGACCGAAAACGACGACAAGGTGCATCAAATTGCCAGTGCGTTATAACATGGCCACCCAAAATTTTTGGCTAAATAACGAGCAGTAAACTACGCTTTATTTACCCTTCCTAAACGGTATTTGAAGATGGCCAGACCAAGAAAAACAATCGTTAGCCTAGAAGATACGCCTTATTATCACTGTTGTTCGCGAGTAGTCCGTAAAGCTTTTCTGTGTGGTATTGATAATTCAACGGGTGAGAGCTTTGAACATCGGCGTGAATGGGTTGATGCTCGTATTCTAGAACTTGCCACCATCTTTGCCATTGATATCTGTGCTTACGTTGTGATGAGTAACCACTTGCACGTAGTCATTAAAGTGAACGCAGATTGTAATGGTCTAATGAAACTGTAGAGATTTATAGCTTAATAATAACATGGCCACCCATAATAACATGGCCACCCAAAATTTCTGGCTAAATAACGAGCAGTAAACTACGCTTTATTTACCCTTCCTAAACGGTATTCACCCAAATAACATGGCCACCCCACCCAAATAACATGGCCACCCAAAATTTTTGGCTAAATAACGAGCAGTAAACTACGCTTTATTTACCCTTCCTAAACGGTATTTGAAGATGGCCAGACCAAGAAAAACAATCGTTAGCCTAGAAGATACGCCTTATTATCACTGTTGTTCGCGAGTAGTCCGTAAAGCTTTTCTGTGTGGTATTGATAATTCAACGGGTGAGAACTTTGAACATCGGCGTGAATGGGTTGATGCTCGTATTCTAGAACTTGCCACCATCTTTGCCATTGATATCTGTGCTTACGTTGTGATGAGTAACCACTTGCACGTAGTCATTAAAGTGAACGCAGATAAAGCAAAGCATTGGTCAGATAAAGACGTGCTAACTCAATGGCACAAAGGCTTTAAGGGCACGTTACTCACGCACAAATACTTAAAAGAAGACCTTAATCAGTTCGAACTTCAAACGGTTAATGAATGCATTACCGAATACCGTAAGCGCTTAATTGATATCAGTTGGTTTATGCGCTCTTTGAGTGAGCCGATTGCGCGAATGGCCAATAAAGAAGATAAGTGCACAGGCAGATTCTGGGAAGGGCGCTTTAAATCCCAGGCATTATTAGATGAAGCGGCAGTGTTAAGTTGTATGGCTTATGTTGATTTAAACCCCATTCGTGCAAAGATGGCCACCACACCCGAAACTTCTGACTACACCAGCATTCAACGCCGAATAAATTCAGCAATGAAAGGTGAGCAACCCAAAGCGTTACTGCCTTTTGTCGGTAATGAGCGGCTAGATATGCTAAATGGGCTGATGTTCAGTATTAAAGACTATATTGTACTGGTAGAAGATACCGGTCGGATTATTCGAGAAGATAAACGCGGTGCCATTAGTGCCAGTAGTCAAAACATTCTAAACAGACTGAATATTCCTGCCGAAAACTGGCTAAAAATCACTACTGAGTTTGGCTCGTTATTCAAAGGTGCTGTCGGTGCATTACCGGCATTAACAGCATACTGTGAACATCTAGACCGAAAACGACGACAAGGTGCATCAAATTGCCAGCGTTGGCTGTGTGCTTAATCGTTAACGTT
The DNA here is from genome assembly GCF_021513195.1 of Shewanella sp. OMA3-2. Lineage (NCBI taxonomy): Bacteria > Pseudomonadati > Pseudomonadota > Gammaproteobacteria > Alteromonadales > Shewanellaceae > Shewanella > Shewanella sp. OMA3-2. The sequence continues at coordinate 3,600,545 of NZ_CP090974.1, read as the reverse complement.
TAACACAAACTACAAATACAACAACCTCATTTCCAGCTTGATTGATATCAAGCCATTAGTACTGCTTTAAATCTGCAGAATTGTTCGCTTTCTCCACAATATGCTCAGTTTATTGATAACTTCCGTTCAATTTTCACATTCGACTCGCTGTTAAATATATCGCAATTAAAGTGAAAGCAGTAATGTTAATCTGCCTTTAAAATGGGTGGCTTTAAAAAATGTTACGCTTTCTCCACAATATGCTCAGTTTATTGATAACTTCCGTTCAATTTTCACATTCGACTCGCTGTTAAATATATCGCAATCAAAGTGAAAGCAGTAATGTTAATCTGCCTTTAAAATGGGTGGTTTAATTAGTCGGGGGCAGAGATTCGAAAGGTAAAGCAAGACTCTGACGACGAACAGCTGTGAAAAAGCAGAAGGCGACGTTGAGCGAGTATTATCAATGGATTAAAGCCAAGCGCTCATTAAAACTGAGTATTTGGCTTCCGCAGTTAAAACGTAAATTAACAGGGTTTAGAAACTATTTTGGTCTTCCCGACAACAGCCGAAGCCTGAGCTACGTATACGATTATGTTCTGCATAACTTGTACAAATGGCTGAACAGACGCAGTGGTCGACGAAGTTACAACTGGAGTAATTTCAAGAAGATGTTAGAGTATTTTAGAATTGAGAGTCCAAAAGTCAGTAAGCGTCTAGTGCTGGTTGATTGGTACTAGGGTCGTGTTTTACACGAGTGAATATATAACTGAAGAGCCGGATGCGGTAGTTCCGCACGTCCGGATCTGTGTGGGGGCGGGTCAGTAATGGCCCGCTCTACCACGATTATGGCAAAGTTGAATGCCAATATTTTTAAATATTTGATTAGAATCGTTACTTTTAAGGAAAATAACATGGATGTTCTACAGGCTTTTTTTATTACATTTATATTGACATTATCCAGCAATATATATGCATCAGACCCATCAAATATAGAATCTGATAATCAGAAAAAAGATATTTTTGAAGCTATAAAAAAGAATGAAAACTTAAAGCCACATTTCACCTACGAAAGTTCTATATCTGAATTTGTTAGCACAGATCAATGTATTCGCATTAATCATAATCTTCACAAAGGGGAACGCCAAAAATCCCAAAGGGCATTCAAATGGGTGATCGATGTGCCTACAGAGGGAAAAATTACCAGTCAAGAAACCATCGGTATTAAAGAACTAGATGCCTTAGCCATAGTAAACCTTCTCTCAAAAAAAATAGTTTATATAGATATTGATTCAGTAAAACAAAAATTTAATAGATATCGCCTTACGCTGAAAGGTTGGAGGTATTTGGTTGGTAGTGATTGTTTTTACCTTGGTAAAGCGGAACACCGTTCCGTAATCAGCATAAATAAACCTCAAGTACCTATTAATCGTGATGGGCAAGAAGTTCCTTATAGAGTGACGACTATAGTCGGACTTTCTGATGAGTTTAAATTACCTGATTGGACTAATCATAAAGATATACGACAGGCTTTTCCTCTCATTGATAAATTGGTTAATGGATATGAACAAGTAATACCTATGCATAAAGTCAATGGTGAATGGGTTGAATATTTGTCCCCGTCTTCTATTAAACGAATGGCAAAGTCAGGGAAAATCAGATCGATCAATTATTTTAATATCAATGCGCCAATCACTAAAAAAGAACACATGCTTGATGCATTTGAAATTGAAGAGCATAGAAATAAATATTGGAACTGTATCAGTTTACCAGGACAAAGCTCCAATGGGGCTGAAGTTGATCAGAAACCCAAATCAGGTAATCCATATGATTATAGCGTAGCAATATTTGATAATTTACAAAGATCTAAATGGGATAATATTGAAATAAAAACAAAGCCTTATTTAGATCAACTGGTTGAAGCTGGTTTATTGACTTCTCATTTACAAAAAGGGATTGAAGGAAATAAAAAAAACCGAGGGAGTTTATTTAGTGGTACTGTTTACCAACTTAATCCTAATTATAATCATATTATTGATAAAGATAGAGGGTGTATTTATTTAGGTAAAGGAAAAGTAAACCTGGTCGATCTAACAATAATTGCTAGTAATGCTAGAGGAAATAATTCTCAACAAGAAATCGTTAAATACAAATATATAATGGCATTTCCGAAACCTCCCGAATGGGCAAAAGATCCAGTCCTTCAATCTCAATGGTCTGATTTGAAAGGTGCGCTTGATCACGGACTTGCCTGTGATGGTACATTTGAAATTGATTTGACAGAAGAAAGAAAAATGGGTTCAGGTGGTGGAAGTTGTTGGTGGGCATACAATAGCGTAGCAGAACAATAAAATTTTATTGTATATCTGGCGCTAGTAATAGGTGTTGCCATATAACACATATGAGCCTTCCGCCAGTCAATAGGCGAGCTTAACTTATTTGACTGCTTTTGCAGTCAAATTAAAATCAATCAACAAATTCATCTACTTCGTCTGTCATTTAGCTGTCAAATCGTCGTTTACAGCAAACACATATAGAGGCTCTCTTCGTGCGATCTTATCGCTGCCTGACACTTTCCATTCCTTTGAAATATCAGGGGCACTAGACATTTATCGGTTAACCTTCCAATAAATGGTCTGCGTCATAAAGCAGAAAATGGAACATGTGGCTGGTATATTTGGTGCGGTGAATAACTGAGCCAAGAAACTAATTTTTTTAAACCGCTACATATGAACCATATAAAAGCATACTTACCAGAAATAGAGCAATATTTAGCCTCCAGGGTATAGATTTTTAATCGCTGACGGTTATGAGGATGTATGGCATGACTCATCGCTCAATGGGCCCATATAAAACGGGATGGGTCCATATATGATTTGGTTAATCCCACATGGATGTGCTTGCGGCGTCTCGCGGGATCATTTGCACTTGAAGTCAATCTAACGTCTATGAGGATTTAATTACTGTTATAAAATGAAACCTTCCAACCCAATTTTGTTCTGAAACCAGTTAACTCTTGCTTGTCAGTCTGCAATTAACCACTGTGATTAATCTGATATGAAAAGTCTGTTTTCAGGCTTTATAAGGTATTTTTGCGTCTAAAGTATGATTTTATGACATGCTACAGGATATAATCTGCCTGCTTTGAGCATTCGGGGTCATATATCGGATCGGCTCAAAATAATAAAAACATTAATTAACCCTACGCCCAAGGTAACGAGTTCTATGCTAGAAAAACTATTTAAACTAAAACAAAACAATACCTCGTTAAAGCAAGAAGTGGTTGCGGGTTTAACAACCTTTTTAACCATGGCTTATATTATATTTGTTAACCCTATGATGCTAGCGGATGCTGGGATGGATCATGGTGCGGTATTCGTAGCAACCTGTTTGGCTGCTGCCATTGGCTGTTTAATCATGGGGTTATTAGCCAATTACCCTATAGCATTGGCACCAGGAATGGGGTTAAACGCATTTTTTACTTACACTGTGGTAGGTGAAATGGGTTACAGCTGGGAAACCGCCTTAGGCGCTGTGTTTATGTCAGGTATCTGTTTCCTTGTGTTGTCTCTGGTCAAAATTCGTGAGTGGATTGTTAACAGTATTCCAATGTCGTTACGGTTTGGTATTGCCGCGGGTATCGGGTTATTTTTAGCCTTAATCGGCTTAAAAAGTGCCGGTATTGTGGTGGCAAGCCCAGCAACGTTAGTCACTATGGGTGACATCACTTCGTTTCCCGCTGTGATGGCATCGCTTGGGTTCTTTTTAATTATTGCCATGGTGCACCGAGGCTGGAAAGCGGCGGTCATTCTAAGCATTATGATAGTCACGGTATTAGGCTTACTATTTGGTGATGTGCAGTACAATGGTTTAATGTCTGTACCGCCTTCTATTGCGCCAACATTCATGAAAATGGACTTATCTAGCGTATTAGAAATCAGTATGATTTCAGTCATTTTTGCCTTCTTGTTTGTCGATTTATTTGATACATCTGGCACCTTAGTTGCTGTGGCACAGCGCGGTGGTTTGTTAGATGATAAAGGTCGTTTGCCGCGAGTAAAACGTGCCTTAACGGCAGACAGTGTGGCAACCATTACAGGTGCTATGTTGGGGACCTCTACTACCACCAGTTATATTGAAAGTACCGCGGGTGTCAGTGCCGGTGGTCGTACTGGTTTGACCGCTGTAGTAGTAGGTATTTTATTTTTAGCTGCACTATTTCTTTCGCCATTGGCGGGTATGGTGCCAGCCTATGCTACTTCTGGCGCGTTATTTTATGTCGCTATTTTAATGATGTCGGGTCTTGTTAATGTTGATTGGGATGACTTAACTGAAGCGGCTCCAGTAGTGGTGACCTGTTTGTTGATGCCGCTGACGTTTTCTATTGCCAATGCCATTGGCTTTGGATTTATTTCTTATTTAGTGATAAAACTGCTAACGGGTCGTTTTAAAGACTTAAATGCCGGTGTGGTATTTATTGCCATTTTGTTCTTGGTGAAGTTTATTTACGGCTAGTGTCGTGTAAGTCGAGCCATGTTAATTAAGGGTTATGCAATGCATAGCCCTTTTTTATTGCTTATATCGAATTAAATTCATTTAAGCTGATTCAAATGCAGCTTTATCTAGGAATTGTGTAACGAATTGGGTATAAAAATAGCTTGTACTATTTATCAATCAAATTTGAGAGAAGCTTAAATGGGTTATCGCCGCGTGGTAGTGAAGTTAGGCACCAGTGTACTGACTTCTGGCAGCAAAAAATTAGATAAAGCACACATGGTTGAGTTGGCCAGACAAATGGCTTATTTAATGAAATCGGGTGTTGAAGTGGTGTTATGTACTTCAGGCGCAATAGCCGCTGGACGTGAACATCTACAATACCCCATTTTGCCCGATACCATGGCGCATAAACAGTTACTTGCCGCGGTGGGACAAAGCCAATTAATTCTGGCATGGTCACAACTGTTTAGCTTGTACGGTTTGCACGTGGGGCAATTGTTGCTGACGCGCGCCGATCTACAAGACCGCGAACGCTATTTGAATGCCCGCGATACCTTAAATGCATTATTGGATAACAATATAATTCCCATTATTAATGAAAATGATGCCGTGGCAACCAATGAGATTAAGGTTGGCGATAATGACAACTTATCGGCACGAGCGGCATTACTTTGTGATGCTGATTTATTGATTTTACTGACCGATCAAAAAGGCTTATTTGATGCCGACCCGCGTACTAACCCTAACGCACAGTTAATTAAGCAAGTGGTCAATATCGACGATAGTTTACGTTTATTAGCCGGTGGTTCAGTTTCGGGTTTAGGTACAGGCGGTATGGCCACTAAGCTTGAGGCTGCAGATATTGCCAGGCGTGCGGGAATTGAGGTGGTTATCGCTTCTGGGCATCATCCTGATGTGATCAATAAAGTGGCTATGCGTGAGTCTGTTGGCACTCATTTTAGTGCTATTGATACGCCATTAGAAAGTCGTAAACAGTGGATTTTGGCAGGTCCAGCGACTCGGGGGAAACTGTATATTGATCAAGGCGCCGCCACAGCAGTTATTGAAAGTGGTCGCAGCTTATTATCTAAAGGCATTACCCGTATTGAAGGTGATTTTGAGCGTGGCGCAACTGTGTTAATCGTTAACACACAGGCAAAAGTGTTGGGTAAAGGAATTAGCCGATATTGCGCCGCTGATTTACGTAAAATTTGCGGTAAGCATTCCAATGAAATCGAGCATATTTTAGGTTATGACTATGGTGATGCCGCCGTTCATCGTAATGATATGGTGGTATTAGAAAACAAGGAAACAGTACATGTCAGCTAATAAAGAGTCAGCAAAACAAGATCAAGTTAATGAGTATCTGGTTAATTTAGGTCAACAAGCTAAAGCGGCCAGTTTTACATTGGCTAATTTATCTTCAAAACAAAAAAACCACCTGTTACAAACCATTAGCCAGAAACTCGCTGAGCATGCAGAGGTTATTTTAGCCGCCAATGCTAAAGATGTTATCGCCGCTAAAGCCAATGGGTTAACCGATGCTATGATCGATCGCTTAATGCTTGATGAAGGTCGCTTAGCGGGCATTATTGGCGACATTGATAATGTTATCGCATTAGCCGACCCTATAGGAAAAGAAGCGGCAAGTCAGTTACTTGATAATGGATTACGACTGACTCAGCGTAGCGTACCGCTTGGCGTTGTTGGGGTGATTTATGAAGCGCGGCCGAATGTGACTGTCGATATTGCGGTATTAGCGTTAAAAACCGGTAATGCGGTAATTTTACGTGGCGGCAAAGAAACCATCGAATCAAATAAAGTCTTAAGTGACGTGATCCGTGGGGCATTAACCAGTTTGAATTTACCCCAAGGTGCTGTTCAACTGATTGATTCGCCTGAGCGCGCTATTGTGAGTGGTTTACTGCGCTTAGATAAATATGTCGATATGATCATTCCTCGCGGCGGCCATACTTTACAGCGTTTATGCGCTGAGCAATCGAGTATTCCGGTGATTCTTGGCGGGATTGGTATTTGCCATTTACTGGTGGATAAAGGTGCTGACCTTAGTCGTGCGATAGATGTGATCGCCAACGCGAAAGTGCAACGACCAACCGTGTGCAACGCCCTTGATACCTTATTAGTTGACCAAGCCATTGCCAGTGAGTTTGTGCCTAAAGTGGCAGCCCATTTACATAGCCTTGGGGTGAGATTTTACGCCTGTGATCAAGCTCAACAGTATTTAGATGGCTTAGGTTTTGATGTTAACGCTGCAGATGATGAATCGTTTTCAACCGAGTGGTTATCTTTAACTTTAGGCATTAGAGTGGTTGATAATATTGATGGGGCAATTAGTCATATTCGTCAATATTCAAGTGGACATTCTGAAGCGATTTTAACCGATGATATTCATGCGGCCAGTTACTTTATGAATCAAGTTGATTCTGCTGCTGTGTATGTTAATGCCAGCACGCGTTTTACTGATGGCTCTCAATTTGGCTTAGGTGCGGAAGTAGCGGTAAGTACCCAGAAGCTACATGCCCGTGGGCCAATGGCATTGGATGCGTTAACCACGTATAAATGGTTAGCCTGGGGTGATTATACTAGCCGAAAATAACTCACGTCAGCTCAATCTAAGGCAAAGATCAAAAAAGCTTACTCAATTGAGTAAGCTTTTTTATAAAGGACTTAATCTGTTTTAGAATGCGTAGCTTACAGATGCAAGGAAGGTGTCTTTAGTTTTGAACACACCATCATTCACTTCATTATCACCATCTAGATCTGTCATTAGATAAGCCAGAGATAGGCCAAACCCAGCCACTTCTGTTGATACGCCAACAGAGTAATCAGAGTAGCTATCAAAGCCTTCGCCATCATCTAATGCATCGCCAAAGTTATAACCGTAATGTACATCTAGGCTCCAGTTTTCAGTGAATTCCCAGCCGTAATTTAGCTCCATGTAATGTAAGTCTAAATCACTGCCACTATAATCATTGGTATACCAATAAGCGGCTCTAAAACCGCTAAAATCTACACCTACAGTAGCCTCTAGATAATCGAGTTCACTATCACCTGGGTAGTTATAACGATACAAGGTGACATCCCAGCTAGTGTTGTCGTTTATTTCGCCGTAATAACCGGCATAAATATCCAGTTCTATATCTGGGCCATTATAATCTTCTTCATCAAAGTCGATGTTACTTGCCCAAGCGCCTACGAAGAAGCCATTTTCTGCGCTCCAATCTACGCCTGCTTGTAATGCTGGATCACCAGCTGTTTGAGATATACCGCGAAAGCGATAGTCGTTTGTAAGTGACACTTCACCAGAGAGTTCAGCCTGTGCAGAAGTTGCAAGCACAGAAGCTGAGAGGGTGAGGCCGGCCAATAGCGCTAGTCTTGTTTTTGTGAATGTTTTAGACACGATATCTTCTCCAATTATAATTATATGCTCAGTTTTGTAGGGTAAAACTGGTGCTGCCAACTTTGCCCAAAACACGCGTTTTGGTTTTATACTCCGTGGCGGATGTTACAGGTACATCACATCTTGAATTGTTTGTACTATTTTTGAACCATTTTAATATTTATTGCAAGATATTTTTTACAGGGTTAGCCATGCAAACCTTGATGAGATATTTATTGGGCTTCAAAGATAACGTACACCTTTTTACAATGCCCAATAACCTCCCAAGTCCCTATAAATCCAGCAGGGATAACAAATTTGTCACCAGCATTAACAGTAAGCTGCACACCATCTTTGTCACTAATTATGCTAGTCCCCTCAAGAATGTCACAGTATTCGTGTTCGGTATATTGCACGTTCCAGCATCCAGCTTCGCTTTGCCATACGCCTACATTGAACTGCGAACAAGGACTGGCATAATGGTTTTGCACGCTCTGTAACGGGTTGCCTTGCAGCCTTTTCTCATCAGCAAGATGGTATTGATCTATTCCAGCAGTAGAGGTCGCCAAGCTTTGTATATCTTTAATCAGTTTAGTCATTTTTGCTCACCAATTTTTAGTTCATCGTTGGCATAATAAACGCCGAACCTTCACTCACTACTGCGGCTTTTGGCCATCTTGCGGTTATGGCTTTACGCTTGGTGTAAAAGCGGACTCCATCAGGTCCATGCATATGTAATGGGCCAAACAGTGAACGCTTCCAGCCACCAAAACTATGGAACGCCATTGGCACAGGTATAGGCACGTTAACCCCAACCATACCGACTTCAACATGGTGGCAGAAGTGTCTTGCCACTTCACCGTTTTGAGTGAAAATGGCGGTGCCATTGCCAAACTCGTGTTTGTTAATCAGGTTAAGGGCTTGGGCATAATCTTTTACGCGAACTATGGCTAAAACAGGACCAAAAATTTCTTGTTGATAAATGGTCATCTCTGGGGTGACGTTATCGAATAAACAGGCTCCTAGAAAGTAGCCCTGTTGCTGATCTTTAACCGATAAATTTCTGCCATCAGCAATCAGGGTTGCACCTTCAGCCACGCCTTGTTCAACATAGTCGCGCACTTTTTGAAGGTGCTGAGATGAAATCAATGGCCCCATGTCCATTTCTGGGGTCAAACCGTTACCGATTTTTAGCTTTTCAATTTGAGGTAATAATGCATTAACAAGCTTATCGCCGCTGTCACCCACAGCTAATACGACTGAAATGGCCATACAGCGTTCGCCAGCACTGCCATAAGCAGCCCCCATTAAGGCTTTTACCGCTTGATCTAAATCGGCATCAGGCATTAATAACATGTGGTTTTTAGCGCCACCTAATGCCTGTACACGTTTACCGTGGGCAGATGCTGTACTGTAAATGTATTCGGCAATTGGGGTAGAGCCAACAAAACTAACCGCTTGAACATCTGGATGAGTCAGTAGGGTATCAACGGCTTCTTTATCGCCATTAATTACGTTAAATACTCCATCAGGTAAACCCGCTTCGGTGAGCAATTCCGCCATACGTAATACTGAGCTAGGATCTTTCTCTGATGGCTTCATGATGAAACTGTTACCGCAAGCAATGGCAATAGGGAACATCCACATTGGCACCATGACCAGGAAGTTAAACGGCGCGATACCGGCCACAACTCCTAAAGACTGGTTTACTGTCCAAGCGTCAACACCGCCACCCACTTGTTGGGTGTGTTCACCTTTTAGTAAGTGTGGAATACCACAGGCAAATTCGACCACTTCTAATCCCTGGACTAATTCGCCTTTGGCATCTTCTAATACTTTGCCGTGCTCGCGAGTGATTAACTCCGCTAGTTCATCAATGTTTTGCTCCATTAAGGCTTTAAACTTGAACAGTACACGGGCGCGATTGAGTGGTGTCACCTGTGACCAAGTTTGATACGCCTGTTTTGCTACTTGTATGGCATCACAAACTTCTTGCTCACACGCTAATGACACATGGCCACGTAATTCGCCGTTGGCAGGTTCATAAATAGCTTGCTGGCGCTGACTTACTTGTGTGTGCTTGCCATTGACATAATGAGATAGAGTGAGCATAAAAAACCTTTTGCATTAATAGATTAAAGTGAATATTGAATTTATATTTGTTGTTGACGTTACATTGATAGCCGCTTAGATTCGTATTAACCTACCGCATGAATTGCATCGGTTAGGCTGTTTACCATGTCATCAATTTGTGACTTTTCGACAATTAAAGGAGGTGACAAGGCTAAGATATCGCCCGTTGCCCTGATTAATGTCCCTTGTCTAAAACAGCGATCAAAAATGTCATAACCGCGTTTTCCGGCCCCTTTATCGCTGGGGGAAAATTGAATGCCAGCGACTAAGCCAATATTGCGGATGTCGATAATATTAGGCAGGCCTTTTAAACTGTGCACCGCATCTTCAAAATATTGGCTTAAGTCTTTTGCGCGCTGAAAAAGATTTTCTTGTTGATATATATTCAATGTTGCTAAAGCGGATGCTGCTGCTACTGGATGGCCAGAGTAGGTATAGCCGTGGAAAAATTCAATCATATTGTCAGGACCTTGCATGCAAGTGTCATGAAGGCTGTTACTGACAATGACCGCACCCATGGGGATCGCGCCGTTATTGATTGCTTTAGCGGTAGTGATTATATCTGGGGTAACCTGCCAAAAGTCACTAGCAAACGCTGAACCTAGTCGACCAAATCCGGTAATGACTTCATCAAAAATCAATAAAATACCGTGCTTTTGTGTAATCTCACGTAGGCGCTTTAAATAGCCATCTGGCGGTAAAATAACCCCAGCCGATCCTGACATTGGTTCAACAATTACAGCGGCAATGTTCTCTGCACCGTGCAAGGTGACAAGTTGCTCTAAAATTTCTGCTTTTTCGATGCCATGTTTTGGCAGACCTCGAGAAAAAGCATTATTGTGAATGTCTAAAGTGTGAGGCAGATGATCAACTCCCTGTAACAGCTGGCCATGAAAGGTTTTACGATTATTGCCAATGCCGCCAACAGAAATACCGCCAAAACCGACACCGTGATAACCCAGCTCTCGGCCGATAAAACGAGTGCGTGTTGGTTGACCATTAGCGCGGTGATAGCACAAGGCCATTTTTAAGGCTGTGTCTACCGACTCTGAACCTGAGTTGGTAAAAAAGACTTTATCTAAGCCTGCAGGCGCTAACTCGGCTATTCTATTCGCCAGTTCAAATGGCAAATGATGACTGACCTGAAATGAGGGAGCGTAATCCATTTGGGTAATTTGTTTGCTGACCGCTTCTGATATTTCTTGGCGACCATGACCGGCATTACAGCACCACAACCCCGCAGTACCATCTAATATGGCTTGACCGTGATCATCGGTGTAATACATTCCTTTAGCATGAGTCAATATTCTTGGATTAGCTTTAAACTGTTTATTGGCAGTAAAAGGCATCCAGTAATTTGCCATTTCTGGTGTTGATGTTTGGGCATTGATTGCTTGAGGCGACGTTTGTGGCATTACTAAATCCTTATGCTTAAGGCTCCATATGACTCATTAGGAGGTCTTTGTATATGATCAATAAATCTACAGGGTGGTCAATATTTGCTACGTTATATCAAATATAACGAACACGAAAGCATTTTTAGTAAAAAATTAAAGTAAATTGGACATTTTTGTAAAATATATTGAAATCTTTAGCGGTTAAGCATAATTTGAAGTATCGATTACAGCGTATAATTACAGCCAAGTTGTTTGGCGACTTTTTTTAAGTAATCAGCTAAGCATGCATATATAGGATGACGAGGTAACAATGAGCTCTCCAACAAATCGTAACGAATGGGAACAACTCGCAGAAAGTATCGCTATTAATGGCAACGCCATGATTAATGGTGAGTATCAAGCCGCACATTCAGGTGAAACATTTGATTGTATTAGTCCAATTGACGGTCGATTGTTGGTCAAGGTCGCCAGTTGCGATTACATTGACGCAAATAAAGCGGTTGCTAATGGTAAAGCGGTTTTTGAAGCGGGTACTTGGTCACAATTAGCACCAGTAAAACGTAAAGCAATTATGATCCGTTTTGCAGACTTATTAGAACAAAATGCCGATGAGTTAGCGCTGTTAGAAACGCTAGATATGGGGAAGCCAATTCAGTTTGCTAAATCGGTTGATGTTGCGGGCGCAGCCCGTGCTATTCGCTGGTGTGGTGAAGCCATTGATAAGATTTATGATGAAATTGCACCAACAGCACATAATGAAATCGGCATGATTACCCGTGAGCCAGTGGGTGTGGTTGCCGCGATTGTGCCTTGGAATTTCCCGATGATTATGGCGTGCTGGAAATTAGGTCCAGCGTTAGCAACGGGTAACAGTGTCATATTAAAGCCTTCAGAAAAGTCTCCCTTAACCGCCATCAGAATGGCGCAATTAGCGTTAGATGCCGGATTCCAAAAGGCGTATTAAACGTATTGCCTGGCTTAGGGCACACTGTTGGTGCTGCGTTAGCACTCCATATGGACGTAGATACTTTAGTTTTCACAGGCTCAACTAAAATTGCTAAGCAATTGATGGTTTACGCTGGCCAATCAAATATGAAACGCGTTTGGTTAGAAGCGGGTGGCAAAAGCCCTAACATAGTATTTAATGATGCGCCGGATTTAAAAGCCGCAGCAAAAGCCGCAGCGTCAGCTATTGCTTTTAACCAAGGTGAAGTGTGTACCGCAGGCTCGCGTTTGTTGGTTGAGTCAGGCATTAAAGATGAGCTGATACAATTGATTGCAGAAGAGTTAAAGTCTTGGCAGCCAGGCCATCCGTTAGATCCCGACACAGTTACCGGCGCTATGGTTGATGAACAGCAATTAAACAATGTACTTGATTATATTAAAGCGGGTGAAGATGAAGGTGCTACCTTAGTACAAGGTGGCAAACAAGTCATGGCTGACACTGGCGGTGTATATGTGCAGCCAACGATTTTTTCTGGGGTAAATAATCGAATGACGATTGCCAGTGAAGAAATTTTTGGTCCGGTATTGTCAGTCATTGAGTTTGATGGCATGGATGAAGCGATTAAAATTGCCAATGACACCATTTACGGTTTAGCTGCGGGTGTGTGGACATCAAATCTTTCTAAAGCGCATAAAACCGCTAAAGCCTTGCGCAGCGGCATGGTATGGATTAACCATTACGATGGTGGTGATATGACGGCGCCATTTGGCGGCTATAAACAGTCAGGTAATGGCCGTGATAAGTCATTGCATGCATTTGATAAATACACTGAAATCAAAGCTACCTGGATTGTTTTATAACTATTTTGCTATAAGCATCGAGTAAATTAAAGCTGTATAAAAGTCCTTTGAGTGTTGCTCATAGGGCTTTTTTATTAAGTGAAATTCATCAAAAAGTATCATAAGAATATCGCCAAAGTATATTAGGATGGCATCGAACCACACAGGAAGTGACGCTAATGCTTAAACAACATTTTTATCTGCTGGCTACCATAACCGCTTGTGCTTTTTTGGGATTCATTATTTGGGTCATATACTTAGCTAATACGGGTGGCAACAGTATTTTCTTCGACATTATCAAACACATCCCCTATGGCGATAAGGTTGGCCATTGCTTACTATTTGGGGTATTAACCTATTTAGCCAATTTGACCTTACAATTTAACACGATTCGATTAGGTTCTTTGCCGCTTTATATGGGCAGCTGTTTAGTCGGATTATTTGTGCTGGTGGAGGAGATGAGTCAGGGTTTTATTCCGCGCCGCACATTGGATATAGCTGATTTGGCTGCTGATGGTGTAGGTATTATGCTGTTCAGCTACTTCACCTGGTTAACGCATAAATACGTGCGGTCTTTTCATCAAGGAGAAAATAATGAGTAATTCAACTGTTTCAACAGCCTGGTTGGTTGAACATTTAGATGATAGAAACGTTATTTTGCTTGATGCCAGTATGGAGATGGTATTAGGTAAAGAGCCGTTAATTTATGACAGGCTAATGTGCATACCTAATGCTATTAATATGCGTTTAGAGCAAGACTTCTTTAATCATGACTCGGTGATGTCCCATGCAATGCCAACCGCTGAGCAATTTACCCAAGCCGCTCGCAAGCTAGGTATTAATCAAGACAGTGTTGTAGTTATTTATGACAACCAGGGCATTTATTCATCGCCACGTGCCTGGTGGACTTTTAAAGTGATGGGGTTTGAGAAGGTATTTGTGCTTGATGGCGGGTTACCACAATGGATGGCCGAAAACCTACCAACCGCTAATCAGTATTTAACCCCTGAACTAACCGGTAATGTCAAAGCGCAGCAACGCGCTGATTTAGTGTGTGACTCGACTAGTGTGTTGGCTACTGTAAATGACTGCTCAACTAGTGACCGCTCAGTTAATAATAAGTCTCGCGTTTCTAGCTCTGTTTTACCAAGTTCTGCTTCTCAAGGCTCTGGTACTCAAGGCCGAACACAGGTATTTGATGCTAGAGCGGCAGCCCGTTTTAATGGTACAGCGCCAGAGCCAAGAGCTGGGGTACGAAGTGGTCATATACCCTATTCGATTAATCTGCCTTTTGCCCAAGTACTTGATGGTGTCCGATTAAAGCCATCGGCAGCATTACAGATTATTTTTAATCAGCTTGATGAAAATAAGGCCCAGAAACGTATTTTTAGCTGTGGTTCAGGCATTACTGCCTGTATTTTAATACTCGCATCAACAACATCTGGGCATCAAAACTCTGCCTTGTACGATGGTTCGTGGGCCGAGTGGGGAACCAATACCCGTTTACCAATAGTTTAATGCCTTAGATAGAATTCATAGCAACTAGCAACTAGCAACTAGCAACTAATAACTAATAACTAATAACAGCATAAGGAAATGAAGGATTATGTCAGAGGTATTGATCGTTATTTTTGCCACTTTGATAGCGGGTTTAGCTATGCCATTGGGCGCAGTTATCGCCAAAATGGAACACATTAAGTCCGATTGGCTACAACAGGAATTTCGCCATGGTGTGATGGCCTTTGGCGGCGGGGCGCTATTATCTGCTGTTGGCTTAGTATTAGTGCCTGAAAGTGTTGAGGTGTTATCGCTGCCATCGGCAGTGATGTTTTTCGGGTTGGGCGCGCTGGCTTTTATGTTGTTAGATATTTTACTGGTTAAAATAAATACGCCAGCAAGTCAATTAAGCGCCATGCTGGCTGATTTTATTCCTGAGTCTATTGCTTTAGGTGCTGCTTTTGCGACCGGTAGTCACACCGCTTTTTTATTAGCGGTACTCATAGGGTTACAAAATTTGCCTGAAGGGTTTAATGCCTATCGGGAGTTAAACCAACATAATCGGTTTAAGCCTTGGTTACTGATCGGCATGTTTGCGTTAATGGCGTTGTTCGGTCCTATTGCGGGGGTAGTGGGGTATGTTTGGTTAGCGCCACAACCTGAAGTGATTGGCGCCATAATGATATTTGCTGCAGGCGGCATTCTTTATTCTGTGTTTCAAGATATCGCCCCGCAAGTGAAATTAGCCCAACACTGGTTACCACCATGTGGGGCAGTACTGGGTTTTGGGCTGGGTATGGTAGGTTATATGCTGGTGCAGTAACGCTTTAAATTAGCGGCGGAAGGTTAGCCTGCAGCCGCGAAGTTGGATTAGAAAATATCTTTAAAGCGATGATATAACATACCGGCCGCTAACATAGGTGAGCGGAAACGAGGCCCGCCTGGAAAAGTCATATGTTTTATCTGGTCAAAAATATCAAACCGTTCAGCATGTTCAGTGATAGCTTCGGCGATAAGCTTGGCTGCCATATGTGTCGCATTCACCCCATGTCCTGAATAAGCCTGAGCATAGAAAATGTTTTTAGCATCGGGTAATCGTCCAATTTGCGGCATTCTATTAGCGCCAATACCAATCATACCACCCCATTGGTAATCAATTTTAACCCCTTTAAGCTGCGGGAATACATGTTCTAAATTGGGTCTCAACGCTGCTTCAATACTGCTGGGGTCCTTACCTGAGTAAGTGCATAATCCGCCAAATAGTAAGCGGTTATCAGCGGATAGATGAAAGTAATCTAAGGCCACGCGCATATCGGCAAATGCCATGTTTTGTGGAATAATCGTTTGGCATTGCGTTGGCGTTAATGGTTCTGTTGCCAGTAAATAACTGCCTGCAGGAAGCACCTTTCCACCTACGTAGTCATTCAGTTTATGGCCAATATACGCATTGCCAGCCAAAACTAAAAACTGACAGTTAACCTCACCTTGAGCGGTTTTAACCACGGGGTTATTGCCTTTGTATATATGTTCTGCTGGGCTATATTCAAAAATTTGTACCCCTAATTCTCGGGCAACTCTTGCTTCACCCAGTACTAAATTTAACGGGTGTAAGTGGCCACTGCCCATGTCAACTAATGCGCCCTGGTAAAAGTCAGATTGAATAACCTCACGGGTACGGTTTTTATCAAGTAGTTGAATATCATGCTGATAGCCCGCTTGTTTCAATTCGGCAAACTCTTGCTCTAGCTCATGCATGTGTCGAGGTTTTACCGCTAAGTCACAGTAACCCATGGTTAAGTCACATTGGATATTATGCCGTTGTACGCGTTGCTTAACAATTTCTACCGCTTCAAACCCCATTTGGGTGATAGCGTTTACGCCCTCACTACCAATGATATTTTTAAATTGGCTGGCGTCATGACCTATACCACGAATAAGCTCACCACCGTTGCGACCCGAGGCCCCCCAACCAATGCGTTTAGCTTCTAAAACCGCCACGCTAAAACCTTTTTGAGCCAGTTCTATGGCGGTATTTATACCCGTAAACCCTCCGCCAACTATACAAACATCAACATTGATAGACTCTGTCAGTTGTGGATGATTGAACAGTTCTTTTGCGCTGTGGAAGTAAAAAGAATCTGGGTACTTATCGCTATGGATCGGTGAGGACTGTGACATAGCGTCTCCAATTTAAGGGTGAATGATTAAATAGTGCCAGCGACTATCGGCAGGTAATTTTTAATCGACAGAATGTGCATTTTATTTAACACTGAATTGCGCTAGAATACAATTTCTTTCACGCTAGTAATTTCAATGATAAATTGCAGTGACATATTCGGTGTCATCTGGTGTCATTCGAAACGGTTATCACTTTCAGGAGTCAGAAATTGGATATAGGGGCAAGCTTAAAAACGGTACGAAAAATGCGCGGGCTTTCACAGCGTGAGTTAGCTAAGCGTGCAGGCGTGACCAATAGCACTATTTCAATGATTGAAAAAAACAGTGTTAGCCCTTCTATCAGTTCTTTAAAGAAGGTACTTGCTGGGATCCCTATGTCATTGGTTGAATTCTTTTCTATTGAAGAGGGCACTGTCGGTGAGCAGAAAGTTGTTTATCGCTCTGAAGAGTTACTTGATATTGGTACTGGTGATTTAGTCTATAAGCTTATTGGTAGAGATTTTCCTAATCGCGCAATGTCATTGATGCATGAAACTTATCCGCCAAACACAAGCACTGGCGATGACATGCTACAACATCGTGGTGAAGAAGGTGCCTATATTCTAGAAGGCAAAATTGAACTTACCGTTGCCGATGAGCTCTTTGTGCTGCATAAAGGTGATAGTTATTACTTTAATAGTGAACTGCCACATAAGTTTGCTAATCCTTACGATGAGCCTTGCTGTTTAGTGAGTGCTACCACGCCAGGTGATTTTTAGTATTCTTTGATTGTGACTTTGCAAATACGTTAACTGTTTTTACGATAAACACACTGTAATTAAATTGAAAAATGTAAATAATATTAATCATTTTATTGTTCTTTATATAGAATTTTGTTTTCGAATTTACTGATTCCCTATATCTTTTTCAACTATCTCTAAATATTTTTTTTCGCTTTAACAACTGTTTAATCCTGTTTTTAGTGCGTTTGGTTAACAAGGTTAGTATGAAACTATAAAAGTTTATTCCGTTGTATTATTGCTATTGCCTAGTGTTTGAATTAAGTGTAGTGTGTGAAAAAACGAACACGAATTACTGGTTTGTTAAATAACTCAATTATAGTGAAAGTATCGTAAGTTTGAGAGTTTAATCACAGTAATTTCCTTAGTGTTTGAAAGAGATACTGCGTGTTTTGCAGCCCAACAATTTTGTAGTCCAACAATGTAGGTGTGATATGTCTTTGTCAAAAGTCCCAATGATTGGGGTAGTGGCATGTAATCAACAAATAGGATTACACCCATTTAATATTGTGGGTGAAAAGTACCTACTTAGTGTAGTTAATGGCGCTAAAGGGTTTCCTTTGGTTATCCCTTCTTTAGGGCTAGCTGTACCAACTGAAGAATTACTGTCTCGCCTAGATGGTATTTTGTTTACCGGTTCACCTTCTAATGTCGAACCTCATCATTTTCAAGGCCCTGCTAGTGCAGAAGGTACTCATCATGATCCTAAGCGCGATGCGACTACATTACCCTTAATTAAAGCGGCCATAGATGCAGGCGTGCCTGTGTTTGGTATTTGTCGTGGTTTTCAAGAAATGAACGTGGTTTATGGTGGTAGTCTGCATCAAAAACTGCATGAAGTTGGCCTATTCATTGAACACAGAGAAGATAAAACCGCTCCGGTAGATGTGCAGTATGGCTTGTCACATGCTATTGATATAGTGCCTGGTGGTTTACTCCATCAAGCGTGGGGGAGCGAACAGGCTGAAGTCAATTCAGTGCATACTCAAGGCGTAGACAGATTAGGTCAAGGATTAACACCTGAGGCGCATTCGCCTGACGGGTTAATTGAAGCTTTTTCTGTAAAAGGTGCTAAGGCTTTTGCGTTAGGCGTGCAATGGCACCCCGAATGGAAAGTTCAAGATAACCAGTTTTATTCATCAATTTTTGATGCATTTGGCAATGCTTGCCGTTTGCATGCAGCTAAGCGAGAGAGATAACCAATGGATAAGTTAATTAAGTTTCTAAAAGATAAAAAAATTACCGAAGTTGAATGTGTTATCAGTGATATGACCGGTATTGCTCGAGGCAAAATTGCGCCAGTAGACAAGTTTATTGATGAAAAAGGCATGCGTTTACCTGAAAGTGTATTGCTGCAAACTGTGACCGGTGATTTCATCGATGACGGTATCTTCTATTCATTACTTGATAAAGCCGATATCGATTTTGTGTGTGTGCCAGATGAAGATGCAGTTTTCATGCTGCCTTGGACTGTAGAAGCCACAGCGCAAGTTATTCATGATTGTTATGACCGCATGGGCAATCCAATTGAGTTATCACCACGTAACGTGCTTAAAAAAGTGCTTAAACTTTATGAAGATAAAGGTTGGGAGCCAGTTATTGCACCAGAAATGGAGTTCTACTTAACTCAGCGCAGCGATGACCATGACTTACCACTAAAGCCACCTATTGGTCGTTCAGGCCGACCTGAAGCGGGTCGTCAGTCGTTTTCAATTGATGCCGCCAATGAGTTCGACCCGTTATTTGAAGATATGTACGATTGGTGTGAGCTTCAAGGTTTAGATATTGATACCTTAATTCATGAAGATGGTCCTGCACAGATGGAGATTAACTTCAGTCACGGTAACCCATTATCGTTAGCAGACCAGGTATTTGTATTTAAACGCACACTTAAAGAAGCTGCATTAAAGCATAATGTGTGTGCTACTTTTATGGCTATGCCTGTGACCGATGAGCCAGGCAGTGCAATGCATATCCACCAAAGTGTCATTGATAAAGAAACCGGTAAAAATATCTTCACCAAAGAAGACGGGACTCAAAGCCAGTTATTTTTAAATTACATTGCAGGCTTACAAACCTATATTCCCGAGTTATTACCATTAATGGCACCAAGCGTTAACTCTTTCCGTCGTTTTTTACCGGGCACTTCAGCGCCAGTAAACCTAGAGTGGGGTGTTGAAAATCGCACCTGTGGTCTACGTATTCCTGAATCATCACCCGAGAATCGCCGTATTGAAAACCGTATTCCAGGCGCAGATGCAAACTGTTATTTAACCATTGCGGCGAGTTTGTTAGCTGGTTTTATCGGTATGGAAAAAGGCTTGCGCCCGTCAAATCCAGTGACAGGTCGTTCAAACGAAAGCCGTACCAGTAATGAATACTGTTTACCACTGACGTTAGAAGAAGCCTTGATTGCAATGCAAGAAAGTGAGGCGTGTATTGAATATTTAGGTCAGTCTTTCACCACAGGTTTTGTGGCTGTTAAGCAAGCTGAACTTGAAAACTTCCGCCGTGTGGTCAGTTCTTGGGAACGTGAGTTCCTGTTACTAACCGTTTAGTTTTAATCGCTTAGTCAGTACTAGACTGAGTTGTGAAGCAAATCTCGCTCGCGACTTAGTCTAGTAAATGTCTAGTAAATGTCTAGTCATTCATTGCTAAAAAGCAGAATGGCTCATTAAGTCTACCAATGAGTTAATAATATTTTCAGATGATGACATAACAGCATTCAGAACTGATAAGTTGTTATTTTTGCCAGCTTAAGGAATGTGTATGACAAATTTAGCCTCTTTGCAGCAAACAGATAAAGCACATTTTATTCATCCATTTACCGACTCTAAAGTGCTTGGCGAAAAAGGCACCCGTGTTATTGAGCGCGCCGAAGGGGTGTATATATGGGACGTCGAAGGTCATAAATTATTAGACGGAATGGCAGGACTCTGGTGTGTAAATGTAGGTTATGGGCGACAATCAATTGTTGATGCTGCCTGTCAGCAAATGCAAAAACTTCCTTTCTATAACAGTTTTTTTCAATGTACTCACCCGCCAGCAATTGAGCTAGCTAAAACCATTGCTGAGCTTGCACCTAAACATATGAACAGTGTGTTTTTTACCGGTTCTGGGTCTGAATCAAATGACACTAATTTACGTATGGTGCGACGCTATTGGGATCTAAAAGGTCAACCCAATAAGAAAACCATTATCAGCCGCCATAATGCTTACCATGGCTCTACCGTAGCAGGTGCGAGTTTAGGTGGCATGTCTGGCATGCACGAACAAGGGGATTTACCCATCCCTAAAATAGTGCATGTTGCTCAGCCATATTGGTATGGTGAAGGTGGAGAGCTAACGCCCGAAGCATTTGGTTTACAAGCAGCCCAAACACTCGAAACTAAAATATTAGCATTAGGCGAAGACAATGTTGCGGCATTTATTGCCGAGCCATTTCAAGGCGCTGGTGGGGTCATTATTCCGCCATCAAGCTACTGGCCTGAAATTAAACGTATTCTAGCCAAATATGACGTGTTACTTATTCTGGACGAAGTGATCAGTGGCTTTGGCAGAACAGGTCATTGGTTTGCGGCGGAATACTTTGATTTACAACCTGATTTTATTTCAATAGCCAAGGGCATGACATCTGGTTATATCCCTATGGGTGGCGTAATAATTGCAGATCGTGTCGCGGATGTGATTAGACAACAATGTGGTGAATTTACCCACGGTTTTACCTATTCAGGTCATCCAGTTGCTGCTGCCGTGGCATTAGAAAATATTAATATTATCAAACAAGAAAAATTAGTTGAAAAAGTGGCTACTGAAACAGCCCCGTATTTTCAACAACGCTTACAGCAGTTAGCTGAGCATCCATTAGTGGGTGAGGTTAGAGGCCTAGGTTTAGTGGCTGCTATTGAGCTTGTGCAAGATAAAGCGAAACGGCAGCGTTTTCCAGCCAATATTGGGGTGGGAACTTGGTGCCGAGACTTTTGTATCGAACATGGCTTAGTGATGCGTTCCGTAGGCGATACTATGATTATTTCTCCGCCACTTGTTATCACCAAGGCAGAGATAGATGAGTTGGTTGATAAGGCATTAATGGCCTTAAATGACACTTATGCTAAATGTGTAACCAGTAAGTCATATTGATAACAATGATAATGACTTTGAATGTTTAAAAAATACTTTTTGCATGGTTAGAAAATATTCTTGCATGGTTAACAAAGCTTTTGCATGTTTATGAGTAATTAGTGGTTTTTTAAGCGATTAGATAGCTACCATCTAGTAATTAAAAAGGTTTTTGATAGAATCCAGAAAATTATAGCATTTGCATTTTGCTGTGATGTTACCGATGCAGAAATACGATGTAGCATTGGATAATTTCCTTTTTATAAGGGAATGATAATAACGCTTAAAAAGCGAATAACTGTCAGCACAGTCCTGACCATTATCCAAGTAAGGGAGAACATATGAAGCTACTTAACAAACTGTCTACCATTGCGCTTATTTCAGCGTCGGTATTTGCTAGCACGTCGCTGCATGCTGAAGAAGTTGTCAAGATGTACAATTGGTCTGACTATATCGCAGAAGATACCTTAGCAAACTTTGAAAAAGAGACAGGCATTCGCGTTATTTATGACGTGTTCGATAGTAATGAAGTGCTTGAAGCTAAATTGCTGTCTGGTCGCAGTGGCTATGACATAGTGGTTCCTTCAAATCACTTTTTGGCGAAGCAAATTAAAGCCGGTGCATTTCAAAAGTTAGATCGAACTAAGTTATCGAACTATGGCAACTTAAAGCCAGACTTAATGAAGCAACTTGAGAAGGCCGATCCCGCCAACGAACATGCTATACCTTATCTATGGGGCACTAATGGTATTGGCTATAACGTCGATAAAGTCAAAGCTGTGTTAGGCGAAGATGCACCCTTTAATTCTTTAGAGCTTATTTTTAACCCTAAGTATGCTGAAAAAATCAGTTCATGCGGTTTCTCAATGCTAGATTCTGCAGACGATATGTTGCCACAAGCGCTGATTTATCTCGGTTTAGATCCAAACAGTAAAAATGCCGACGATTATGAAAAAGCCGCAGAGGTGCTTGCCAAAGTGCGTCCGTTTGTTACCTACTTCCATTCGTCGCGCTATATTTCAGATCTCGCTAATGGTGATATTTGTGTAGCATATGGTTTCTCTGGTGATGTATTCCAGGCTGCTGCTCGAGCTGATGAAGCCGGTAACGGTAATAAGATTGGTTATTCTATTCCAAAAGAAGGCGCTAACCTTTGGTTTGATATGTTAGCGATTCCACAAGATGCTACAAATGTGGCTAACGCTCATAAGCTAATCAACTATTTACTTCGTCCTGAGGTAATAGCACCTATCAGTAACTATGTTGCTTATGCGAACCCGAATGTTCCTGCACAAGCGCTAGTTGACGATTCAATCAAAAATGATCCAGCAATTTATCCGCCACAAAGCGTAATAGATAAGCTGTACATTGGCGATGTACGCTCAATGAAAATTCAACGAGTTGTTACACGTGCTTGGACTAAAGTGAAATCTGGTCAGTAGTCAGATCCACATATTAGGGCAAGGTAACTTGCCCTAATTATTTAGATCTTTCATTCGTTAGATTAACTTCTCTAATATTTAATCGTGTGACCACAATATTTACTTTATCGCGGAACACATACTCCAACTAGGCGGAGCAGTATCATGGAAAACACCTCGGGCGTCACTAATAATCCAACCAAAAAGACGCAAGATAAAGTACTCCTTAAAATTGATCGTATTAGTAAGCTATTTGATGATGTTCGTGCAGTCGACAATGTGTCACTGACAATTAATAAAGGTGAAATTTTCGCATTATTGGGTGGTTCAGGCTCAGGAAAATCAACCCTATTACGTATACTGGCAGGTTTTGAAAAGCCAACTGAAGGCCGTATTTTTTTGGATGGTGTCGATATAACCGACATGCCTCCCTATGAACGTCCTATCAATATGATGTTTCAATCCTATGCGTTATTTCCACATATGACGGTTGAACAAAATATTGCCTTTGGTTTGAAGCAAGACAAAATGCCTAAAGCTGAAATTGCCCAACGAGTGGAAGAAATGCTCAAGTTGGTGCACATGGAAACATACGCTAAGCGTAAACCGCATCAATTATCGGGTGGGCAGCGCCAACGTGTCGCCTTGGCGCGTTCATTAGCTAAACGACCTAAGTTATTACTGCTTGATGAGCCGATGGGCGCATTAGATAAAAAACTGCGTACTCAAATGCAGTTAGAAGTGGTCGATATTCTTGAAGCGGTAGGAGTGACCTGTGTGATGGTGACTCACGATCAAGAAGAGGCCATGACTATGGCTGGGCGTATTTCTATTATGAATGAAGGTTGGATTGCACAAACTGGTAGCCCTACTGATATTTATGAAGCACCTAATAGCCGAATGGTTGCTGAGTTTATTGGTACAGTAAACTTATTTAAAGGCGATATTATTGCCGATGAAGCCGATCACGCCATCATTAAATCGCACACCTTAAAACAACCTTTTTATATTGGACACGGAATTTCTACTAGTTTAGATAATAAGACAGTGTTACTTGCGGTTCGCCCTGAAAAAACCATCATTACCCGTGTGCAGCCGGAAGGTGAGTATAACTGGGCTAGAGGCGTGGTGCATGACATTGCCTATTTAGGTGGCGTTTCAGTGTTTTATATCAAGCTAAGAAACAAGCAAATTGTTCAATGTTCAATGATTAACCGTGAACGCAGATCTGATCACCCAACATGGGAAGAAGAAGTCTTTATCAGTTGGGAAGACACCAGCGGGG
This sequence comes from Shewanella sp. OMA3-2, assembly GCF_021513195.1. Classification (NCBI taxonomy): domain Bacteria; kingdom Pseudomonadati; phylum Pseudomonadota; class Gammaproteobacteria; order Alteromonadales; family Shewanellaceae; genus Shewanella; species Shewanella sp. OMA3-2. The sequence continues at coordinate 3,576,075 of NZ_CP090974.1, read as the reverse complement.
TTGTATTGCAATCATGATGAATCCATTTAAACGCCTGAAAGGCCGATATCTAACCATGGGGATTCCTTACCTATGGCTATTGATGTTTTTTGCACTGCCTTTCGCGATTGTGTTGAAGTTAAGTTTTTCAACCGCCGCGATTGCGATTCCTCCCTACGAGGCAACCTTTAGCTTTATTGATGAAACATTATCCATCTTTTTGAATTTTGGTAATTATTTATTATTGATACAGGATTCAATGTACTACGTTGCCTATTTAACTTCACTGAAAATGGCATTTATTGCCACAATCGGCTGTTTGTTATTAGGCTTCCCTATGGCTTATGCCATTGCTAGAGCTCCAACACGGTTTCAACCTGTATTATTACTGTTGGTGATGTTGCCATCATGGACCTCTTTTTTGATCCGTATTTACGCCTGGATGGGGATTTTAAGTAACACAGGGTTAGTGAATAACTTTTTAATGTGGCTTGGTGTTATTTCTGAGCCAATTCAAATGCTCAATACTAATTTTGCTGTTTATATTGGTATTATTTATGGCTATTTACCCTTCATGATTTTGCCCTTATATGCCACCTTGGTAAAACTGGACATGAGCTTAATTGAAGCGGCATCTGATTTAGGATCAAGTAGCCTTAACACGTTTTGGAAAATCACTTTACCACTATCAATGGGAGGAGTCATTGCAGGCTCAATGCTAGTGTTTATTCCTGCCGTGGGCGAGTTTGTTATTCCAGAGCTACTAGGTGGTCCAGACTCATTGATGATAGGTAAAGTATTATGGCAAGAGTTCTTTAATAACCGTGATTGGCCTGTGGCTTCATCATTGGCTATTGTCATGCTTGCACTGCTCATTGTGCCAATTACCTTGTTCCATCGCTATCAATCACGAGATATGGAGAACGATGCATGAAAAAATTAAGTTTCTCTAAAATCATGCTGTGGTTCGGTTTACTGTTTCTGTATGCCCCGATGCTTATTTTGGTTATTTATTCTTTTAATGAATCAAAGCTGGTCACGGTTTGGAGCGGTTTTTCACCAAAGTGGTATGGCGAACTATTTCAAGATGAACAGATTTTAAGTGCAGTGTGGGTCAGCTTACGTATTGCATTTTACAGTGCGACTATGGCGGTGATTATTGGCACTATGGCGGCATTTGTAATGACTCGTTTTCGTCGCTCTTGGGCAAAATTGACCTTGTCGAACATGATCACCGCGCCATTAGTGATGCCTGAAGTGATTACTGGTTTGTCATTATTGCTGCTTTTCGTACAAATGGCTGATACGTTTGGCTGGCCGACTGAACGCGGTATGTTAACAGTGTGGATAGCACACTCAACATTTTGTGCCGCTTATGTCGCTGTTGTGGTGTCATCACGGTTACGTGAAATAGACAAATCAATTGAAGAAGCTGCGATGGACTTGGGGGCGACGCCACTAAAAACCTTCTTCTTAATAACAGTGCCTATGATTTCGCCAGCCTTAATTGCCGGTTGGTTATTATCATTTAGCTTGTCATTAGATGACTTAGTGATTGCCAGCTTCGCTTCTGGACCGGGTTCAACAACCTTGCCTATGGTGGTGTTTTCGTCAGTACGTTTAGGGGTGTCGCCTAAGATTAATGCGTTAGCAACCATCATTATTTTTGCCGTGTCTCTTGTGGCATTCCTGTCTTGGTACTTTACTCGACGGGCAGAAAAGAAAGCGCAAAAAGCGATGGAGTCTTAGGCTAATACTTTAACGTAATAGAAGCGCGTGATGATGATATTTCGATTCATCAACGCGCTTTTTTATTATCTAGAGTAAGTCACTACTCGAGTTCTATCTTGGAATAAACTTGTTAAAATTAGTGCTAGTGTATTTGATCTTTAATAGGTGGCTTACACTTGAATCACTTGTCAGTTTATTTATGCCATCATTATTTAGATAACCAAGCACTCATCAGAACAAGCTGTATTGTTGCCTATTAATCATGCTACTAATGCAGCTGGAGTATCGATTTAGAGTGTTTAATATTTTCAACGGTCTGTAAATAATTATACCTTTTCGGCTGGTTTTTATGATGGCCTGGGTGTAGGATGAGACAGTTGTATTTTGCAATATACATATAAGGAAGTGCTATGTCTGCTACACCTCATACTAGTTCATATTATGCCGCATCGGCCAACGATAAAGTTGAGCGTCCGCGTCTAGAATCTGTTATAGAAACAGATGTTTGTATTGTTGGCGCAGGTTATACAGGCTTGTCAGCAGGGCTTCATCTTTTAGAAAGTGGCATGAGGGTTGTTATCCTTGAGGCTGCTAGAATTGGTTGGGGAGCATCTGGTCGAAATGGCGGTCAAATTGTTAACTCATTTAGCCGTGATATAGACAGTATTGAAAAAGTAGTAGGTAAAGAGCAAGGTAAGCTTTTTGGTGAGATGGCATTTGAAGGCGGACGCATTATTCGTGAACGCATTGCCAAATATAATATTGATTGTGATTTAAAAAATGGTGGCGTTTTTGCGGCCATGAATAAAAAGCAAATGGGCCATTTACGTTCACAAAAAGACTTGTGGGAAGCCCATGGACATAACCAACAACTTGAAATGTTAGATCAAGATGCTATTCGTAAAGTGGTAGACACTGACCTATATGTTGGCGGTTTATTAGATAAAAGCGGCGGCCACATTCATCCACTTAATTTAGCATTAGGTGAAGCCCGTGCTGTTGAGTCTTTAGGTGGATTAATTTTTGAAGATTCAGCTGTCATTAACATTGATGATGGTGCATCACCGGTTGTGCATACTGCGCAAGGCCAGGTTAAGTGTAAGTTTGTGGTCGTTGCTGGTAATGCCTACTTAGGTAAATTACTGCCTGAATTACACGCCAAGTCAATGCCATGTGGTACGCAAGTGGTCACCACAGAGCCATTATCTGATGAGATAGCTGCCAGTATTTTACCGCAAGATTATTGTGTTGAAGACTGTAATTATTTGCTCGACTATTACCGTTTAAGCGGTGATAAGCGCCTGATTTTTGGTGGTGGAGTGGTTTATGGCGCTCGTGATCCTGCCAATGTTAAAGCACTTATAGAACCTAAGTTATTGAAAACATTCCCGCAACTTAAAGGCATTAAAATTGATTATGCCTGGACAGGTAATTTCTTAATGACCTTGTCGCGCTTGCCACAAGTTGGTCGGATTGGTCATAATATATACTATTCTCAAGGGTGTAGTGGTCATGGTGTGACCTACACACACTTGGCCGGTAAGTTAATTGCAGAAATGTTAAATGGTCAGGCAACTCGTTTTGATGCGTTTGCTGCGCTACCCCATTACCCGTTCCCTGGTGGACACGCCCTAAGAGTGCCATTCAGTGCTATCGGTGCTTGGTATTACACTATGCGTGATAAGTTCGGCGTATAAGTATTGGCTATTTAGATTAAGGAAAACACCATGGTATTGAATGACCCAAGTTTATTACAACAGCAATGCTACATTGATGGCCAATGGTTAAGTGCTAACAGTGGCGAAACGCTCGCTATTATCAATCCTGCGACACAATCTGTAGTAGGCCATGTGCCAGTTATGGGGGCAATGGAAACCCAAGTTGCTATTGATGCTGCCCATAAAGCATTGCCAGCATGGCGCGCATTAACAGCCAAAGATCGCAGCAGTAAGCTTCGTCGTTGGTTTGAGTTATTACTTGAACATGCTGACGATTTGGCATTGTTGATGACCACCGAACAGGGAAAACCTTTAGCTGAAGCAAAAGGTGAAGTGACGTATGCAGCGTCATTTATTGAATGGTTTGCCGAGGAAGGTAAGCGAATTTACGGCGATACGATTCCTGGTCATCAAGCCGATAAAAGACTAACCGTTATTAAGCAACCGGTAGGCGTAACGGCGGCTATTACGCCGTGGAATTTCCCTGCGGCTATGATTACCCGTAAAGCCGCCCCTGCATTAGCGGCGGGCTGCACTATGGTGGTTAAACCAGCACAGCAAACCCCTTTTACTGCGCTAGCATTAGCTGAGCTTAGCCGCCGAGCAGGTATTCCTGCGGGAGTATTTAGTGTGGTTACAGGGGATGCAGTTGCCATTGGTAACACCCTATGTGATAGCCCTATTGTGCGAAAACTGTCTTTTACCGGCTCAACAGGCGTTGGTATTAAGTTAATGGCGCAATGCGCCCCTACGTTGAAAAAATTATCGTTAGAGTTAGGTGGCAATGCGCCTTTTATTGTGTTCGATGATGCAGATTTAGATGCGGCAGTTGAAGGTGCAATGATTGCTAAATATCGCAACGCAGGCCAAACCTGCGTGTGTGCTAATCGCATCTATGTACAAGCCGGAGTGTATGACACTTTTACCCAAAAGCTTGCCGATGCAGTGGCCAAATTAACAGTGGGTCATGGCACCGAGCAAGGCGTCACTATTGGGCCATTAATTAATGCCGATGCAGTGGCAAAAGTGCAAAGTCACTTAGATGATGCGTTAGCAAAAGGTGCTAGTGTGGTTGCTGGGGAAAACCCCATGCGTTAGGCGGTTTCTTTTTTGAGCCAACCATAGTACGTGATGTTAATAAAACCATGTTAGTGGCTCGCGAAGAAACCTTTGGCCCATTAGCACCCATATTCAAATTCGACACAGTTGATGATGTCATTCAACAAGCCAATGATACTGAGTTTGGCTTAGCTGCATATTTTTACGGCCGTGATATTTCGTTGGTTTATAAAGTGGCTGAAGCATTAGAATATGGCATGGTAGGTGTTAATACCGGGCTTATTTCGACAGAAGTTGCACCCTTTGGAGGCATAAAATCTTCAGGTCTGGGCCGTGAAGGGTCTAAATTTGGCATCGAGGAATACCTCGAAATGAAATACATCTGTATGTCTGTTTAAGGGTCTCGGCAATGAACAAAACAAATGAACAATTAATGGCTCGTCGCCAAGCGGCTGTAGCACAAGGTGTGAGTCAAATACATCCGCTTTTTATTGAGCGCGCCGAAAATGCCACTGTGTGGGATGTTGAAGGCCGTGAATATATTGATTTTGCAGGTGGTATCGCTGTGCTCAATACCGGCCACTTACACCCAAAAGTAAAGGCCGCAGTTCAAGCGCAATTAGATGATTTCTCCCACACCTGTTTTATGGTATTAGCGTATGAAAGCTATGTAGAAGTATGTGAAAAATTAAACCAATTAGTGCCAGGTGACTTTGCTAAGAAAACAGCCTTGTTTACCAGTGGTTCTGAAGCGGTCGAAAATGCGGTTAAAGTTGCCCGTGCTCATACAAAGCGTGCCGGCGTTATCGCGTTTACCTCAGGCTATCATGGTCGTACTATTGCAGCATTGGCATTAACCGGTAAAGTAGCACCTTACAGTAAAGGTATGGGGCTTATGTCGGCTAATGTATTTAGAGCCGAGTTCCCCTGTGAGTTACATGGTGTGTCAGAAGACGCGGCAATGGCTTCAATTGAGCGTATTTTTAAAAATGATGCGGAGCCAAGTGATATTGCTGCGATTATTTTAGAACCCGTACAAGGCGAGGGCGGCTTTTATGCTGCAACGCCAAGCTTTATGAAACGCTTACGTCAATTGTGTGATACCCACGGTATAATGCTTATCGCTGATGAAGTACAAACCGGTGCAGGCCGTACAGGAACCTTTTTTGCGATGGAGCAAATGGGGGTGTCCGCCGACATTACCTCTTTTGCTAAGTCGATAGCCGGTGGTTTTCCATTGTCAGGTATTACCGGCCGCGCGGAAGTCATGGATGCTATTACTGCTGGTGGCTTAGGCGGTACCTATGGTGGCAGCCCATTGGCTTGTGCTGCAGCGTTGGCGGTTATTGAAGTATTTGAACAAGAAAAACTACTTGAACGAGCTAATGATCTTGGCGCACGTATTAAAGCTTCGATAACCACGATGCAAAGCAAGTACAGCCAAATTGCCGAAGTGCGTGGTTTAGGTGCAATGATTGCCATTGAGTTAATGGAAAATGGCCAACCGGCACCACAGTACTGTCCAAAAGTATTAATTGAAGCGCGTAACCGTGGATTGATTTTACTTTCTTGTGGCACTTATGGAAACGTATTACGAGTACTTGTTCCTTTAACTGCACCAGATGCACAAGTTGATGCAGGTTTGGCGATTATGGATGATGTTTTTGATGTTGTTTTTAATCGCTAAATAGCACGATATTCATCATAATCTATAGCAAAAGTAAGCCCTATTGAGAAATAGGGCTTTTTTGTTAGTGTTTATAGTTCTTTTTACTGTAACTTCATCCTATTGTAAGAATGTTGACTAAACTTAAACACGTATGTGAAATTGTTAGCGTACCTATTAAAGATATAATAAGAAAGTGGAGTAACAATATGAAGGCATTGCCTGTTAAAACGAAATTACTTTGGATCACATCAGGATTGTTTTTACTTATCGTACTGACTTTATCTTTGAGTTTATGGTGGGGATTAACCGATAAAAATAAAATTTTAGCGACAGAGATGGACGTAACACTACAACAAGAAATAAGCCAAAAGTTGTCAGCTAGAGCGGCAGAATATGGTCAACAAATTGCTGGGTTTATCAATGAAGCCTATCGTATCCCTTATTCATTTGCCGGTATGGTTGAGTATACGTCTGATAAGGAGCCGCTTGCTCGTTCAAAGTTGGCTGACCTACTGATAGCTAATTTACGCAAAAATGTTCAAATATCCTCTATGTATGCTCAATTTGAATCCAATGGTTATGATGGACGAGATAGTGAGTATTTAAACGGTTTTAATCATAGTATACAAGGCAATGGTGGGTTAGAGCTTTATTACACTCGCAATGATGATGGCACTGTAGAGCATCAACAAGTTGAGGACCCAGCTGAAAAGTATGTCGCCACCTTAAATGAGTTTGGGATCAGAGAAGCAGAATGGTATCTGTGTGTTAAAGACACTAAAAAGCCTTGCTTGATGGAACCTTATCCCTATGAAATATCTCCTGGTAATAATGCGCTAATGACTTCGCTGACCGTCCCTGTTGTGGTTAATAATCAATTTAAAGGTGTGGTAGGGGTTGATGTTAATTTACCTATTTTTCAAAAGCTGATTGAGCAATTATCTCAAAGCCTTTATCAGGGCACTGCCAAAGTCACCTTATTAAGTGAGAAAGGGCTGGTAGTTGCGGCCAGCCACTATGATAAGTTAGCTAGACCGCTGGCAGAATCTATTTCTGCAAGTAAGGCATCTGAATTGTTAACATTGCATAAAAGCAATCAAATCTATCATGACGAGCAAACCATAGCTGTCGCATTCCCCATTCTCATTCCACTTGCCAATGCGACTTGGTCACTGGTGATTGAGGTACCAAAAGAACAAGCGTTTGCAGCTATCACTAAAATGGATGATGCCATGGATGAAATGGCCACTTCGCTAGGGAGTTTATTGTTAATTTTAGGCGTTATTGTGTCAGTAGTCGCAATAGGTGTTATTAGCATCGTCATCCGCAGCATTATCTCACCGCTAAATATGATCCAAAAAAGGGTTGAGAACTTAGGCAGTGCAGAAGGGGATTTAACCCAATCTATTCATGTGGATTCACATGCTGAATTGATCGCTTTAGCCAAAGGCTTCAACCTATTTATCACTAAACTGCGAGACTTGATTATTGGTCTTAAAGGTTTGGCAGATCGTTCACAATCTGAAAGTCAAAAGTCAGCCCATATTGCCCAGCTAACCCGTCAAAGTGTCAATCGTCAATATGCAGAAATTGACAGTGTTGTTACTGCTGTTAATCAAATGAGTGCCGCAGCCTTAGAAGTGGCTAAAGCATCGGAGCAAACTGCCCATGAAACGGAGTCGATGACCAAAAATGTTAAAGAAGGCGAACAACGTTTAACTCAAGCCATGGGCTACGTAAATGATATGTCTGTTGAGTCAGCGCAAGCACAGAAAGCGGTTGAATTAGTGTCTCAAAGCAGTGGTAACATTAGTGGCATTTTAGAAGTGATTAGCTCTATTGCAGATCAAACTAATCTATTGGCATTAAACGCCGCTATTGAAGCGGCAAGGGCGGGTGAGCAAGGGCGAGGTTTCGCCGTTGTCGCTGATGAAGTTAGAGCATTAGCATCTAAAACCCAAAATTCTACAAATCAAATCACTAAGTTAATTGATGCGCTGCAATCGGAAGTCAAAAACGCATCAAGAATTATTGATAAAGGTGCTAAGGGAGCTCAGTTGGCCGTAGAGCAAACTGAAATGGCATTATCATCGCTGAATGCCATAGTGGTACAAATTAATGAAGTGTCATCACAGGTGACCCATATTGCCACCGCAGCAGAAGAACAGAGCATGGTTACTGAAGAGGTAAGCCGTAATATTACTGGCATATCAGATTCAGCAGCAGAATTGTCACAACTTGCGGATGAGGCACAACAAAGTAGTCATTCGCTAGCTGAGTTAGTGCAACAACAACATAGTGAATTAGGCAAGTTAAGAACCTAATACATTATAGTATTGCAGTTAAAAGGTGGCTCAATGGCCACCTTTTGTTTATGCTCAGCCTTTATTTTTAACAGGTAGTTTAATGACAGAATTTATCGCCCCGCCTTGCCTTGAGCGTATCGATATATTATTTCAAGATGAACATTTACTATTAATTAATAAGCCTTCAGGTTTATTAAGTTTATCAGGTAAAAATCCGCTTAATATCGATTCGGTTCATTATCGATTAGTACAAGACTATCCAGGTTGTACCTTAGTGCATCGGTTAGATTTTGGTACCTCAGGTATTATGCTGGTGGCATTAAACAAACAGATCAATGGACTGTTAACTAAGCAGTTTCAAACTGGTTTAGTGGATAAAACCTATACGGCAATATTATTGGGTGAAATGCCAAGCTCCCAAGGAGATATTAAGCTACCTATTGCCAAAGATGATTTTCCATTAATGAAAATTTGCAGTGCAACGGGTAAAGCGGCTCATAGTCATTATCAAGTTCTTGGCGTTGAATACTTGGTAAGCGGTCAGCGAGTGACCAAAGTGGCTTTTACGCCAATAACAGGTCGAACCCATCAGCTGCGCATACACAGTCAGCAAATAGGCCATCCAATTCTCGGCTGTGATCTTTATTATCTTGGCCAATCAGCGGTGTTGGCTAGCCGTTTAATGCTACATGCAACCACGCTTTCCTTTATTCACCCGATCAATAGTGAACGGATTAATGCTCAATGTGCTTGTCCTTTTTAAGCCTTATGTTTGTTTGTCATTAAATAGTTATTCAAGCCGAAATAAAACTAATGCATAATAAATATTCTGATTAAAAGTGTTGCGGTTATTGCCTCAATTCGGGCTTAGCTATATAGGGAAAGTATATGATCGGTTCGCCTCTGGATTATTTAGCATTATTTACTTTTTTGATTAGCTGGATTGGTTACACACGCTTTTCAAAACATAAAGCTAAAACCGCCAATTGCATCGCCAGAGTGATGCATCAGCAGCGTATTCGTTGGATGACGCAAGTCATTACCAAGGAGGTTAGGGTAGCGGAGGCTGCGTTATTGGCTAACCTTGAGCGCAATATTGCTTTTTTTGCTTCGACGACATTACTTATTCTTGCCGGTGTACTAACGTTATTTTCACAAGTTGAAAAGCTTGAGATTGTGATTGGATCAATTCCTTTCTCGGTTTCTCCCAATCATGCGTTAGTGCAAGTTAAGCTTGCCTTACTTGCGGGTATTTTCGTATTAGCGTTTTTTCAATTTACCTGGTCGATGCGCCAATATGGTTTTGTTAACGTAATGATTGGTGCTGCACCCTTGGATAAAACCGGCACAGACATTAATTTGCGAGGTTATGCGAGGCAAATGGCGGTGGTACAAGACCAAGCCGCTCATTCGTATAATCACGGTTTACGATCTTACTATTTCGCTATGGCTGCTTTGTGTTGGTTTCTACACCCATCCGCGTTAATTTTCGCTAGTTTATTTGTGGTGTTTACCCTTTACCAACGCGAATTTAATTCTCGCGCGGTACAAGCTATTACCCTTGCTCAAGCGCATTTAGAAAAAGACCCTGCATACATAATGAATGAATAAAATGTCGCCAGCGTAAATTTTAGACACAAAAAAGCCCATTTTGAAATGGGCTTTTTTGTTGTAAATTGGTCCCTCCCAGACTCAAATAGCCCTTTCAAATCTATGTGGGATGGGGTTCTATGTTTTGTGTAAATGCTATTGGTACATCTGTTGGTACATAAATGTAATGTGACCTATAAAGCGAGTAATTAATGAACCAAATTATTTATAAAATATTTGGCATAAATTGATCACCAAACATCGTTTTGAATTGTGGGATAGCCAAACCCCAGTAGCGACTCTCTAGTTCAGTGATCTTCTCTCGTTTTAATAAAAAGGTTTTCCATCGCATCCATTTAGGCTTGGGCCAATATGTTACTTGTTCAAACATGTTGTTAATTTCTGGCCAATCGTAACCCCATAGCTCTATTCTGAGTTTTCTTATACGCCTCATCAGCCTTTCTTTGGGGCGTTCACTTTGGCAAGCGTAGTTTAACCCAATACACGATCGGCAAGCATAGGCGTATTTGATGGCATATAGATGGTGACGCTGTTGTTGGCAATAGGGGCAAGTGAGGTAAAGTTTGTTGCTTGCGCTGCTGTTATCGAGCTTTAAGGCTATCTGATGTGGCTTATCATTGATGGTGAAAGTCATTATGCGAATGCCGTCATCTGATTCAGTTAACTGTAGTCGTTTATGTTCAGTGCTGAGGCTATTAGAATCTATCGTATAAGGGCCAAGAGTCGAAACCAGTAAGCTTTTAAAGCTATAGGCATACAAACGTTGGTATTCAGCTGTGTAAGCCCGTTGGCGTTGCCTTCCGTAGTGATGGCCTTTAGGCATTACCACCCCTTAATAGATCAATTTTACCCTCTAAGCTTGCTTTTACTTGGTCGCAGTTAGTGATAAATGGTAGATGTACCCAAGAACCATAGGCGTATAAATATATTGAACTATAGCCAAATATTCTACCGCCAAGGGTGGATATGACCTCTATGTTTTCGACGGTTTTTAAGTTAAGTTTATCTAGTCGGTGCGTTAACACGCCTGTCCTAGCCTCTACTTCTGTATCTGAAATGTTTACCATTACAAACCATGGACTAATGATCGTGTGGGCGCTCTTTAAAATATAGAGTGATGGTAACATTAATAAGCTAAATAGCGTTTCTGATGAAAAGTCAGCATTAAGCAGCCACTGTCCTAATTTATTAAAAATCAGGTAGGTAAAATATACTCCGGTAATCCCCCCTAAAAAAAGCTGATTTCAAAAGTAGAATTTTCTCGTACTATATACGCAGGGAGATTCTGCATGAAAACATCAAAATTTAGCGACAGCCAAATCTTGGCTATCCTCAAGCAAGCCGAAGCTGGCACCCCAGTTCCAGGGCTGTGCCGTGAGCACGGCATGAGCTCGGCTACCTTCTACAAGTGGCGGGCCAAATTTGGCGGCATGGACGCCTCTATGATGGCGCGATTGAAAGAGTTAGAGGCTGAAAATTCACGACTCAAAAAAATGTATGCCGAAGAGCGTCTAAAAGCCGAAATACTCAAAGAGGCCATCGAAAAAAAGTGGTAAAGCCGTCGCGGCGGCGGGAGCTGGCGCAAAAGGCGGTGCATGATAAAGCCATTCCAATCGCATTTGCCTGTGCCTTGTTTGGACTCAGTGAGAGCTGTTATCGCTATCAGGCAAAACTCAGCGGTGAAAACGCTGTGATTGCTGATTGGTTACAGCGACTAACATCGACCCATAGAAGTTGGGGATTTGGGCTGTGTTATTACTTTTTACGTAACGTGAAACGCTACCGATGGAACCATAAGCGAGTGTATAGAATTTACCGTGAATTGGAGCTAAACCTACGGATTAAGCCGAAGAAACGCTTGAAGCGTGATAAACCGGACGCATTGGCGGTGCCTGAGGCAATCAATGAATGTTGGTCTATGGACTTTATGCATGACCAACTTGAAGATGGTCGCAGCATTAGGTTATTGAACGTGATTGATGATTACAACCGTGAAGGCTTGGCGATAGAGGTCGACTTCTCCTTACCAGCAGAGCGTGTGGTCAGAACCTTGGAGCAAATCATCGAATGGCGTGGAAAACCGAAACAAATACGCAGTGATAACGGTCCAGAGTACATCAGTGCGGTGCTGGCTGCATGGGCTGAAAAACACGATGTAGAACTGAAATTTATTCAGCCTGGCAATCCACAGCAGAATGCTTATGTAGAACGCTATAATCGGACTGTGCGATACGAATGGCTGAGCCAATATCTTTGGAATAGTATTGCCGAGGTACAGGAACATGCGACACAATGGCTATGGTTTTATAACAATGAAAGACCCAATACAGCAATTGGTGGTGTCCCACCAAAGCAAAAACTGGCACTAGTGGCCTAAATATCTACTTTTGATCTCAGTTAAAAATGGAGAGATTACCCTCCCACCAGCTTTAAGATAATTTCTATGAGTGCCTCAGCACTACGCCATATTTTGCTCGTTGAATACGCTTCCATTAGATTCCTTTCTTGTGCGAAATTTTGGGCTTAACACATTGCGTACATTATACCTTTTGTGCTTTTTTTATCCTACTGGTGCTGTAGTTTTTGGTTTGAGATGGTTTACAGCCTTTACCTCGTGCTTTAGCTAAATAGGATATGCGCCAAATGGCTTTTTGACGTGATTCGTAATTGTCTCTGTGTAGATTGTAATAGCAGTTTTTAGGTGTGTATTCAGAACCACCTAAATCCTTCCAAATCTCTCTTATTTTTTCCAGCACCTTGATTGGATGTCTCACTTTATGACCATCTATCATTAACACGCAGTGGTAGTGTTGCTGTGTTGCTTTCTCCATTTCACGGCACCAGATATAACCTATACGGTCACTTTTTACTTGGTATTGACGTATTAACCAACGATGAAGTCTACGGTTGAATATGGTTATTATTTTGTTGTCATGGGTGTATTGGCTCATTCGTAAATCGAAGCGAAGTAAGTGAACCTTACTGTGGTGACTGATCATGGCATTTACTTGGTTAATCATGGCTTTAATCGCGTTAACGACTAAACCGCTTGCTTTAGCATTTACCCACCATGTTATGCCATCTAAAGTTATCGTTAAGTTGTTGGTTATATAGGACATATAATAGATAAAACGAAGTGATCAATAACTTGATATTATCAATTACCTAGATATTTGATCATCTTCACTTACAGCAATACCATTGTTATATAAACGCTTATATCGTTTTAAATCTTCAATATGAAGGGTGGAAAACCAATAATTAGCGATTATTAACGAACAAGTTAATAGTTCTGGGTATTACAGTGAGAGTAGTCACTAACTACACTTCTAGTTTATACTCCATTTATTGCTGGTGGTGCGGTTCGCCAACTACAACCACCAGCAGGTTCAAATTAAAGCCTGCTTAGATTAGCTATGAGTGGGCTTTTTGCTTTCTATTCGCAGCTGATACTCCCTGTCAGCCTCTCCCTTTTCTTTAGTGGCCTGCTGTAGTCGCTTAACTGCGTTCTTACTACCATAGTAAGAGCGATCCTTATATCGCTTTCTTGCGATTGTTCTGGCGTCTTTGTCTTGCTCCCAGTCGCAGCTAAAATGTCGCTTATCAATCCAATACAGCGATTGTTTGCGGCCATTAAATACGCCTTTCTCGTTACGAATTAACCAGTGCTGATAATACTCACCCGTTAACTGTTGTAGGTAGGATCGGAAGCCTCCACCTAGTTTTTCGCAAAGTACATCGCGTGGTGTTTTACCATTTTCAGCTAGTATATGGAGTAACCTATAGGCTGGGCTAGTAGCTTCTGGTAGTGCGCCATCAGGTGCGGTAAATAATAACTTATTCATAGTTTCCACCCCTTATGTTCACTACGCTGCTGAACTAGAGTGATAACCAGCGATTTGATCTGCTCAGGCGTTTGCTCGGCTATCATTGCGTTAATAACGGCTTCACATTCAGACTTCACAAATCCGACAGCTCTAGCCCCTAAACTGATAGGTGGTGGGAATAGGCCATCTTTAATGCGGTTGTACAGAGTGGATTTTGATAAGCCTGTTTCATTAATGACATCAGGCTTTCTGATGATTCTTGGTTGGTATTGGTTCATTGATAATTATCCTTATCCGTTAGTGGATGGTGCGGGATAATTATTTCCTATGTACCCTAGGGTTAGTCAAAGGGGTTACCCTAGGGCTTATCGGGGGGTTATGTGGTTAATCCATCATTTTTTAGTGTTACGACTTTATTATTTTAGCGATAACCTCTTTTACTTTTTCACTAAGGCCCTTTGAATTTGTTCCTAAATCGACATGCCCGATTTCTCTTACTATGCTCTGTTCACTTAACCATAATTTGATGTTTTTATTGAGAGGTTTAGCTGTATTATTACGAACGAGAGTTTCGTAAGCATCAATAGCAATTTGTAACTCTGGAGGATATGTTTGTGAGTCTAGTTGCTCGTTAAGCACTTTCAGTTGTTTCTTTAACTGTTCAATTTCTTTGTCATTTTTTGCCTTAAGTGGAAGTGCTAGTTGAGGTGCTGGTCTTAAAATTTCTTGTTTTAACTTAATATTTTCTTCTTTTAGTGCTTCTATTGATTCATCGAAATCTTTTGGAACATAGGTTAAGCCTGTATCAATACCTTCATAATTACACCATCTAATAAATTCAAGTTTCGAGATGATTGTAAGATTGTAATCTAATAAAGCTCTTTGTTTTAAGTAAGTTCCGTTATCGTACGGTTTAGAGTAATTATCTTCTTCGTAAGAATGGTAAAAACACCAAAGCTCTACAGTGTGTAATTTAAATCCATCTATGTTAGTGCCTTTTATACAGTCACTTAGCATTTCTAAATAAAGTGTTTCTTCAATCTGGCAGCCATAAACGTTGCCTGCTATCTGGCTTGCTTCTTTGAGAGTGAAATTACTTTTCAAATTTAAAATATTAACGTCATACACAAACTCTTTTTTTAATAGTTCTTCTTTGCTTTTGGGTTGAGGTATTCCAATGTTTTTAGACAAATCGCAAAGCTGCTGGTACGAATAAAATATCTCATCAACTTCTTTTGGTTTTTTTAATTTATAGGAGTTACCAATTAATTCAGAGTTTTTAGAAAATTCAGCCCCTTTAACCGCTATAACCACTTCATAAGCAGCCATATCAGGCTCCATGTAAGCATATCCGCTCTCATATTCTTCCACTGTAAAATCCGGAATATTCATTTCAGTTTGTTCTAAAATGAAATAATCGTCGACATACAAAAAGCAACCGTCTTTCTGGATTAAACCTTTAAAATATATGTATTTATCAAGCATATCTTCAATATCAGAAAAAGGTAGTTCAATTGCTCTAGCTAGCTTCTTCTTTGAAAAATAATTGTTCAGTTTGTCCATTACGCCCTCGCGCACCTACTTGAATTCACAAAGCCAAAAGTTGGTAGGTTATCAACTTCTTTCGGGAGCTACCCTAGGCTAAGTGAAACTAGATAACGGCTTTCAAGCCTTTTGTTTTTGACATGTAAAACGTAGTTTCAGCTTGCTCAATATGTTCAGACCACCAGCACATTAATATCCGTCTGCGCTCTAAATATTCAGCGCGGTTATAAGCTCGTCTCACTTCATTTTTATCTACATGTGCGAGCGATGCTTCAATTACATCAGGGTCAAACCCTTGTTCATTTAACGTTGTGCTTGCTAACGCGCGTAAGCCATGTGAAACGAGCTCACCAGCAAAGCCCATACGCTTAAGTGCTACGTTTACACTCTGACTATTGGCATGCTTTAACGGATCTCGATGATTAGTAAACAGGTAACCAGTTCCATCTGACATAGATTTGATTGTAGTAAGTAGTTCTAATGTCTGTTTAGTTAGTGGAATCGTATGGGGTTTTTTCATTTTCATACGTTCAGCCGGAATAACCCAAACATTATTATCAATATCAATATCATCCCAATGTGCGGTTGCCGCTTCAATCGGTCTTGTCATTGTATGAAGCTGCCATAAAGCTAGACATTGGGTTATACGGGTAATTCTAGCTTCTCTGATTGCTCGCATTAGTTCTGGTAAACGTTCAGGCTTAATTGTCAGCATATTGGTAGATTTAGCTGCGGGAAATAACTTAGTTACATCGGATAGGTAGTTTACTTCTATAATACCTTCGGCTACGGCAAGTCGCATTACTTCATTGATATGGCGGCATAACCGATTAACTGTTTCAAGATTACCTTTATTGGCTATAGGCGTTAGTAAAGTAATAATGGTTTTAGGTTTAATCGTGCTGATTGGCACATTACTTAGTTTTGGTAGGACGTGCTTTGTTAATCCTCGCCATGCGTGATTAGCTGTTTCTTCCTTCACCTTGGTTAATTTTAGCTGATACCATTTGTTTGCCATTACCCCAAATGTATTTTCTATGGCTTCTTTTTTCAGTTGATTTTGTTCATCGCGGTGATCTTTAGGATCAATATTATCTGCTAGTAATTTACGGACATCGTCTCTAAGTGATCTTGCTTTAGAGAGAGAAACATCAGGGTACTTACCTAAACCAAGGTTGGTACGTTTCTTTGTATACGGTTGTGAATATTTCAATATCCATAACTTTGAGCCATTAGGCCGCACTCTAAGTTGTAAACCGTTGCCATCAGCGAGGGTGTACTCTTTATCTTTGGCTTTAGCCTGTTTTACTTGTGTATCGCTTAAGGGGGTTATGATTTTTGCCATAATGTACCAATAAAATGATTGCCTAAAGCTGTTGGTACAATCGATGGTACATCAAACTTTGAGTTTTACAAATCGTCTTTAAGTCTTGTTGGTCGTGATAATTGAAGATTAACTAGGGCATTACTGAATTTCAGGCACAAAAAAAGACGCTAAAAAGCGTCTTGATTCGTTAAATTGGTGGCCCCTCCCAGACTCGAACTGGGGACCTGACGATTATGAGTCGTATGCTCTAACCAACTGAGCTAAGGGGCCGACTTAAGATAGTCGTCACTACCGAAAGCGGGGGGAATTATACGAAGTTTATTCTTGCTTGTCACCCGTGATTTGCATTGAATTATAATATCTTGTTCTAATTGGTTATCTGTTAATCAATATGTCTGATTTTACAGATAAAAAAACCTGCCGAAGCAGGTTTTTTATAAATCATGTCTAATAATTACTCATCTAAGAATGATTTTAAGATTTCTGAGCGAGAAGGGTGACGTAGTTTACGCAACGCTTTTGCTTCAATTTGACGAATACGCTCACGTGTTACGTCAAACTGCTTACCCACTTCTTCTAACGTGTGGTCGGTATTCATATCAATACCAAAACGCATACGCAGTACTTTCGCTTCACGAGCTGTTAAGCCTGCTAGTACTTCGTGTGTGGCGTTTTTCAGACTTTCGCTAGTTGCTGAGTCTAATGGTAGCTCGAGGGTGGTATCCTCGATAAAATCACCTAAATGCGAATCTTCATCGTCACCGATTGGGGTTTCCATTGAGATTGGTTCTTTGGCGATCTTCAGTACCTTACGGATCTTATCTTCAGGCATCATCATACGTTCTGCCAATTCTTCTGGAGACGGCTCGCGGCCCATTTCTTGAAGCATTTGACGTGAAATACGGTTTAGCTTGTTGATCGTTTCGATCATGTGTACTGGAATACGAATAGTACGTGCTTGGTCAGCTATTGAGCGAGTGATAGCTTGACGGATCCACCAAGTAGCATAAGTTGAGAACTTATAGCCACGACGGTATTCGAATTTATCCACCGCTTTCATCAAACCAATGTTACCTTCTTGGATTAAGTCCAAGAATTGTAAGCCACGGTTGGTATACTTTTTAGCAATAGAGATAACCAGACGTAAGTTGGCTTCAACCATTTCTTTTTTCGCACGACGCGCTTTCGCTTCACCGATTGACATACGACGGTTGATATCTTTAATACCAGCAATGGTTAAGTCTGTTTCTTTTTCAATTACGTCAAGTTTGTGAACACAACGATTAACGTCATCTTCTACCATACGTAAACCTTCGGCGTATGGCTTGCTGCTACTGACTTCTTTGATAAACCAATCAAGATTAGTTTCTTTACCTGTAAAGGCTTTTACAAAGTTCTTTTTCGGCATCTTAGCTTGTTCAACAACAAGTTTAAGAATTAGACGTTCTTGAATACGTACGCGATCCATCATAGTGCGCATGCTTTTCACTAAGCGATCAAATTGCTTAGGTACTAGGCGGAATTCTTTAAATAACTCACCGATAACAAATAGCGAACCAATAGCTTCAGGGTGATCACGCCCTTTTTCAGCAATAATAGCTAAGCTTTTTTCATAAGCTTCGCGTAATTGAGTGAACTTTTCTTTGGCTTCTTCAGGATCAGGACCTTTTGGACCTTCTTCTTCATCTTCATCTTCGTCGTCGCTGTCGTCATCATCATCGTCATCATCGTCGCTATCAGGGACTTCTGAACCAATGTTAGTGGCGGTTGGGGCGACATCGTCATCGTCAGGGTTTACAAATCCAGAGATAATATCAGACAAGCGAATTTCGTCAGCTTCATACTGGTCAAATTGCTCTAAGATCATTGCAATGGCTTGTGGGTATTCACTCACAGAGCATTGAACGGTATTAATACCTTCTTCAATACGCTTTGCAATTACAATTTCGCCTTCGCGAGTTAAAAGCTCAACCGTACCCATTTCACGCATGTACATGCGCACAGGATCTGTTGTACGGCCTAATTCACTTTCAACTGTGGCTAAAGCGGCAGCAGCTTCTTCTGCTGCATCTTCGTCTGTGTTGTCTTCCGACATCATCATGTCATCGGCGTCCGGTGCTTCTTCAAACACTCGAATACCCATGTCATTTATCATCTGGATAATATCTTCAATCTGATCGGAATCGACCATGTCTGCAGGTAAGTGGTCGTTCACTTCTGCATAGGTTAAGTAACCTTGCTCTTTACCTTTAGCGAGCAACAGTTTAAGTTGCGACTGCGGAGTGTGATCCATAGATATCATCCAAGTTTGGGGAACTGAAATAACGACGGGACACTGAGCCTAGCTTAGTGTCGCGCAAATCGTCAATTATAGCTGCGTGGACTCATCTTAGCTAGTCCATGGTGTTGTTTTAACCGCTAAAGTTTGCTTACTTCAGGGTTACTTCTCAACACCTTTCATTATTGAAATCAGCTTACTTAGCTGTACTTTCTCAGCTTTTGTTAAAGTTTGTTTTAGACTAAGTTCCTGATAACGTTGTTCTATATATTGGTTAGTCAACCATATCAGGGTCTGTTTAAACTCGGTCAGCACATTTTCATCCGCCACTTGATGATCCCATTGGGCTAACTTAATTAGAGTGCTCTTATACTGATGCTCTCTATATATTTCAAGTAGTTGTGCGCTATTAAATTGCTGAGTTCGAGTTATTTCAAGCAAATGGTTAAGCAATTCAATGCCAGCCATTTGAATTTTTTTAATGCAGGTTGTGGCGCAAGTCCAAAACCTAAACTGGGCTTTTGTACTAACAGTGCTATGGCTAACCTCAATGGTGTGCCACGGCCTTGCAACCCTTTTGCATTAAGCGGCTGCGGTTTTTTAACCGCAAAGCCTAATTTTTTCTTTAAATCATCGCTGCTATTCATGCCCAGTTTATGGGACAAGCTTTCTAGCAATAAATTTTGTAATACACTGTCTTGCACTTTTTCAATTAAGGCTAGGGCCTGTTTAGCCAAAGCGCCTTTATCTGTGCCGTGTGCATGACTTAATGTTTCAAATAGAAAGTCAGGTAACTGCATGGCTTGTAGCATCAAAGCTTCAAACGCGTCTTTACCTATTTTTCTCACCATGGTGTCAGGGTCTTCACCTTGTGGTAAAAACATAAATCTGACCAGATCACCTGGTTTTAATAATGGCAGCGCGGTTTCTAATGCACGCCACGCTGCAGCTTTGCCTGCTTTGTCACCGTCATAACAGCAAATAACTTCTTTGGCACTACGAACTAAAAGCTGAAATTGTTCAGCTGTGGTTGAGGTGCCAAGTGAAGCGACAGCATAATCAACATCAAATTGTGCCAAGGCCACTACGTCCATGTAACCTTCAACAATTAATATTTGTTGCGGATCGCGGTGGCGTTGCTTTAATTCGTATAAGCCGTAAAGTTCATTACCCTTATGAAATATGGGCGTTTCTGGAGAATTCAAGTATTTAGGGGTACCTTCACCTAAAACTCTTCCACCAAAGCCGATGACTCGGCCACGTCTATCGCGGATGGGGAACATTAATCTGTCGCGAAAACGGTCATATCGTTTACCGCTGTCGTTTTCTATCAACATGCCAGCAGTAAGTAGTTTATCCAGTGATGTTTGATTTTGACGGTAGCGGCCTAATAATCCGTCCCAGCCGTCAGGGGCAAAGCCAATGCCAAAGTGTTTAATAACATCTTCAGAAAGCCCTCTAAAATCAAGGTAGTCTAATACTTTTTGTTTGTCTTGGTGTTGTCTCAGTTGGCTTTGGTAGAATAAGCTCGCTTCTTCCATTAACTGATATAAATCTCGACTGAGTCCATGGTCTTGGCGTTTTGCATTGCCATTATCTTGCGGGACATCTAGCCCAAGTTGACCAGCTAATTCTTCAATAGCATCAACAAATTCTAAACGGTCATATTCCATTATAAAATCAATTGCATTGCCATGAGCACCGCAGCCGAAACAATGGTAAAACTGTTTATCTCTGCTGACAGTAAAAGACGGTGATTTCTCACTATGAAAAGGACAACAAGCTGAATGGTTTTTACCAGCTTTTTTCAATGGTACTTTTCGATCGATCAGATCGACAATATCTGTCCGAGCAATAAGTTCATTGATAAAATCACGGGGGATCGCCATTGATTGTTATATATTCTCGAAGTCACTTTATCAATTGATGTAAACAAACAAGCCGTGCAGGTGCACGGCTTATTCAACATTAACGCCTGATTACTTCAATTTTGCGCGGATTAAAGCACCGATGGCACTCATATCTGCACGGCCTTGAACTTCAGATTTTAATGCTCCCATTACTTTGCCCATATCCGCCATGTTAGTAGCACCTACTTTTACGATAGTTGCGTCGATAATCGTCGCAATTTCCGTTTCAGTTAATGGTGTCGGTAAGAAAGTTTCAATTACTTGAATTTCATCCGCTTCTACTTGTGCAAGCTCAGGGCGATTCGCTGCTTCATATTGAGACATTGAATCACGACGTTGCTTGACCATTTTGGTTAAGATAGCTATCACTTGTTCATCATTCAAGGTTTCGCGGGTATCCACTTCAACTTGTTTGATGGCAGCGAGTGCCATACGAATAGTACCTAAGCGCACCTTTTCTTTGGCACGCATAGCATCTTTCATCTGCTCTTTTAGCTGATCAATTAGGCTCATAATGAGATTAATATAAACGTACGCGACGTGCGTTTTCGCGAGAAAGCTTTTTAGCTAGACGTTTAACTGCAGCAGCTTTTGCACGCTTACGAGCAGTAGTTGGCTTCTCGTAGAATTCACGAGCACGCACATCCGCTAAGATACCAGCTTTTTCACAAGAGCGCTTGAAACGACGTAGAGCTACGTCGAATGGTTCGTTTTCACGTACTTTAATAATTGGCATACGCCATCACCCCTTAGGTGTAGTTGAGTTGGATATTAAATGTTTTAGTTGTTTAACTTAAACTTTTAAATAGCCAAAGGCTAATTAAAATGGTGCGGAATTTTACACCGAGGCAAGGGTCTTTGTAAACCCCTTGTTCTGATTGTCTGCACTTCATCGGGTCTAATCACAATAACTAGTTGTTTTTGTGATCAGATCGGCGATCAAAAATGATCTTTGAGTGTCCAGCTGAAGACGATACAGATTTTATCTGGAGAAAAATCGCATCAAGCGCTAGAATTAGCCGCCTTATTTATTGGAACGAGACATTATGCGCATAATTGGTATTGAAACATCATGTGATGAGACTGGCATCGCGATTTATGATGATCAGCAAGGTTTACTTTCTCACGTATTGTATAGCCAAGTAAAGCTACATGCGGACTATGGCGGTGTTGTACCTGAATTAGCGTCTCGTGACCATGTGCGTAAAATTGTTCCGCTAATTAAACAAGCTTTAGCAGAAGCTAACTCGTCAATTGATGATATTGATGGCGTTGCTTTCACCAAGGGGCCGGTTTAATTGGCGCTTTGTTGGTAGGTGCTTGTGTTGGGCGATCGCTAGCTTATGCCTGGGACAAACCTGCGGTAGGGGTGCATCATATGGAAGGGCATTTACTTGCGCCTATGCTGGAGGATGATGCCCCTGAGTTTCCGTTTGTAGCCTTGTTGGTGTCGGGGGGACATTCAATGCTAGTGCAGGTTGAAGGTATTGGCCAATACCAAGTATTAGGTGAGTCTGTTGATGATGCCGCCGGTGAAGCGTTTGATAAAACGGCAAAATTATTAGGCTTAGATTATCCTGGTGGGCCACGGTTAGCTAAATTAGCCGCGAAAGGTCTTGATGTGGGTTATCGTTTCCCGCGTCCAATGACCGATCGCCCTGGTCTTGATTTCAGTTTTTCTGGTCTTAAAACCTTTGCGGCTAATACGATTGCCGCTGAGCCAAAAGATGAACAAACACATGCTAATATCGCTAGAGCGTTTGAAGAGGCGGTAGTTGATACGCTGGCTATTAAATGTAAGCGTGCATTAAAACTGACGGGTTATAAACGGTTAGTCATAGCAGGTGGTGTAAGCGCCAATACGCGCTTAAGAGACTCATTGGCTAAGATGATGCGGGATATGGGGGGCAAGGTGTATTATCCTCGTGGCGAGTTCTGTACTGACAATGGTGCCATGATTGCCTACGCCGGTATGCAGCGCTTAAAAGCGGGACAAGTGGAAGACTTAGCGGTTAAAGGGGTACCACGTTGGCCGTTAGATACCTTACCTGCGGTATAGTCTATCGATAACCCTGTACCGTTTAAATTGTTTACAATATTAGAAAAGCTTAGCGTGTTTAAAACCGCTAAGCTTTTTTATTGCTTCTTTTACGGGTGAGCTTACTTTCTTCACCAATACGTAACCGCTCAATATTATCTTTATGCCGAATTAATATCAGTGTTGATAACATTGCCACAGGGAGCACAAAACGCTCGTCTAATAACCAAGTGTAAACCGGTGCCAGTAAAGCGGCAGCCATTGCCGATACCGATGAATAACGGGTAATAATGACCAATACAATCCATGTGGCAACTAAACACAGAGCAAGATCATGACCAATAGGGGCCATAGCACCAAATGCGGTGGCAACACCTTTGCCCCCTTTAAATTGAAAAAAGACAGGATAGATATGACCTAAGCATGCCGCTACGGCAATAAAACCTAAAGAGGCAGCATCTAATCCCATTAAATAACTTAAATAAGATGGGATTGCACCTTTAAGCATATCGAAAAATAACACTAATATTGCCGAACTTGCGCCACCAATGCGTAACACATTGGTGGCCCCTGGGTTGCCAGAACCTTGTTCTCTTGGATCAGGTAAACCTCTCATTTTACAAACCAGTATCGCACTCGAGATAGAACCTGCTAAATAAGCGATTATTATCATCAAAATGGTCAAAGCTATGGTGTTCAAATTGGTTTCCTTACTCGTCTTAGGGTATTATCGCGCATAATTTTTTAATGCGCTATTGCAAATCATTTTGCAAAAATCAAAAACGCTTCCGTGGTATGAATTAAATTCGTTACCTTTGTTTTTGTATTGGCTTATCCTACTGCTTTAAGCGTGCGGGCAAAAGACCAGATGGTGAGAATATCACTGTTTATTTGGAATTAATTTTGAACAAGGTCTCTCAAGGCTATTTTATGGAGCTTCAGATGGATAAAGTACTTATTCGGCAGTTAAAAATTGACACTGTGATAGGGATTTATGAATGGGAAAAAAGATCCATCAAACCCTATTGATTGATTTAGATATGGCTTGGGATAATCGCTTAGCTGCGGCCAGTGACAATTACCAACAGGCCTTATGTTATGAAACCGTTTCAAATCGTTTAACCGCGCTGATTATTGAAAAACCTATTGAGCTGATTGAAACCGTTGCAGAGATGATTGCCCAGTGTTTACTCAGTGAGTTTAACGTACCTTGGGTTAAGGTTGTGGTGATGAAGCCTGGCGCAGTGCCACATGCTGATTCAGTCGGTGTTGTGATTGAACGTGGCCACATTTAATCTTCACCTCATGATGAATCACTTTTTAACCTAGCGTGGACGAGTAAACTTAATGGCAAAGATTTATATCAGTTTAGGAACGAATATTGAACCTGAACAACACCTTAAGGCTGGCCTGTTAGATTTACAACAGCATTTTGGCCAATTATCTTTATCACGAGTGTATGAAAGCGAGTCGGTAGGGTTTAAAGGGACTAACTTTTTAAATATGGTTGCCAGTGCTGAGACTGAAATGTCTATTGCTGAGGTTGTGGCTGTTTTTAAGATGATTGAGCAAACCAATGGCCGTATTCGAAGTGAGAAAAAATTTAGCCCGCGGAGTTTAGACATTGATTTGTTACTTTATGACGACAAGATAACGGCTGAGCCCGTTGAGTTGCCCCGTGGTGAAATTTTATTCAATGCTTTTGTGCTTTGGCCGCTGGCTGAATTAGCGCCTAATGTTTTACATCCTACAGTAGGCCTGTCTTATGAAACACTTTGGCAGCAATATAATAAACAGCAGCAACAGCTCTGGCCGGTCGATTTTGTTTTTCCAGACCAATTACGTTATACAAGCGCTTGAGCGTGACTCTTAGTTCAAGTGATGACTGTTTAATACTGTAATTATTTCAGCACCTGTATGTTTAAGATTCTGTAATTTTTAAGTAGATGTAAATATTAGTAAAATACCAAAGATGTTATCTATACAAGGACAAATATGGAATCGTTACAAGTTATATTTTTAGCGTTAATTCAAGGGTTAACTGAATTTTTGCCTATATCAAGTTCGGGACATTTAATTCTGCCGGCTCAATTGTTGGGGTGGGAAGATCAAGGGCTCTCTTTTGATGTGGCAGTTAATACCGGTTCGCTCTTTGCCGTTATTATTTACTTTCGTGTTGAAATTGTGTCGCTGACAAAGGCGTGGACTAAAAGTTTAGTGACAAAAACTCAAACCCAGGAAAGTAAATTATCCTGGTGGATTGTGTTAGCTACAATACCTGCGGTGATAGTGGGTTTTTTAGCAAAAGATTTTATCGAAACACATTTGCGTAATACATTTGTTATTGCGATAACGACTATCTTTTTTGGCCTGTTGTTATGGGTTGCGGATCGCATGTCAAAGGCACAATTGAATGAATTTCAAATGGGTTGGAAAAAAGCGTTGTTAATTGGTATTGCACAAGCGATGGCATTAATACCGGCACATCTCGCTCAGGTGCCACTATGACAGCGGCGCTAATGTTAGGCTTGACGCGTGAAGCCGCGGCGCGTTTTTCATTTTTAATGTCGATACCGGTTAGCTGTGGCGCAGCTATTTTAGTCATTAAAGATCTTACCCAAAGCCCGTTACCAATTGATTATCAAGCCCTAAGTTTAGGCTTGGTGGTATCCTTTTTTGCTGCTTATGTGTGTATTCACTACTTTTTAAAATTTATTAGTCAAATTGGTATGACTCCCTTTGTGATTTACCGACTCATATTAGGTAGCATACTGCTTGGTTTATTGTACTTATAGTAGATTGTGCTAATGAATAATGCACTAAACGGGTAGATTTACCCGTTTTTTATTGCTAGTTTTTATCTTCCCCATTAAAAGTTTATTTAAAATATGATGACCTTACCTTTAGTTTGCCCGACTTGCGCTCTACCATTGCATCAACACGAAGCTTCTAAAGGCTTTTATTGCGAAGCTAAGCATCATTTTGACCGCCTTGAGCAGGGCTACTATCCATTAGTAAAAGTGAAAGCGAAAACTCCTCAATCTTCTATTTCACGCCAACAAATGCGTGCGCGCCAATTTTTATTACAAAGCGGGGTTTTTCAACCTTTAGTGGATACGTTGCAACAACAGATGTTGGCGTTAACGGCAACCGCTGAACATGAGATCAATTGGCTGGATTACCAATGCGGTGATGGGTTTTATTTAACTCAAATACATCAATATTTAATGTCTGAGGGCATCACCCAGCCGATGGCGGTTTGGGGCGTGTCAGATGCGGAGAATGCGTTGTTTGCTGCGTCTAAAGCTAACACTCCAGCAAGTTTAATTTTTTGTTCTACCAAGGTGCTACCATTTACCAATCACAGTATGGATGTGGTGACCTTATTTGATGCGCCGATCAAAGGTCAAGAATGCCTTAGAGTCTTAAAAGAAGCGGGTCGAATTGTGTTAGTTCAACCAAGCAACCAACATTTATGGCAAATTAAACAACATGTTTATCCTGATTTAGTCGAAAAGCCATCACAACTTAATATTCCTAAACGTTTGAGTATTGAGTCGCAGCAACAAGTTTCTTTTGAAATTGATGTTACAGGTGAGCAGGCGGTTAATTTATTAGATAGCTCTTTGTTTGCTTGGCGCGCTAATGATGAAATTCGTCACCAAATTAAGTCATCACCAATCAGTGGCTTAAAGTGTGAGTTTGAAGTGATAGTGCTGAAAAAAAGCTAGGGTGTTAATCATGTTTACCGGCTGGCGGTAACGGAATTTTTATAATATTCAGCTATTGATAGAAGTAAATACTGTTCTGCCAGTTGCGGGTTAAATAAGGGCTGGTTGGTAAATGATGGCTCGTCGTTAATGGCGAGTGTATTGTGAATGAGGTGAGTGGAGTCGTGTCTGAGTGGTCGCAACAGATAGAAGGGCAATCGCTGATAAAGCCTGTTGTTTGTAACGAGACAATCCCAATGAATATGTAAGACTCTTATTATCCCAATCTTCTAACATCTAAGTTTTCTAGTATCTACGCTTTCTAACATCTACGCTTTCTAACATCTAAGTGGCTCGGTATCGAATTCACTTGTATAAAAGCGTAAACAGCAGAAACAATTAAGGCTTGAAGTAGATTCAAACTGTATAACAGTTGAACTAGATTCAAGCCCTAATAATCAACCTATGGATATAAGCTAATTCTGTATAGCAATTCTTACTTTTTGTAAGAAGAAGCCATGTTGTCTAAACGGTCATTAGCACGTTTAGCTTCTGCTTGAGCGTCCATAGAAGCAGCTTTAGCGCCTTTAACATCAGCAGATAATTTGCTTTGCTCAGACTTTAAAGAACCAACTTCTGCAGATAGTTGATCAACTTTGTTACCTAAGTTTGCAACGCTTTCTTCTAAAGCAGTAGTGTTAGCACAACCACCTAATAAAGCAGTCATAGCAACAGCAGCAATCATCAGTACTTTCTTGTTCATGGGTAAATCCTTTAAAATATAGGTTGTAGTTTTAGCGCAAAAGCCTATGCCTTTGCAGCGGCGTAATTATGTCACACATTTTTTTTTATGCTATAGGCAAAAAGCAAAATGTTTAACTAAAATAGCTAAATAAATGAAAATTGCAAGTATTTAGGTGCTTATTAGGTCTTTTCAATCGCAATGTTATTATAAAGAGTGGATTATCCTAAAAACGTTGGAATAAAAACAGCTTTATCCTCTTTTTATTATTGTTTTTTATAAACATTTTAGCGTGATTTATCAGGTTTGAGTTTGCTTAAACTCGCTGACTTGCTCAATCCGCTTAAGTTGTAACTGTTGTTTAATTCCCGCGCCTGTAAATCCTGCAGATATAATGTGCTGCACATCAATATTACTGGCCACTTTAAAACATGCGGTTAGGTAGTGTTGTTGAGGATAATCGGCATGTTCAAAACCGGTTCTGCCACGCATGTCTGCATGGCTGCATAATAAAAGTTGTTCCAATCTATGTGGCTTACGCCAAAAGTCGGCTTTATTGAATATGTTAATAATGGTTTCGGCGCGCAGCTCTGCTGCATTGTGAATATTTTGATGCTGATCGCTGACTAGCATAGCTAAATCGCAATACTCATTTGGCACACGCAACCGTTTACTGAGCCGTTTGATAATGGGTACGCCTTTTTGGCCATGACCATGATGTTTGGGTAAGGTTTCTTTTGGGCTAACTGCTTTACCTAAATCATGGGTTAATGCCGCAAAGCGAACCGCTTTGTCGGTTGACAGCAAACTGGCTTGTTCCAGTACCATTAAAGTGTGAATGCCAGTATCAATTTCTGGGTGCCATTTCTCTGGTTGTGGAATGCCAAACAAAATATCAATTTCAGGCATAATGACTTTTAGGGCGCCGCAGTCACGTAATGTTTTGAAAAAGATTTCTGGGTTATCACCGCTAAGGACTTTATCTATTTCTTGCCACACACGTTCAGGTGTTAAATGTGTTAGCTCGCCGGATTCTGAAATGTGTTGCATTAAGGCTTGGGTTTCTGGAGCGATAGTAAAACCTAGTTGATGAAAACGAGCAGCAAACCGGGCTACTCGCAATACTCTTAGCGGGTCTTCAATAAAAGCATCAGATACATGGCGTAGTACTTTTCGCTCAATATCACTGATACCGCCGTAGGGATCAAACAATTGGCCTGATTTATCTTCTGCAATTGCATTGATGGTTAAATCTCGACGAAGTAAGTCTTGTTCTAATGTGACATCGTTAGACACATAGCAACTAAAGCCTTGATAACCGCTACCCGTTTTGCGTTCTGTTCTGGCGAGGGCATATTCTTGTTGGGTTTTAGGATGCAAAAAAACCGGAAAATCTTTACCGACTTGCTGATAACCTTGTGCCAGCATTTCCTCAACATTACTACCAACCACCACAAAGTCTTTATCTTTGATGGCAAGGCCAAGTAATTTATCGCGCACAGCGCCACCGACTAAAAAGATCTTCATTTGACATCACATTTGGCTAATTGATGGGTTAAAGCTTACCAGAGTTAGATTTTTGCGGCTAACTTTTGACAAGCTACCTCGCAAGCATTAACTTGAGCCGTCAGTTTTAGTTAAGGGTGTTAAGTAGTATGTATAAAGCTTTTTATGGGTTAAACGATAATCCATTTTCCATTGCTCCTAATCCGCATTACATGTTCTTAAGTGATCGTCACCGAGAGGCTTTAGTTCACTTAACTTATGGCTTAGGCGAAACCGGTGGTTTTGTGTTGTTAACTGGTGAGGTTGGTACCGGTAAAACTACGGTATCAAGGTGTTTATTACAGCAAATTCCTGAAAATACCGATACGGCTTTTATTCTTAATCCTTCTCTAACTGAACAAGAGTTATTAGCGACTTTGTGTGACGAGCTGGGAATCACCTATGCTGATAATCCGAGTATTAAAAAGCTGACCGATTTATTAAGCCAGTATTTATTGAATAATCATAAAAATGGCCGCAATACGGTACTGATTATTGATGAAGCACAGCATTTACGTTCGGAAGTATTAGAGCAGCTGAGGTTACTGACTAACCTTGAAACCGATACCAAAAAATTATTGCAGGTGATTTTGATTGGTCAGCCTGAATTGCAGCAGTTACTGAAGCGCCAAGACCTACGTCAACTGGCGCAGCGGATCACCGCACGCTACCATCTTTTACCCTTAGACCCGTCTGAATTAGCCCTCTATATTCAACATCGTTTGCAAGTGGCGGGACGACATGAGCCCTTGTTTACCGCTAAATCGATTCGCAGATTACATCACTATAGCGGTGGCATTCCACGCTTAACTAACTTGTTGTGTGAACGAGCATTAATGGCGGGTTACGGCCAATCAAAAGTCCCGATCGATCATAAAATGATTGATCAAGCGGCTAAGGAAGTTTTAGGCGATATAGAAGAAAACAATAATAAGCTTTGGTATGGCGTTATTGCTGCTGCGGCATTAATGACTTTTGCAGGTTCTTTTTATCTCTTTAATCAAAGTCGCCAAGATGTGAATGCTGCCCTAGTGGTTACAACCTCAGCGGCTGAAACACCTGGCCTTCAACACCAGGTTCAGCAGTCGTTGGCTCAATTACCACCCTCAACGATACCGCAGGTACAAACACCACAGCCACAGATTGACCTTAACCAAGTAGCGGTTTCTGTTATGCCCGCAAATACTGGTTCGTTGAATGCGGATCAACGAGTGATGCAGCAAGCGATGATGCAAAGCCAGAATATTGATGTGGCCTTTGCGGCATTATTTGGTTTGTGGGATATGCAGCCTATCAGTGAGCTATCGCCATGCCAGGCTGCGCAGCAACAGGGATTAACGTGTTACCAGCAGCAAGGTAATTGGAATAGCATTATGCGCCTTAATTACCCCGCGGTCGTTTATTTGCAAGATGCAAAAATCACCCCTTTTTATGGTGTTATTGTTGAACGCCAATATGAGCAAATTTTACTGCAACTGGGTGAGCAACAGTTTTGGGTGGGTAAGGATTGGTTTGATCGCCACTTTAGTGGCACGTTTGAAATACTGTGGCAGTTTGATCAGGCGATGCCCAGAGAAATTGGCCAAAGCTCACCGCTAGCACAAGTGCAATGGCTAGAAAATAGCTTAGCGATGATCGAACAGCGACCTGCACGGTTAATCAACCAATTTGATAGCCAGCTTGAGCAGCACTTAATGTCGTTTCAGCGTTTACATGGGTTAAAAGCCGATGGTATAGCAGGCAATCAAACCTTAGTCCAAATTAACTTATATCTGAGTCAAACAGGACCAAGATTAACAGCGGCGGAGCGCCGATAATGTCGATACTATTGGATGCTGTAAGTAAACAGAAACACCAATCAACGAGCGTTCATGACGCTATAATGACCCCTCGTCCGGTTTTACCTTTGGTTAAACCAAAGCGACCAATGATAATGAAGTTAACACTGCTCGGCGTTGCCGTGTCTGCGGCAATTATGGGCGCATGGGCATTAGATACTTTGTTAGACGCATCACATAAGCAGCCTCAGCACGCTAGTGAGCATATTCAACCCGTTGCCATATTGCCTGTCACCGCTCAACAAAAATCCGCTGCGCAAGTTGTTATTCCACAAGCTGTCGAAGGAACACCCGCGACTAATACTCGTGAAGAATTTAGTTTAGCGGGCAAGGTGGCATTACCAAGGGCTAAGCCGCTATCGGCAGTAATTGCAATTAATGATTCACAACCTAGCTTGATGTATCAAGCGTCGACTAACTCATTTAATAATAGCGCCCAGCAAGCGACTAATATGGATGAAGGGCAGTTGTCGTTGACTCAATTACAACAACTTAGTCAGCAATATGATCAACAATTACAACAGGCTTATCAGCAATCTAATGTGATGCAAAACAATGATATTGCAGAGATAGAGCCGATTATTCTAGGGGCTAATGCTAATCAGCGCGGATTAAAAGAATTAGAAGCGCTGAAGTTACAAGTCAATATGGCTGCCAATGAAGTAGACTTTAAATCTGTTCGCCAACCGAAGAGTCATCTCGATGTTAATCGTGACAGTAATCTAGCAAATGCATTTGCAGCGGCCTTAAAAGATGTTGAGTATGAGCAATCAGCCAACAAAGATGTTACTGCAGCAAAATTAGATCCTATTCCCCAAGCTAAACCACAAGGCATTCCGAAATACGGTGATCTGCCTGCCAGCGTGCAACTTAGTGTGCCTGAGTTTAATATTGTTGCCCATGTGTATTCAAGCGACCCTAATAATCGTTGGTTAAATGTTGATGGCAAAGAGTTACAACAGGGCGATATGATCCAGGGAAAATTAACCATTATTGAAATTCGTCCAAGGGATATAATTTTAGAGATTAATGGTCAAGAGTTTAAAGTGCCCGCTATATAGACAGTAATGTCACCATAAACAAGGCGCATTAAGCGCCTTGTTTATGGTCATTGAACTGGATTAAAGCCAAGTTCAGTTAACTGTTTAGGGCATGATTAGCCATGTAGATGATTAGCTAAAAATAACGTCAGTGAATATCCGACGCAGTAGCAAAGTAGCAATGCAGGAACGTATTTCAAATAGCTGACAAAAGTCAGTTCTTGTACTTTACTCATCGCGATGATACCCGCCGCTGACCCTATCACTAATAACGATCCGCCTACGCCCACTGAATAGGTTAACCCTAGCCACTGTGCAGTTGTCAATATTGGGTCCGCTTTTAATAAAGCAGCCGTTAACGGTACGTTATCTAATACAGCTGAACCGACACCGGCAAAGAAGTTAGAGATACTTGGGTCATACATTGAGTAGACTTCAGTCAATAAATGTAATGTGCCGATTTCTTTAAGCATGCCAACCAGTAATAAAATACCGAGGAAGAATAGTAAAGTATCGAATTCGACTTGACGGATGTATTCTAAAATCTGTACTTCCTCATCTTTAGATTTACTGTTGCGGCCCACTAAAAACATCACAGATAAACCTGCTAAGAAGGTCAATACCGGCGGAATACCAAACAATACGTTTAACACCATAGTGAGTACGATAGTGGTTAAAAAGATTAACCCAATAACGATATCAGTTGTCTGGTAAGTCTGCGTGACTGGTGTTGTGCTAACCGAGCCTTCAGCTTTTAATGAGAATAATACTGCCAATAGCAATACACTGACAGAAGCAGGGATAAACAGTACTAGTAGCTCTGAAATATGGACTTTACCCGCGAGGAAGATCATCAAGGTAGTCACATCGCCAGTAATGAGTGCCACACCACCAGAGTTAACAGCAAATATAATTAACACCGCCATACGACGACGCATTTGGCTGTCTAAGTTAAAAGTGGTCAATAAGCCTAATGACACTAAGGTCGCGGTAACGTTGTCACAAAAGGTGGAAAGGATTAACGAGAAAAACCCCACCTGTAGCATCAACACTCGAACAGAAACCTGCTGCGGGAAGATTTTCTGCACTATCATTTGGATCATGCCTTTGGCATTAAGATAGGCAACAAAGGTCATTGTTGACATTAAAAAGAGCCATAAAGTGGCAATTTCTAATAAGTTTTCATTTAATTCTGCCGAGATAATTGCCGTTTTTTCAGGGGTCTGAGCGGCAATAAATAAGGTTATCCAAGAAATACAGCCTAAAAATAAGGTGGTTTTGGCTTTATTAATATGAGTAACTTCTTCAAGCACGATACTTAACAGCGCAAGCACTGCAAGTGATATAAGAAAAGTGTGTAGCATGACTGCAATTCCAACTTTGTGTTGTAGGTAATTAACCTCATTACCATGAATTTTTGCTAACCTAATTTAGCCTCTATTTTTAAGGTTAAATTAAGCTTCCCGTTTGGCGGGGCGATCACATCACACAACAGGGGATTTCGCAACTGAGATCACCGTTATTTTATTAATAATCGACCAAAGTCGAGAATAAAGAATCTTTATAGTGAAAAGAAAAACAGATTTGTTATCACAAATAAAAATAGGATAAACAACTGAGTTATTTATCCTATTTTTGATGTCAATTATGTTGCTAACTAAAATCAGCTTAAACGATGGTGTTGATTTACTTCATTGCTGCAAAAATACGATCGACAGCGGCTAGAGTGTATTCAATTTCAGCATCACCATGTGCCATAGATAAAAAGCCTGCTTCATAGGCACTTGGCGCTAAATAAATGCCTTCATCTAACATGGCATGATAGAAATGGCGGAAATGTTCCATGTTGCATTTTGTCACTTGAGCAAATGAGGTCATTGGCGCTTTGTCATCGGTGAAGAAGAAACCAAACATGCCACCTACATAAGTAATGCTTAATGGAACGCCATGTTTATCTGCAGCGGCTTTAAATCCTTCTGCAACGCGTTTCGTTTTCGCGGCTAACTCTTCATAAAGGCCAGGAGCATTTAACGCGTCCATTTGTGCAAGACCTGCGGTCATTGCAATTGGGTTACCCGACAAAGTACCTGCTTGATAAACAGGACCCGTAGGAGCGATAAACTGCATGATATCTTTACGGCCACCAAACGCGCCCACAGGCATACCGCCGCCAATCACTTTACCTAATGTCGTTAAGTCTGGTGTTACGCCGTAATAACCCTGTGCACCGCTCATAGATACACGGAAACCAGTCATGACTTCATCAATAATCAGTAATGCGCCGAATTCATCACAAATAGCGCGTAAGCCTTGTAAGAAACCTTCAACGGGTGGAATACAGTTCATGTTGCCGGCAACAGGCTCAAGAATGATACAGGCGATGCTTTCTGGGTGTTGTTCAAACAACTCACGTACCGAGTTAAGGTCGTTATAAGTTGCTGTTAACGTGTGCTTGGCAAAGTCTTCAGGAATACCAGGTGAGCTTGGCTGTCCTAGGGTTAATGCCCCTGAACCCGCTTTAACCAGTAAACAGTCTGCATGACCATGGTAACAGCCTTCAAACTTTAAAATATTGTCACGGTTAGTAAACCCACGTGCAAGACGAATCGCGCTCATGGTGGCTTCAGTGCCTGAACTCACCATGCGCACTTGTTCCATTGATGGCACCATAGAAATAACTTTTTCAGCCATTTTGACTTCAAGCTCTGTTGGTGCACCAAAAGATAAACCATTTTCAACCGCAGCTAATACCGCTTGACGAATTTTAGGGTGATTATGTCCTAAAATCATTGGGCCCCATGAGCCTACATAGTCGATATATTTTTTACCATCGGCATCATAAATATAAGCACCGTCGGCTTTTTCGATAAATAATGGTGAACCACCCACGCCGTTAAATGCACGAACTGGCGAGTTTACGCCGCCTGGAATGGTTTTTTTAGCCTGTTCAAATAATGCTTCGGAACGGGTCATGTGTAATCCTTAATTTAATGCCGCTGATTAACGATCAGCTTTACGTGAATACCAGTTTACTGGGCACTCATATTTTTCGAGTTGGTTTTCAACACCTAAGGTCAATGCAAACAGTGCCATACGGATCAATAAGCCATTATCAGCTTGACGGAAAATTGCCAAGCTTGGATGACTATTTAAATCATTGTCGAGTTCATTTGCCTGTTCACGAGAGTCCCGTGGCAAAGGATGCATGATCACTGTGTTGGACTTGCAGTGTTGGGTGTAAATATTGTGGTTTAAACGGAATTTACCCTGGTACTTATTCGCCTCTTCCTGTGACGGAAAGCGCTCTTCTTGAATTCGGGTTAGATACAGAATATCTGCTTGATGTAAATTTCCTTCAAGTTGTTCGGTTATTTTGATCTTATGGCCAGCATTTTCAATGTCAGCGATCACATAATCAGGCATTGCTAATTCAGTGGGTGATATTAATGTGAATTGGATATCTTTATACATGCACAATAAACGTGACAGTGAATGCACAGTACGGCCATATTTTAAATCACCGACCATCGCAATATGCATACCATCAATCCCCATACCTGAATGGCTGAGCTCTTTTTTGATGGTAAATAAATCCAGTAATGCCTGAGTTGGATGCTCATTTGGGCCGTCACCGCCATTAATAACAGGCACTCGGCTACCTTCGGCAAATTCTTTTACTGAGTAAGCATCGGGGTGGCGCATGGCGATGACATCAGAATAGGTTGATAACACGCGAGCTGTGTCATATAAGGATTCGCCCTTAGATAACGATGAAGACGCCATTCCTGTTGTTTCTCGTACATGTCCACCTAATAAATTAAAGGCACAACCAAAACTGACACGGGTACGTGTGCTAGGTTCAAAAAATAAGTTACCGAGAATCGCACCTTCCAATACTTTTGTGCGTTTTTCGCGCAAAGCATAGGGGGTCATTTTGTTAGCGACATCAAAAATAGTGGTAATTGAATCCAGATTTAACTGGTTTACGGAGAGGATATGCGAACCTTCGAACTGAGTCATCAGCCTGATTTCCAATATTTAGGGGGTAAATTACTGACTTTTAGAAGCAGTTAATCTACCCAAGTTGTGTAGGGGGGCTGAGGCGAAATTGTAGCAGACTATTTTGTACAGATAAACTAGCTTACAGATTACCTGTTATCAAATGAATGGGATTATCATCAGATAAATAGGCTTCATCGACTTGTTCTAATTGGTTGTAACGAATCATGCTGCGCAGGCTATCAATATAAGCTTGGCCACGTTCAGAATACTTATCTAATGTACCAGCAAGTTCAAGACCAGTAATAGGCTCATTGTTAAGCCTGAGATTTGCGCGTAAATTACGCAGTTTTTGATAGGCATCATGGGTGTTGATATTGATTAAGTAACCAATAACAGACTCAAGTGGTGAGTCAAAACGTGCGATACCGTAATGACCTAATTCAGTGCGTTGCTGCTTAGGCATCATACCGTTACCACTAAAGTCCCATTGGCCAAAGAATGCGTTACCTTCAACGGTAAAGCGTGATGTTGCCCAACCGCTTTCTTCCGCAGCTTGTGCTAACACTAATGAGGGCGGCACAATATCAACTCTATTTAGCAGTGTCGTTTTTTGTTCATCAGTTAATGTTGTCGTGTTTTTTAATTCGGTTGAATCGATAACTTTATATTTTTGTGCTAACTGCAATACTTTATCGTTGTCGTTAGCGCTTATTTCAATATATCGCCGCTCTAACAGCATTTTTTCATTACTGAGTAAAATAAGAGGCGCCATTAAGCGGAAGAAAATCATCTTCTTTTCATCAACTGGAATGTTATGGGCATTTTTCTGCCATTGTTCAGTGACGGTTTCAAAAGTCAGACGAGGAACTTCGCGATTACCTTGCTGCCAACTATGTGAGTTGTAGTGAATGGAATCAAATAAATGTTTGATACTGTCTAGAGAATGCACCAGCACTTTTTTAGGTTTTATTATGGGGCGATTATCTGAGATTAAGGCAAAACTATTCTGCAATTGGTCTGGTAAGTTATCTGCAAACTCAGTTAAAGGTGCAACCTGAATGTCTAAGGAGGTTTGATCATTGTCATTAGCTTTAATTTCTGTAGCCACTGATGCAATGTACAGTTCAGTGTTCAGCTTATTGTTTTTTGAGCTGGTATCTGGTGTCGATATTATCGTGGCATATGCCGTTATAAACACGCTCAATAAGCACACTAATGCTAATACTTTGTTATTTATTATCTTCATGTATTTTCTCTATTCTTGTCCGGAGCGTATTTCTTGCAGTAAGTTTGCCCAACTGATTACACCAATGACATTATTAGGATTATTACGGTAAATATACACTTCTCCAGTGCGTTTAGCTGCTAACACTTCATGAGCTTCATTGAGTGTAGCTGAGTCAGGTAATCCAACCATTGGATGGCGAGACAAGGTGGTTTCGTCCTCAAATGATTGGATCTCTAAACGCAGCATTTCAATTTGCCCCTCTGCGTTACGAACGAGAACAGGCCGACCCTCAGCACGTTTCAATACTTCCAGTAATAATTCGTCATCGTCATTGACCACCACGAAACGCCGATTCATCAATACTCGCACACCTTTTTTCTGTAACCCTTGGTTCATCGGCGCGACTTTATAATCTAAGCCCATTATTTCAAGTTGTTTGATAAAAATAGAACTTGTATTAAAGCCCTGATAAGCAACTAAAAATGCAGGGATTGTGACAAACATAGCGGGTAAAATTATGGAGGCATCATTGGTTAATTCAAGTAATGCGACTAAGGCCGCAAGTGGGGCACTTAAACACACCCCCATCATTGCCGTCATGCCTATCACGGTATAAAGACCTACATAGGGCGCAATAGATGGAAATAACGCGCTGCTAACTAAGGCTAAAATAGCGCCAACTAAAGCGCCTATGCCGTATAAGGGACCAATTAACCCTCCAGGCACACCTAAGCCTATAGCGGCAATTGTTGCCAGCATTTTACCTAATAATAAAGCGATTAAAAACCATAAGTTAGGTGACTCGCTAATGGCTTCGTGTATGGCTAAGTCACCTGAGCCGAGTGCTTGAGGCAATAATATGCCAATTAGGGTAGTTATCGCTCCTGCAAGGAGTAACCGATATATTAATGGCCAATGCTGGCCCGTGGCGGTGACTTTTAGCAAAGAGTGATTAAATAGTGCGGCGGTGCAGCCTAGACCTAGACCGCCGAGTAATAAAATAGGGTAATGATCTAGTGGAATGCGGATGACGTTAATGAGGTCATATTCGTGCACATTACCAAATACAAGTTGACTTGATACTGCGCCACAAATGGCTGACAACATAATTGGGAAAAAGTAATGTATTTTATATTCTCTGACAATGACTTCAAACACAAAAAGCACTGCAGCTAAGGGGGCGTTAAAGGTTGCGGCTATTCCAGCAGCAATACCACTAGCGCACATGATACGCACACTGTTGTCGGGTAATTTAAATTTCTCCGCCATCACACTGGCACTCACAGCACCTAAATGAATCGCCGGACCTTCACGTCCTACAGAGAAATTAGTCACTAGCGCAATTAATGCTTGAAAAAATTGCCCTGCTGCAGATTGAAGTGGCACTTTTCCGTAATGCATTTTGAATCGATGTAATACATAAGCTATGCCCATACGTCGATAGCGCTTAGATCCCAATAGCGATAATAGCCAAATTAATAGCGCCCCAATTAAAGGCAGGTAGGTCCGCCAGTCTATAAGGATATTATTTAAGTTGGTGGCATCGGTATGGCTGTAAATATCTGCCCAAACTAGCAGTAAACGGAATAGAATAATCACACTGGATGCTATAATCGCAAACAGTAATGCTAGCGCACACAATTGAACACTGATCTTCGCCTGTGATACTTTATCGCGAAATTCATTGTTTAGATATTTGCGTGCCGCCCTCTTGGCGTGAATAATGGCAGCTTTGTTGAGTTTAAGTTGCACTGTTATGCTCTTGCTTCCCTGTGTTAACTTGGACATTGTATTTTATTAAGGGCTTGTTACCTAATGCTAAATTACCATCGTTTACTGGATAAGTTAAAAGTAATTGAGCGTAAAAAACGCACATCTAGTACTTATCTCATCACATTAGTGCTAATAGCATTTATCACTGGTGCCTTATGTCATCAAATCTGGCTGTCATTTGCTCCAGAAGCCGCACCTAATAGTGAAAGTGGCAAACGTAAACTAATACTTGAGCTTGATCTACAAGCTAAAACCCTTGCCAGTCGTAACCTTGCACTTACTATAGAGCAAGAAGCCAATAAAAACTTGCAGCAAATGTTCAGCGATCAATTAATTCATCAAAAAAGTCTTGAAAAAGAGTTATCGTTTTATCGTAGTTTAATGGTTCCTGACGCAGAAGTTGAAGGGGTGATGATCCACGGAGTAGAGCTTAATCGCGGCATGTTACCAGGGCAGCAGCAACTTAGAGTGATTCTAACCCAACAACAAAAACGTCAAGCTAAATTAACGGTGACAGTAGATGCTGATTTTATAGGAATACAAAACGATCAAGTATCTGAGTTAAACTTAACCAAACTGACCGATAAGAAATATAATATCGACTTTAAATATTTCCATATAATGGATGTCGATGTTACCTTGCCGGATGGTTTTACCTTGCAACGCATTAACGTAAAAGTGAAGGTGAAACCTGCCCGTGGCATTAAAGGCGGTGAGGTTGAACAGGTGTATAATATTGAAGATATCATTGCTACAGGCACGTAAGTCACAGGCTGTAAAAAAAGAAGCGCGGGTAATACTTGAACAAAACAGTCAGGTATTAGATAATTCGCAGCAGAAAATTGAAGTAAGAGGTAATAATGACTGAACAAACTGATGCAGCAATGCCGATACAATTTACCGATGCTGCGGCGACCAAGGTAAAAGGGCTGTTAGAAGAAGAGCAGAACCCTGAATTAAAACTGCGAGTTTATGTTACCGGCGGTGGTTGTTCAGGTTTTCAGTATGGGTTTACTTTTGATGAAAAAGTGAACGAAGGTGACTTCACTATTGAAAAGCAAGGCGTACAGTTAGTGGTTGACCCAATGAGCTTACAGTATCTTATGGGTGGCGAAGTTGATTACACATCTGGCCTAGAAGGTTCACGCTTCTTTGTTAAGAATCCCAATGCCACGACTACTTGTGGTTGTGGAGCAAGTTTCTCGGTATAAGTCAGTGTTATTGATTAATATTGTTCAAGAAAACTAAAAGCCGTCATTAGACGGCTTTTTTGTTGTTGCTAATTAGCTCATGATATTCATATTTTGTCGCGGTTTAAACCACGCCTTAACTTTACCATTGAAGCTTATCCAAACTTGTATTATACCTATAATAATCAATGCACTAAAAATAACCCAGTCAGATACCACAGCTTGAAATAAACCAAAATCCATTGTGGTAGGCCCGGCAACTAAATTGTCTGGATCATACATAAGTACCGGTAAAAAGCTGTAAAATGCTAATTGCAAAACGCTGTAACCTCTGAGCATATACAGGGCTGCTTTTTGACGGCCAAATACCGCCACAACCATTAGTAACGTTAATAGGCATAGCATAGTACTTAACTCTGAAACAGAATTAGCAGCCATTAAACCACTGATAGATGCCACTGTGTAAATTAACATCAATGCCGTCAAACGTTTAGGCAGTATTGGCTTTACCACAGCAGGCTTAATTTTTTCAGTATCGATACTCGGTGATATATTTTCAGCGATATTGGTTATGGCTTTAGCTTTAGCATCCATGGGATTATTCATTAGTATTAGTGCTTTGTAGTGTCTTTAGAGGTTAAGCGTTGATCGACTTCAAAAGGTGGCACAACGACACCTAAATCTTCTTGAACTGGGAATACGGCAATAAATAAATCATCATCTTCCATGCCGCTCACCCAACGCTCTTGAAATTCATCAAGGGGAATGGCTAATGGCTCGCAGTCTTTCCAGTCATCAACGGCCCACAGTGCAGCCGTTTCTTCTGATGGCCACATTGGAATACAATCTTCATCTTCAGTGGTTAGCATGACGCAGCCATCACTGTCTTGCAAAGACCAAATCATTTTGTGGCTTTTGACTTGTTCAATCATGTAATCATAACGGCCTTCAGGCGTTAGTTGTAGTAATTCGGCAACACTTTTTTGTTTAATACTCATGCGATTCTCATATGGCAGCAATCAGCAATACAGGTATCCATATGCCGATTAAAAACTAAATATTGGCGCATGATACCACTGACAGGATTATTTGAAAAAGAAAAGTCCACAGTAAGCGGACTTTTATGTATTGGGCGATGAACACAAAATGATTAATCCAATGGACTTAAATCGGGTCTGTTAAAATGGATACAGATCCAAATAATTAAACTTAAATTAAGCCTGTTAGGGCATCAAATAGCATCATGGCAGATTACTTTGCCGAATATCGTCCACCTAATACCGCTTCTCTGCTTGCACCTGTGACAGCGGGCAAGTTAGCCGGTAATTGGCGATGGTGACGCATGGCAAGCCAGGCAAAAGCAAATCCCTCAACCCATT
Organism: Shewanella sp. OMA3-2; assembly: GCF_021513195.1. Lineage (NCBI taxonomy): Bacteria > Pseudomonadati > Pseudomonadota > Gammaproteobacteria > Alteromonadales > Shewanellaceae > Shewanella > Shewanella sp. OMA3-2. Next base: position 3,534,630 of record NZ_CP090974.1, on the reverse strand, counting down.
TAGGGTCAATACCTATGTCCGTTGTTGTGGCCACTTTGTAGCCAGGTACTAACAAAGCGAGTCGACGCATTAGTGCCTTGTTCAGTGCACCGCCACCACAAACATATAGCTCGCCTGTAGCACTTAGCTTGTTAACGTCATTCGCTATGCTATGGCAAGTTAAGTCAAGTAATGTGGATTGAATGTCTTCTTGATCTAAGTGACTAAATTCTGATAATTGTTGTTCAAGCCACGCCTGGTTGAAGAGTTCTCGTCCAGTACTTTTAGGGTAAGCTAACGAAAAATAAGAATGCGATAAAAGCTGTTTTAATAGGTCAGGGTTTGAGTTACCTGAATCGGCCCATTCGCCATTTTTGTCAAAAGGGAGCTCTTGGGCTTGCTGGATAAAAGCATCAATTAGATTATTACCAGGGCCAGTGTCAAAACCTATCACTTTATTTGAATCACCTGGAAGATAGGTGATATTTGCAATACCGCCAATATTTAAAATGACCCGTTGGGTATCAGGTTTAGCAAAAATTTGTTGATGAAAAGCCGGTACCAATGGCGCGCCTTGGCCACCTAATGCGATATCTTTACGGCGAAAGTCTGCAATAACATCAATGCCCGTCTCTACCGCGATAGTATTGGGGTCGCCAATTTGTAAGGTAAAACCCATTTCTAAATTAGGCATGTGTCTGACCGTTTGACCATGCGATCCAATAGCGATAACCTGACTTGGACTCACACTCGCGTGGGTTAGTAGCTGATTAACGGCTTTTGCAAATAACAAACCCACGCTGCGATCTAGTCTACCTAAACGGTTAATTTCATCGGTTGAAGGTTGGCAAAGGCGTTGTAGCCCCCTAAGTAAATGCCCTGGAATCTCTTCAGTATGTGCGCTAACCAGTTGCGGGTAACCGTGGCTAAAATCAACTAATACTGCATCCACACCATCCATGCTCGTGCCGGACATAAGACCAATATAATATTCTGGCTCAGACATGAAAGACTTCCTTAATTTGAATGAGAGTGATGGTTAACTAATATAAGCAAGATATCCAAGCTTATATTAGTTAATAAATTAGATAGATATTAGGAAAGTTAGTTACTCGCAATCATTTGCGCTTGGTTTGATTTTAGCTGAGCCATTAGTAGCTTACTCACATTTTCAAACTTGCCTCTTTCGCTGCGCTCAATGGGTTCAGACTTAGGTAAATTAATCGTTCTAGGATTTCTGTGTACACCATTGACAATAAACTCATAGTGTAAATGCGCGCCAGTTACGCGGCCTGTGCGCCCTAAAGTACCAATAATTTGGCTTTGTTTTACTATATCGCCACGTTTAACTTTACGGGCATTTAAATGCAGATACTTAGTGGTATAGGTATCATTGTGTTTAATGAACACATAGTTACCATTAAATTGATTATAACCCGCCTCAACCACTTTACCTCGCCCAGCAGCTTTAATTGGCGTACCAACAGCCGCAACATAATCTACCCCACGGTGAGCTTTTATTTGACCCGTTACAGGATGCAGTCGTCTTGGGTTAAAGTTAGAGCTAACGTATTTAAAATCTACCGGTGAGCGTAAAAATGGTTTACGCATGCTGTTGCCTGTTTCTGAATAATACTGGCCGTCTTTGTAGCGAATGGCGGTATAGCGCTCACCTTGGTTAACAAATTCTACCGCGAGTATATTACCAGTACGAATAAACTGACCATCGGCATATTCTTGTTCAAAAATCAGTGAAAAATGATCGTTTTTACGAATATCTAACGCAAAATCTATGTCCCAGCCTAAGATGTTAGCAAGTTGCATGATGTGATTAGCCGACAAACCTGCATCAGCCGCCGCAGTCCAGAAATTGCTTTTAATTTTGGCGGTAATAAAAGATTGGCGTGTTTCTAACTGTTTTTTATTTACGACTTCTTGATATTTATCGTTTGCTTTAGAGATAACCAAAGTCGATATTTTATCCATGCGGTAACTTAGTTCGGCTAATTCGCCTTGGGCATTCTTGCTGATAGCAATTTCTTCACCAGGAATAATTTTAAGTAAATTCTTTTTCGCGATAGGTAAACTGGTGATGTCGTATACATCTTTAGCCGTTAGCCCTGCACGGTTAAATAACCCCCCTAATGTGTCGCCTTTTGCCACTTCATAATATTCAGCATGCAGAGCATTAGGATCAACCGCTTCACTGGCTTGTTGAATCGCCTGTTTTTGAGCTTGTAACTCGCTAGCGATATTATTAATCACTTGGTCTGTTTCTGATTCAGGCGACAAGGTATTTAAATGCGCAGCAAAAATTTCATCATCTGCAGTGGGGGCCGATGATGGGGTATTTTTTTTAGCTACTTTTGGGGCGCTAGGGCTTCTAAAGGCTAATGGTACCGACTGATTTGAGTCGGTTGTTAGCGATGATAACCCATCTGTTGATGTCCGCTTAGAAGCTTGGGCATCTTCTGATGGAAATACCAAAATTAAAGAAGTAAATATAGCTAATGTAGCTAAGGCTATTTGATGTGCTTTAGGCAGCAACTTAAATATTGTAATCAGCTTTGCCATTGACTCAGTTACCAATTTCCCACTCTTGTTGTTATCCGGTAAGTGTACACTCTTTCATTTGCTGTGGCTAACAAGTAACATAGTCCTCTTTATTTTTATTTGTTAATGATTACGCTCTAGGAGTTGCAGTAGAGATGGCTGAATTAGATCAAGTGTTGGCAGAGATCAAACGTGGTACGGATGAAATTTTACTTGAGGCTGATCTCATTGAAAAACTTAAAGAAGGACGACCTCTTAGGATTAAGTTAGGCGCAGATCCTACCGCGCCAGATATCCATCTAGGGCATACTGTCATTTTAAATAAAATGCGTACCTTCCAAGAGCTTGGTCATGAAGTCATTTTCTTGATCGGTGACTTTACTGGCATGGTTGGCGACCCTAGCGGCAAAAATAGCACTCGTCCGCCACTAACACGTGAGCAAGTACTTGCTAATGCTGAAACCTATAAAGAGCAAGTTTATAAGATTTTGGATCCCGCTAAAACACGTATTGAGTTTAATTCTAGCTGGTTAGAGCCATTAGGTGCCGCAGGTATGATCCGTTTAGCTTCACAGCAAACGGTTGCGCGTATGATGGAGCGTGATGACTTTAAAAAACGTTATGCTTCTGGGCAATCTATTGCGATCCATGAATTTATGTACCCACTACTGCAAGGTTACGATTCGGTAGCGTTACAAGCCGATGTCGAATTAGGTGGTACTGACCAAAAGTTTAATCTACTGATGGGACGTGAATTACAAAAAGCAGAAGGTCAAAAACCACAAACTGTGATTATGATGCCGCTGCTTGAAGGTTTGGACGGTGTGAAAAAAATGTCTAAATCAGCTCACAACTATATTGGTGTGAGTGAGCCTGCAAATGAAATGTTTGGCAAAATTATGTCCATATCAGATGACTTGATGTGGCGTTATTTTGAGTTACTGTCTTTCCGTCCGCTAGAAGAGATTGCTGGTTTTAAGTTGGATATGGAAAATGGCACTAATCCGCGTGATATTAAAATTACCTTAGCCAAAGAAATTATTGCCCGTTTCCATAATGAAGCAGCAGCTGAAGCTGCCCACCAGGAATTTATCAATCGTTTCCAAAAAGGCGCGATTCCGGAAGACATTGAAACGGTAACACTTGCTGCTGGTGAAGGGTTAGCGATTGCTAACTTACTTAAAGATGCCGGTTTAGTTGGGTCTACTTCTGACGGTATGCGCATGATAAAGCAAGGTGCTGTGAAGTTTGATGGTGAAAAAGTAGAAGATAGTCGTCAAGTGTTTAACGCAGGTTTTGAAGCTGTAGTGCAGGTTGGCAAACGCAAGTTTGCCAAAGTCGTGCTGAATTAAGTCAGATTCTGTGTTCAATAAAAAAGGCTCTTATGAGCCTTTTTTATTATCTGAATTTAATCGTTTTTTGGGGGAGTTATGTTCGATATTGAAGAAGCCCATCGAAACACTGGAGGGACTAATAGATTACTGAGATTCTAGTTGGTCAGCCATTGTTTGGTAGTCCATCAAATCCATATGTTCGATTAAGCGTTGGGTTTTCATATCAAATTTTAAGGTGGTGACCCCTGGAACCGCAATATCAATAATTTTATCGGGTTTACCATATTGATCACCTGGACCACGTAAGCTATAGCTGCCAATTATGACGATAATAGCGCCATTATTGAACATATGTTCTATATTCAGTCGGTATTCAAGTACACCTTCATAGGCACGGGTGAGGAAAGCAATAATCTGGCGCTCACCTTTATATTCTACCCCAGCAGTTTTATCAAAAAATATGCTCTCACGGGTATAAAACTTTTTTAACGTTTTAAAATCATGGCTGGTATAGGCCTCAACATATTGAATTGCAAGCTGTTGTTCTGCTGGCATATCACCAATATTCGCATGAGTTTGAAAACTCAATAGTAAGCTAAATAGTAGGCTAATTAAACGCACATCAAGGTCTCTTTGTTTTTAAATCGAATGCAGGTAAGGAAAGATGCCAGCGGATTGCACTTAATCTAATGATGAGCGTGCTAGCCATAGCTAAGAACATCGAAGTCATACTATCTATTCCTGACAGTAAGCTCAAGGTATAACAGATCCCGCCAATAATAGAAGCTGTAGCATAAATTTCTGTCCGTAATACCATGGGAACTTGTCGACATAATACATCTCGAATTATACCACCGCCAACGCCGGTTATTAATCCCATTACAACAGCAATCATGCCAGAATGACCCAGTAGTAATGCTTTTTGAGCACCAATAACCGTAAACAGGGCTAAGCCTAGAGCATCGGCCACAGGCAGGGTGATGTTGGGTAACTTATGGGGCTTGCGGACCAGGATCAAACAAGCAACCACGGTCGCGAGGATCACTATGATGTAATTGGGATCGGTAATCCAAAAAACCGGTGTGGAGCCTAATAATGTGTCACGGATACTGCCGCCGCCAATCGCAGTCACAGAGGCTAATACCGTTACGCCGAAAGGGTCCATACGATGCTTTCCTGCAGCCAAGGCCCCAGATAGTGCAAATACAGCAGTACCGCAGAGGTCAAAAAAGTAAATCCATTGGCTCATTTACTTAACTCTTTAAGGTGAATATTAAGTGCATCAACCGAAATGCGAATTTCAATCACAGATAAAATCAAAGAATAGAGTAACAACAGCAAACTTAGGCCAAAGATAACTGAGCCAACTTGATTAAATCCAGTATAAAGAAAAATCATGCATAACACGCATAAAGCAAAACTACTCACACCCGCTTCCTGCATCTTGCGGATAAGATTAATGCGTTGTTTAAGGTTTTTTATTTGCTCGTCATTGACAGGTTTACCTCGTTCACTTAGCTGGCGGATAAGTGCCGCTAGTGCAAAAAAACGATTGGTATATGCCAGCAAAAGTAATGAGATGGCCGGAAATAGCAAAGCCGGCGTGGTTAATGAAACATGTAAATTATCGAACAAGGTCACTTTCCTATAAACGAGGGTATATAAAACAAGCAGCCGCGGATAATACCGCTTTTGGCTAACGATTTACATATTTTGCAGCAATGCCCATAACAAAGGCAATAAAATAGCTAATGCTAAGAAGAAAAATTTACCATTCTGGGCCGCCTTGATCGCAATATGAATATGCTGGTAGTGGGGGAGTGGGCCGGCTAATACTTTGGCTAAAGCCACTTTTTCAAAAACAGTTTCAGCAGCCCCATTTGTATAACTGAGTTTTTGTGAAGCTGATGGCAGTATAAATTGTTGTGGCCCGCCAAGTTCAGTTTTGAGTAAATTAGCCCCTAGATGTATCACACTAAAGTCATTATTTAGTCCTTGAGTGACCTTATCTGTAACAACTATGCTTTTAACACCAAGTTGACCAAACTGTATTGCTAATGAAAACTGCCATAATAATCTAGGGATAAAAAACAGTAAGCGATTAAATTGGCCAATAAAGCTAGAAAAATTGACAAAATTAGGATGATAGGTTGGCCAGCACTGTTCTAGTTGTTTAAGTAAGTGTGCCGCAATAACCATAGTTGAGCCACCTAAAGCAAAAAATAGGACTGTGGCAACACTGCCGTAAACAGGCGCAATCAGTGTTTTTTCGATAGTGGTTTTACACAAGCCAACACTGGATAGTCGCTGGGTACTTTGACTGACCCAAGGTGCTAATATGACTTTAGCGGAGGCATTGTTGCCTTTTTCTAGCGCCGCTTGAATACGCTTTGCTTGATGAGTGAATTGGTAGTCGCTAATGCTGCAGTACAGTATTAGAAAGTCAAAAAACCAGCCATAGGCAGCAAGTTCAAGAAAAAAAGCTGTGATGGTGGTGATGGGGATAACTAACAATAGCGTCGCTAAGATCCCCGCAGTCATCTGTTGTGAAACAGAGCGGTTAAGGTGATTAACCTTAGCCGCTAATTGATTTGCTAATAACCTAAACCATAACCAGGGAAGCCAGTGCTTAGGCAGTGGTGCAAGTTGCGCCGCAGCAATAGATGCTATTAGCACTAAGCAGCCTTGTATGAACTCATTTTGCAAAAGTAGATTGTTCATACTAATGTGGATATCCGTTGCAAGCTTATGCCGTTAAAAGCTAATCATATTTAATATTACAATAGCTGTAAAATTACAATTGTTGTAACAGTGCAATGACCATCATGGCCGAATGTTGCCCAGCTTTAATAATGTACGAGTCAAAATCAACCGGTGAGTCATTATTTGCATTATCAGACAGTGAGCGGATGATCACAAAAGGAGTGTTAAATTGATGACACACCTGTGCAATAGCAGCGCCTTCCATTTCACATGCCGCCATTGTTGGAAAGTTAGCTCGCATCACTTTCGTGCGCTCAGGGTCGCAAATAAAGCTATCGCCAGTACAAATTAACCCTTCAATCGCTTTGACTTCGCCCAGAGATGAAACCGCTTGTTGCGCTGCTTTCACTAATTCAGCATCAGGAATAAATGCCGCAGGTTGCTGTGCCATTTGACCAATTTCATAACCAAATGCCGTCACATCAACATCGTGATGGCGAACTTCTGATGAAATCACAATATCACCAATGGCTAAGTCATCAACAAATCCACCAGCAGAGCCGGTGTTAACTACATGACTGACTGAAAACTTTTCAATTAATAGCGTTGTTGCAATACTTGCCGCTACTTTACCAATACCAGAACGTGTGACAACGACATCTTTACCAGCAATTTTACCGCTAATGAATTCAATTCCAGCAATGGTGGTATGGGCTGGAGAATGAATAGCTTGAACAAGATGAACGACTTCGGGCTCCATAGCGCCGATAATACCAATTTTCATGGGGTAACCTTAAACAGTTTTATACCAATTGATTAAGCCAATAATATACCATGTCGAGGTCTGCTTTGTGAAAAGCTCAATCACAGGTAAACCGATAAAAAAAGGCACGACATGAGTCGCACCTTGTTGTTTCTTGCTGAAGATTATTTCTATATCGGTTATTGCTTATAAATAATGCCGTTTTTCATAACAAAGCTGACGTTTTCCATCAAGCTGATATTTTCAAGTGGATCGCCATCAACGGCTATAATGTCGGCTAAAAAGCCCACTTTTAATTGGCCTAAGTCCTGTTGCTTTAATAGTGCAGCACTATTAATGGTCGCTGCTTGTAAGGCCTGGGCAGGAGTCATTCCGAATGTCACCATGCGTGAAAACTGTTTGCCATTATCGCCGTGGGGATAGATAGCCGCATCAGAGCCAAATACCATTTTTGCACCGGCTTTTACTGCTTTTCTAAAGCTGTCTCGTTGCGCCTGTGATACCAATTTTTCTTTATTGATATTGGCTTCTGGTACGCCATTAGCAGCACCAAATGCTAAGGTGTACTCGGTGTTATAAATATCGCACGACAAGTAAGTGCCAGCATCAATGGCCATTTTAATCGTTTCGGCATCCATAAAGCTGCAATGCTCAATGCTGTCAATTCCTGCTTTGATTGACGCTTTAATACCGCTAGTGCCATGGGCGTGTGCCGCAATAACCATGCCTTGCATATGCGCTTCATCAACAGCCGCTTTAATTTCTTCATCGCTTAACTGCTGAATACCAACCTGAGTGCCTTTTGAAAATACACCGCCAGTGGCACATATCTTTATCGCATTAGCGCCATACTTGATGTTTTCACGCACTTTGGCGCGTACGGCCCATGGACCGTCTGCTACACCCTGCGCCTTTGCATGCTTTTCGGGTGCTGAAAAGTTATCGTCACAATGTCCTCCGGTAACACTAATGGCATGGCCAACAGCCCAAATGCGCGGCCCAACAATATCGCCGGCATTAATGCCGTCACGCGTGGCGATCACCGAGTAACCGGATGCACCTAAATCACGTACTGTGGTAAAACCGGCCATCAAGGTTTTTTGGGCATTTTTAACGGCTTTTACTGTTTGGCGTGGCACTGAATCATTTTGAGCTTCAAGGAAGTTATCATCAGCATCACCGGATAAATGCACATGCATGTCCATCACCCCTGGTACTAGGGTTTTACCGCTTAAATCAATGACGGTGTAATTCTGTTTATTGTTGATGTCAGCTTGTTTAGCAACTTTACTGATTTTACTGTCGGTGACAATAATCGCCACATCTTTAACCGTTTTACCCTTGGCTACATCCACATAAGCATCGGCAATGATAAGGGTATCTTGTGCTAAAGCAGCACTTGAAAATGATAACCCTAAAGCAACTAATAGGGCGTTATTCAAGGGGGATCTAAGGCAAGTTAATGTTAGTAAGGCCATCGTGCGTGGCTCCTTTATTGTTATATTGGGAATAAATTTGTTGTTATAAAAGATTCAAAAAACGGTAATTTATCATACGCTATGTTCAAACAAGGTTGTTATTAATAAGTCGCTAATCAGTATGTGAGTTTGTAACAGGACTTGTCGATATTTTATTATCCTCATTACCAAGGTTATCTACTATCAGTAGATAAAAAAAGCACACCCGAGGGTGTGCAAATTCACAAGCGAACTCTTTTGTTTAGTCAATAAAGTTTAAAATGCCTAATGCAGCATCACGGCCTTCGGCAATGGCGGTAACCACTAAGTCGGATCCTCTGACCATATCCCCACCAGCGAATACTTTTGGGTTAGTGGTTTGGAATGGATTGGCATCAGATTTTTTGGCTTTAACTAATCCCCATTCATTGGTTTCGATACCAAAATCTTCAAACCAAGCAGCCAGGCTGGCTTGGAAACCAAATGCCACGATAACCGCGTCAGCTTCTAGCACTTGCTCACTGCCTGGTACAACTTCAGCGCGTCGACGTCCAGAGGCATCTGCTTCACCCATTTGGGTTTCTACACATTCAATACCCACTACCACACCATTATCAGCAGTAACCGCTACAGGCTGACGATTGAAAAGGAACTTAACTCCTTCTTCGCGGGCATTTTGTACTTCGCGCACAGAACCTGGCATGTTAGCTTCATCACGACGATAAGCACAGGTAACGCTTTTTGCACCTTGGCGTACCGCTGTACGAACACAATCCATTGCAGTATCACCACCGCCAAGTACCACAACATTTTTACCTTCTAAGCTAATGTAAGGTGTGCTGTCGTCACTTGTGCCCATGACTTTGTGGGTGTTGCCAATAAGATAAGGTAAGGCTTGTAATACTCCGGTGGCATCTTCATTAGGCAATTTAGCTGGCATAGCCGTGTAAGTTCCCATGCCTAAGAATACCGCATCGTACTGGTCTAAAAGACTTTGAAAGCTGATGTCTTTACCAATAGTGGTATTCAATTTAAATTGGATACCCATGCCTTCCATCACCGAGCGGCGAGTCGCCATTACGGTTTTATCTAGCTTAAATGATGGAATACCATAAGTAAGCAGGCCGCCAATTTGTGGGTATTTGTCATAAACTACCGCTTGCACGCCGTTACGGGCAAGAATGTCAGCACAACCAAGACCTGCTGGGCCGGCACCAATAATCGCCACACGCTCTTTACGTGGAGTGACATTAGATAAGTCTGGTCGCCAGCCTTGGGCAATGGCGGTATCGGTAATGTATTTTTCTACGCTGCCGATGGTCACTGCACCAAAATCATCGTTTAGCGTACATGCGCCTTCACATAAACGGTCTTGTGGACACACTCGGCCACAAATTTCAGGTAACGTATTGGTTTCATGCACCAAGTCAGCCGCTTCCATTATGCGCCCTTGCTTGGCTAATTCTAGCCAGTTAGGGATGTAGTTATGCAGTGGACATTTCCACTCACAATATGGGTTACCACAGTCTAGACAGCGATCGGCCTGAGAGCTGACTTGTGGTTGGGTGAACGGCTGATAAATCTCAATAAACTGAGTCGCACGTTTTTCTGCGGCGTGCTTGGTTGGATCAACACGGCCCACTTCGATAAATTGAAAATCATTACTCATGTTTATTATCCCGCCTTAACAGCTAATTCAGGGTTTTTCTGCTCGATTTTTAACAGATCAGCAACGGCAATATTTTTAGGTTTAACCATTACAAAGCAGTCAATCCAATTGTCAAAGTCACTTAAAATCATATTGGCATGTTCACTACCTGTTTCAGCAACATGGGTTTCAATTAAGCCTTTTAAGTGCTGACGATGAATCGTTGACTCGACTTTTAAGGTATCGACTAACTCAGTATTGACACGGCGATTGAAGCGGCCATATTGATCAAATACATAAGCAAAGCCGCCTGTCATACCGGCACCGAAGTTAACGCCAGTTTTACCCAGTACCACTACAATACCGCTGGTCATATATTCACAGCCGTTGTCGCCTAAACCTTCAACAACCGCAATGGCACCTGAGTTACGCACGGCAAATCGCTCACCAGCTTGACCTGCTGCAAATAACTTACCGCCAGTTGCACCATATAAGCAGGTGTTGCCGATAATCGCGCTACGCTCAGACTGGAATGGACTGCCGATGGGTGGGTGGATCACAATCTTGCCACCAGACATACCTTTTCCGACGTAGTCGTTGGCATCTCCGCACAGTTTTAAGTTGAGTCCTGGGCTGTTCCATACCCCAAAACTTTGACCTGCACTACCACTAAAACCGAGTGATATAGGTTCTTTAGTGCCAGCAACACCATGTAACTTGGCTATATAACCCGATAGTGCTGCGCCAACTGAACGGTCGGTATTATTGATGGCGTATTGATAGGCAAAAACATCACCTTCATCAACCGCTTTTTTGCAATCCGCTAGCAGCGTTTGGTTCAATTGACCAATATCTGATGGCGGGTTAATTTCTTTCCACGTTAATGACGAGGTACTTGGTACCACTGGTTTATAGAGAATTGGCGATAAGTCCAAACCTTGCTGTTTAGCAGTTTGGCCTTCAAGTGCATATAACCATTCGCTACGACCCACTAAGTCTTCAAATTGACTCACACCCAGTACAGCCATCCATTCACGTACTTCTTGGGCAACAAATTCAAAGTAAGTCATTACCCGTTCAGGCAAACCATGATAATGGTTATCACGCAGGTTTTTATCTTGAGTAGCAATACCGGTAGCGCAGTTATTAAGGTGACAAATACGTAAATATTTACAGCCTAATGCGATCATCGGAACTGTGCCAAAACCAAAACTTTCAGCCCCTAACAGTGCCGCTTTGATAACATCGGTACCGGTTTTTAAGCCGCCATCAACTTGTAAGCGAATTTTATGACGTAAGCCATTTTCAACTAACGACTGCTGCACTTCAGCTAGGCCTAATTCCCATGGAGAGCCAGCATACTTCACCGATGTGATCGGACTCGCGCCAGTACCGCCGTCATAGCCTGAAATGGTGATCATATCGGCATAGGCTTTAGCCACACCGGTTGCAATGGTGCCAACACCTGGTTCAGATACGAGTTTGACTGAGACCAGTGCGGTTGGATTAATTTGCTTCAAATCAAAAATTAGCTGAGCTAAATCTTCAATGGAATAAATATCATGGTGTGGTGGAGGTGAAATAAGCGTCACACCCGGACGAGCATGACGTAATCCGGCTATTTCAACACTGACCTTATGGCCTGGTAATTGACCGCCTTCACCTGGCTTAGCACCTTGAGCAACTTTAATTTGCAGTACATCAGCATTAACTAAGTAGTGGGCTGTAACCCCAAAGCGACCCGAGGCGACCTGTTTAATGGCAGAGTTACGCTCAGTGTTAAAGCGGCTAGCATCTTCTCCACCTTCGCCAGAGTTAGAGCGACCACCTAAGCGGTTCATGGCAACAGCAAGCGCTTCATGCGCTTCAGGGCTTAATGCACCAATACTCATTGCGGCGCTGTCAAATCGGCTAAATAAATGACTGGCATCTTCAACTTTATCTAATGCGATTGCTGCTTGAGTGCCTTTTACGCCAATGAGATCACGAAGGGTGGCAATTGGGCGCTCATCCACTAATTTGGCAAATTGCTTGTAAGCGGGGTAATCTTTATTTTTAAGCGATGCTTGCAGTGTGTTTACAACATCAGGGTTGAAGCTGTGGTATTCACCCCCTTCAACATACTTAAGTAATCCACCTTGTGGCAATGGCACATGTGCACGATATGCCGCGGTATGGAGTATTTTTTGATCATCAGCAATATGGCTAAAGCTTGCGCCTTCAATACGACTTATCACGCCTTTAAAGCATAATTCAATCACATCGCTGGCTAAACCGACAGCTTCAAACTGTTGGCTACAACGATACGATCCAACGGTGCTGATACCCATTTTAGACATAATCTTACGTAGGCCTTTTTCAATGCCATAACGGAAGTTAAGCATTAAGCTGGTCACATCGTCTATGGCATGTTTTTTGGCCATTGCGGCAATTGATTCATACGCCAGGTACGGATAAATTGCCGTCGCACCAAAGCCTATTAGTACCGCAAAATGATGCGGGTCACGTGCCGATGCCGTTTCAACAATGATGTTAGTGTCGCAACGTAAGCTCTTATCGACTAAACGTGTTTGTACCGCGCCTACGGCCATTGCAGCAGGAATAACCTGCGCTTTTTGGTCTACAGCGCGATCAGATAAAATGAGCAAGGTTGTACCGCTACGGGCTAAACGTTCAGCTTCATCGGTAATACGATGAATCGCTTGCTCAAGTGTTTCATGGGCGTCGTAGTTTAAGTCAACTGTGTTAGCGCGGTAGTTGGTGCTGTCTAATCCCAATAATTGATTAAAATCGCTAAACAATAAAATGGGCGAGTTAAACATTACGCGGTAAGCATTACCTGTGGTTTCGCTAAACAGGTTTTGTTCACGGCCCACACAAGTGGCCAATGACATCACGTGCTTTTCACGTAATGGGTCAATTGGTGGGTTAGTGACTTGGGCAAATTTTTGACGGAAATAATCATATAATGAGCGTGATTTTTTCGACAACACCGCCATTGGGGTATCATCACCCATTGAGCCTATCGCTTCTTCGCCTTTGCTGGCTAATACCCAAATAACTTGTTCAAGTTCTTCACGGGTAAAGCCAAATTGTTTTTGATACTGCAATAAAGTTTTAGCATCAAAACGGCTTGAGCCTTGTTTTGATGGATCGATGCTTTCTGCAGGTACCAAAGTTTGGCTGTTTTTGGCCATCCATTCTTTATATGGGTGGCGACGCTTTAAATCGTTATCAATTTCAAATGATTGATGTAAGCGACCGTTAAGCGTATCAAGCACTAACAGCTCACCAGGGCCTACACGGCCTTTTTCAATCACTTCATCAGCAGCATAATCCCAAATGCCCACTTCTGACGCTAGAGTGAGAATACGGTCTTTAGTGATCACATAACGAGAAGGGCGCAGACCGTTACGGTCAACGGCACAAGCAGCATAACGACCATTGGTCATCACGATACCCGCAGGGCCATCCCATGGTTCCATGTGCATAGAGTTAAAGTCATAAAATGCTTTTAACTCATCATCCATTTCTGGATTTGACTGCCACGCTGGTGGAATAAGTAAGCGCATTGCGCGGTACAAGTCCATTCCGCCTGATAACAACATTTCTAACATGTTATCTAACGATGATGAATCAGAACCGGTTTCATTCACAAAGGGAGCCGCTTGCTGTAAATCAGGCAACAAAGGTGAATTAAACTTGTAAGCACGTGCACGAGCCCATTGGCGATTACCGGTAATGGTATTAATTTCACCATTGTGAGCTAAATAACGAAACGGCTGGGCTAAAGGCCACTTAGGTGATGTGTTAGTTGAAAAGCGTTGGTGGAATAAACAAATAGCACTCTTTAATCTTATATCAGCAAGGTCGCTATAAAATGACGGTAAATCAGCCGGCATCATTAAGCCTTTATAGACAATAACCTGACCCGATAAACTGGCGACATAAAAGTCATCGTCATTAGTAATTTGTTGCTCAAGACGGCGACGTGCCATATATAAGCGGCGTTCTAAGTCTTTCTCTCGCCAACCTACAGGTGCATTAATTAGCACCTGGTAAATTTGTGGCAAACTGTTACGGCCTATTTCACCCAGTACGTCAGGGTTGATTGGCACTTTACGCCAGCCTGCAACACTTAATGTTTCACGTTGTAATTCTTTTTCTAAAATAAACTTAGCTTCGTCAGCTTTTTGCTGATCTTGACTTAGAAAAAACATTCCGACAGCAAATTTACGACTTAAATGCCAGTCATTCTCAGCAGCTATTGCTTCAAAAAATTCGGTGGGCATCTGCATTAATAAACCGCAGCCATCACCTGTACGTCCATCGGCTGCAATACCACCACGGTGTTTCATGCGATCGAGTCCATGAATTGCAGTGCGCACGATTCTATGGCTGGCATCGCCATCCATTTGTGCAATCAATCCAAACCCGCAATTGTCCCGCTCGAAACTGGGATGATATAAGCTCATACAAAAAACCCCCTAAAACCTCTAACTAGATACGACTCGGGGTAAATGTGAAGATATTCCATAGATATGCACCCGAACCTCTCAAATTAAACTGAGTTTGTACAAAGGTCAAACGTAATTATTGCATGTTTGTGAAATTTTATTACTGAATAACTGTAACATTGCATCAGGTTTACGTTAACGTAAACTGCAGTATTATTCGTATAACCTTATGAATAAAAAGAATTTTAGAATTTTACCTTTGGTTTGGTAACTTTTTGGTAACAATGGCCTTGAATTGTTTTTGAAATAAAAATAGTGAATTTTATTTCAAATACAGTTGGGAGGGGTGCTTAGCGCTGTTATGACTAAATATTCACTTTTGGTAATTTTAAATGTAGGGTTTTGTTTAAAACATTTACCAAAAAGCTGGTTTACCTCAATGTTGTCAGTGGTTGAGTTAGATTTCTTTGATTCAAGTCTAAAATGGCTGTTTGATTTACTTCAATACCTTAAGCTATTTTTTATAAAATAGCTTAATTAGACATTTAGTGCGATGTCATTTATAGGTTGAGTTAATATATTTAATTAATCAGTGTAGCGGACTGTAAAATGTAGCCGTAATGGAAGGGGTAAACTCTTTCAATAGTCGATTATGTCAGCCTAGCGTCATTGTGTAGTGCTATTTTTATCATCTTAAAGCAGGATTGTTGTGCGAATTGTTAAGATGTTTTTTTAAGCATGGGATAAGGTTGTTTATTTATTTGTTATCAAAATGTTGCTAGCAGATGGTTTAAGGGGCTTACATCTAGCAAAGCTTGCATAGGGACAAGGACGGGGTATTATAAAGCTAATTTTATAGGCTTAGACTTAGAATTTTAAACTAATTAGAGGTGCCCTAAATGTCCGTAACAACGTTAGATGCTATTTTGGATTTGAACACGCTTGAGCAATATATCAGTGCAATCGGTGCAGGCACATTATTGAAAAGTGTTGTGTTGTTCGAACAGTTAATGCCTGAGTATCTTGGTTGTTTGATTAAAGCTAACGATGCCGCTGATAAAGAGGCCTTATGTTCTGAAGCACATAAGTTTAAAGGTGCTGCAGGCTCCGTTGGTTTAAAGCGTATTCAACAGTTTGCCCAACTACTACAACATGGCGAAGAAGCTAAGTGGGCAGATGAGCATAAAACATGGTTAGCTGAAATAGTTGCGCATGCTGAAAGCGATTTACAGCAACTTAAGTTATTTTTACAAGCTAAAGCTTAAGCGAATTTCAGCTTATTTAGTGAGATACTCTAATATCAATACCCCTTATGCATAGGGGTATTTTTTTCTACTTTTTTAGTTTTGTGTGTTTGTTCACCATGTACATCTTGTTTTTCTACCTCGGTTAATTCATTATTCAAATTACTATCCCTTGATATAATCGATTATATGAAAAGTCTTCCCAGTCTAAAAAATCTGTATTACCTGACTAACTTACATCAAGAGCAAAATTTTAACCGTGCAGCCAAATTGTGTTTTGTTAGCCAATCGACCTTGTCCAGTGGTATTCAGAATTTAGAAGAGCAGCTTGGTTATCAATTGATTGAACGAGATCATAAATCATTCATGTTCACTGCAATCGGTGAAGAAGTTGTTGAGCGAGCTCGCAATATTTTGACCGATGTAGATGACTTAGTTGAATTGGTGAAAAACCAAGGTGCACCTATGACAGGGGAAATACGCTTAGGCTGTATTCCTACTATTGCGCCATTTTTGCTTAGTCGAGTGGTCAAACTATGTCAAAAAGACTACCCATTGTTATCGTTATTATTAAAAGAAGATACTACGGAACGTTTACTCGATGCTTTAGCTAAGGGGGAGCTAGATTTATTGATTCTGGCATTACCTGTCGATACTAGTGGGTTTCATAGTATGAAAGTGGGTATTGACCTTTTTAAAATGGTAATGCACCGAGATTTATCCCATGATGTCATACAGCCGATTGATTACCAATCAATGCCAGATGAAAGTATCTTTCTCTTACAGGCTGAACACTGTATTACTGGCCATGCTATTACCGCATGTCAGCTGAGTAATAGCGCAAAAATAAATCCTTTCGCAGCAACGAGTCTGCACACCTTAGTGCAAATGGTGGACAGTAAATTAGGGACAACCTTTTTACCACAGATGGCAATTGATGCGGGGATCTTAAACGACACAGAACTTAAAGTGATTGATCCGCCAGGTGAGGCGCCATACCGTGAGATTGGCTTAGTATGGCGTCAAACAACTAGCCGGATTAGCACCTTTAGGACTTTAGGCTTGGCAATGCAGCAAAAATTAATGCCTCAAGCTATGATTAAGCCCTAATATTGTTATTTAACCCTGTGATGAGAAAACCTGATCGCTATGCAATATTAACAAGGACCTTGTGCACTGTTTAAAGTCAGGCAGATTTTTGTTTGGTGCTGACAGCATAGACTTCAATAGGGTGTTGCTTGCCTTTGAGTTGTACTAAACCTAAATCTTTAAGCTGGTAAAGACTGTCCTGTTGTTCAAGGCGATGGGCGACATCGCCTGACAACAGCATTCTTTGGCCTAGTGGGTTACATTGATCTTGTAGTCTAGCTAGTGTGTTTAGTACATCGCTAAAGAAACTAATTTCTTGTTTATGTACGCCTACAACCGCAGCAACGACTTGGCCACAATGGGCGGCAGCTTTGAATTTAGGCACGAAGCCATATTGTTTTTCAAAATATTGTCTTTGCCATTGAAGTTCAGTACAAAACTCAAAGTAAATGTTTAAACAACGATCTTCTTTTATCCCTTCTTCAAGTGGCCAATAAATGAGCACCGCATCTCCCATATAACGATAGATTTCAGCATCATTTTTTATCACGGTATCAGCCAGTAAACTAAAGCTATCTTGGATCAAACGTGAAAATCGATAATCACCGAGCGACTCAGCATGAGAGGTGGATGACGCCATGTCTAAAAATAAAAATAGCCGTTGCTCATAGCGAGGTTTATGGTATTTACCAAGGCCAATATTTAATAATACTCTAGGGCCAACTAATAAAGCCATTTGCTCAATAAAGGCTAAGCCGACTCTAACGACAACTAAGTAAATAACTAAAGCCTGAAAAGAGGGACTATAAAGCACGTGAGCGGTTAGCATTTGCCTTAAAGTGATCATATGGTTTTCAATTGCCCACATGTTTAAGTACTGGGTTAAATAAGCAATAGTGGTTGCCCCTAATAGTAAGAACAACCCTTTAAACATGACCGAAAAAATATAAGGCAACCGACTAATTGCACTAAAGTCAGCGATCAAATTTGACATCCAATGTAAGCAACCAAATACGCAGCCCATAAAGATGGCCAAAGTGGCTAGATCACCATTACCCACAGCCCATTGTGGTAATTCAGGGGTTTGTGCATATCGGAAAAACACAAATGCAGCCATGGCAAAGCACCAAGCTAAAATGGCAAATACGAGTTTTTTGAGTTGCTTTTTAGCTTTCAAGAGTAAAAATTAGATCCGCAAATGAGTAGAAAATAAGGCGGCAGTTTAACCAAAAAACCCTACTTGTGTTAGTGGTATTTGTGATTTAGATCAATAGAAGTTCAGAAAAAGTTATTTTAGTTTAGGGCCTGTTGATCTTTGCTTAAATTAATAAACACATCTTACAGAAATGCATTCCTAAGGATCTGCTGGGTAAAGGGGATTTTCAAATAAAATCCTCGTGGATTAGATAATTGAATCGTCCCATCAGGACCAATGCTTTCGGTTAATGTATGACTGTTTGCGGCTTTAGGTCGTAATTGCAACACTTCACCATGACGAGCGGTAATGTTATCGACTTTCCCCAAAGCAATCTTTTCCATGATTTCTTCCCAATCCTGTTTTAGTAGAGCCATTTCTGCTGTTGATGGTGACCAAAGCAGCGGAGTACCGACTCGCCTTTGTCCAACCGGAATATGACGTTCACCTTCGATGGGCACCCAAAGGACAGATTGAAGCTTATGAAACACCACACTTTGCTCCCAAGTCAGGCCATGAATATCAGTCAGCGGCGCAACTGTGACATAGGTGGTTTCGAGCGGTTTACCTTTTTGATCAATCGGGATAGTTTTTAATTCTATTCCTAAATGGATGAAGTCGGGTTCAGGTCTTGAACCGGCTATAGCACCAAGTTCCATTTCTATCAGTTGTCCTACCCAACCTTTATCCCGTTTTAAGTCTTGAGGCACATTGATACCATTTTCAAATGCAATGTCAGCTAACGACACGCCAGCCATGTCATGGGCTCGTTGCATAAGTTCTGTCAAACTTTGTGGTGATGGTTTCGGCATAACATATAAGCTGATGATATTGAGTTATAGCAGTAGATTATCAATATTGGTCTCTAGTGCAACCGTTTGTAATAAACAATTGAAAAATATCCTTAAACGGTTTGATGATAAAACTCTTTTGATTATAACGAGGTTATCGCAGGTTTTAGGCGAGTTATAATGGGGTGGTCAAATAATGCTCATTTAATTTTGGTGAAGTTATTTATTCGTCAAAGAGCCATTTAAGTTGATGAAATAAAGCAATTTAACGTATTTTCATTTAAAGAATAAATCGACTTAAAAAA
Source organism: Shewanella sp. OMA3-2 (assembly GCF_021513195.1). Lineage (NCBI taxonomy): Bacteria > Pseudomonadati > Pseudomonadota > Gammaproteobacteria > Alteromonadales > Shewanellaceae > Shewanella > Shewanella sp. OMA3-2. Next base: position 3,515,112 of record NZ_CP090974.1, on the reverse strand, counting down.
AGTTACACGCTTTTATCCCTAGCCTTTCCCACATAGTTATCCACAGTTTTGTTGCATAACATATCAAAGTAGGGGGCTTTAACCGAACTAAAAGCGTGAGTCAATCACTTTTATAAGCAAAAAAAGCATTTTACTTTAAAATTTCAGTTGTTATTTGTGAATAAGTTTTAGTTGCTACTCAGATGTTGTGGGATAACTTTATGGGTGGTTAAAAAATGGCCAACCTTTGTTGATCTAGGGTGGTTTGATATTTTTTGTTTATTAAGATGTTGTTTTTTATTGGTTAAATTGATTGCGGCTAATTTCTTAAACACTTTGTAATGAGTGGTTTTTTAATCAAATTATTAAGTTCACGGGAGTTTCAAACAGACATATCCACAGATTTTGTGGATAACGAGCATGCAGGATGTGATTAATTGTTGATAAGAGTGAGTAAAAATCATAATTATCCCATAAAATGCCCCAAATAGGGGTTTGCTGATAAGCAAGCTTTGTGAAACAATCACATTAATGAAAATTTTTGTAAAATTGGAGTCCATGTGATTGATAGCGACGGCTTTCGCGCAAATGTGGGCATCATTATCTGTAATCAGTTTGGTCAAGTTATGTGGGCGCGACGATTTGGTCAGCATTCTTGGCAATTTCCACAGGGTGGGCTTGATGAAGGCGAAACAGCCGAACAAGCCATGTATCGTGAATTATATGAAGAAGTCGGTTTATTACCTGAACATGTCCAAATTCTGACTACTTCTCGCTCTTGGTTACGTTATCGTTTACCAAAGCGATTAATTCGACAAGACAGCAAACCCGTGTGTATCGGACAAAAGCAGAAATGGTTTTTGCTACAATTAAAAGGTCATGACAACACCATTAACTTGAATTCATCGGGCCATCCTGAGTTTGATGATTGGCGCTGGGTCAGTTATTGGTATCCTGTTAGGCAAGTGGTGTCATTTAAACGGGACGTTTACCGAAAAGTGATGAAGGAATTTGCAATAATCACGTTAGCTTTGCAAACCAGAGAGATTAATCACAATAGGCGAAGAGGCCGCAACCGAAATTAAGGATTATTATTAAAGGATTACAAGACAGTGTTAAATACACTTAGGGATATTACACAGGCCGTTGCCGCTGCTAACACGTTATCAGCGGCGTTATCGCTATTGGTTGTGCAAACTAAGCATGCTATGGCAACCCAGTGTTGTTCTGTTTATCTTCTTGAGCAACAGCAGTTAGTTCTTTCTGCTACAGAGGGGCTACATCAATCTGCAGTTGGCCATGTTCGAATGCCATTGACCGAAGGGTTAGTCGGCTTAGCTGCTGAACGTGAAGAAGCTGTCAATTTAGCTGATGCAAGAATTCACCCACGTTTTAAATTATTCCCTGAAGTCGAAGAAGAAGAATATCGCGCTTTTCTTGCTGTGCCGATCATTTATCAAAAAATGGTGGTAGGCGTCATTGTGGTTCAGCAGCCTAACCCTCGTCAATTTAGTGAGGGTGAAGAAGCATTTTTAATGACATTAGCAGCGCAATTAGCCGTGGTGATCCGCAGTTTAAAAAATAAAGCGGCCATGACTAATGTACAGGATCAAGTGGTCTTTAGTGGCATCACTGCATCAAGTGGCATTGCGATCGCTAAGGGGTTGGTACTTGGAGGTGTGATCTCCTTAGAGCAAGCTGATTTAGCATGTGAAAGTATAGAACATGAAACCATTCGGGTTAAGTTGGCTATTAATCGCAGTAAAGACATGTTGGCTGCTATTTCACAGCGATTCGAGCGTGATAAGGCAGAAGATGTAGCCTCTATTTTTTCCGCTTTTAAACTGCTGCTTGATGACAGCAGTTTGGGTGGTGAATATGTGCGTGAAGTCGCAGCGGGTTGGCGAGCTGAATCTGCCGTTAGCCGAGTATCTCTGCGCTACATTGATCAATTTTTAGCGATGGATGATCCTTATCTTAAAGAACGAGCAAGTGATATACGCGAACTGGGTCAAAAGGTACTGCGTCAATTAATTGAGCCAGATAAATTGGAGTTTGAACCTGAAACCCCAGTGATTTTGGTTGCTAAAGAAGTCGATGCGACTATGTTGGCCGAATTTCCACGGCATAAATTAGCGGGTATTGTAACTCAACTGGGCGGTGTCAATGCCCATGCGGCTATTCTTGCTAGAGCTTTAGGTGTCCCTGCACTGATTGGTGTTGAGCAGGTTTTAGAGAGTAATATTGATAATAAACTATTGGTATTAAATGCCAATCGTGGTCAATTACTAGTGTCGCCATCACCTACTGTTGTTGCTGAATATCAAGTACTTATTAGGGTTGATGCAGAAAAACAAAAACGTTTTTTAGCTGAACTTTCCCTGCCAGCACAAACGCTAGATGGTAAACGTATTCATTTATATTTGAATGCAGGCTTATTAAGTGGTGTGGAGTCAGATATTGCTGACGGAGCCGATGGTATTGGTTTATATCGCACCGAAATCCCCTTTATGCTGCATCAACGTTTCCCCAGTGAAGCGGAGCAAATCAAAGTTTATCAAAGTGTATTAAATGCAGTGGGGGATCGCCCTGTTGTTATGCGAACTCTTGATGTCGGCGGGGATAAGCCTTTACCGTATTTCCCCATTAAAGAAGATAACCCTTTTCTAGGCTGGCGCGGCATTAGATTGTCGCTTGATCATCCAGAGTTGTTTTTAATGCAATTAAGGGCGATGTTACAAGCGGGAGGCGAGGGGAAACAGTTACAAATCCTATTACCTATGGTCAGCAATTTAGATGAAATAGATCAAACTATTGAATATCTTGATCAGGCTTATAATGAGTTGAATGTTGAATTAAATAATATGCTGACTCGACCCAAAATTGGTGTAATGCTTGAGGTGCCTGCACTACTATATCAGTTAGATGATGTCGCTAAGCGGGTTGATTTTGTGTCTGTTGGTAGTAATGATTTAACGCAATACTTGTTGGCTGTTGATCGTAATAATCCCAATGTCAGTTCATTATTTGATAGTTATCATCCCAGTATTTTAAGGGCGCTAAAACGGGCTTTGGATGAATGCCAACAATATGAGTTAGATGTTAGTGTTTGCGGTGAGCTTGCGGGGGAACCCTATGGTGCACTCTTGTTAGTGGCTATGGGATACACCAAACTCAGTATGAACCAAGCGAGTTTAGCGCGGATTAATTATCTTCTTAGACGTGTATCGCATTCTCAGTTAAGCCAAGTTCTGGCAACTTGCTTATCTGTTTCTAATGCTACCCAAGTCAAGCAAGTGCTGTTTGAGTTTACTCAACAGCATCAATTAGAAGATATTTTACATTAGTTTATATTTATCAATGTTAAGGGAATATCTTGGACAATTTGTTACTTGTTTTTTCTATCTGCCTTGGATTAGGGGCAATAGTTGGTTTTTTGGCTGGGTTATTAGGCATTGGCGGTGGGCTGATTATTGTACCTGCATTGTTATATATTCTGCCATGGGTAGGCATTCACTCTTCTCAATTAACCCATGTCGCCATAGCAACCTCATTAAGCACAATCATTTTAACCTCTTTATCTTCAGCAATCGCTCATCATAAACGGGGTAATATTCCTTGGTCGTTATTTAAGCCCATATTCCCTGGTATTGTTTTAGGTGCATTGTCTGCAGGATTTGTGTCAGAGATGATTCCATCGGATCAACTGCAGCAAGCTTTTGCGGTGTTTGTCGTCTTGATGGCTATTCAAATGGCATTCCCTTTTAAGTCAAAAGGCGAAGGTAAGCTACCCCCTTTATGGGTATTGTTTGTTGTGTCTATTTTAATCGCATTAGTCGCTGGCATGATGGGAATTGGTGGTGGGGTATTATTAGTGCCATTTCTAACTCTTTGCGGTTTGCAAATGAAGCAAGCAGTAGGTTTCTCTTCGGCAACGGGGTTTTTAATCGCTATTGCTGGCACGACGGGCTACGTCATTGCAGGCTTTAATGCATCAGATTTACCCTCTGGCACCTTAGGTTATATATACCTACCAGCACTACTCGGTATTATTATTAGTTCAATGGTTTTTGCTCCTTTGGGCGTCAAAGCTGCGAGTACTTTACCTACACCAATATTAAAAAAGGCCTTTGCAGGCCTGTTGTTTGTAGTCGGGTTGAAATTGATTTTTAGCTAATTAAATGTCGCATTAAACCGCAAATGGGTATTGAATTGCATCATGATGCTGGTACCCTTCAACTTTAAAATCATCTAAAGTCACCCAGGTCTCTATGTCTTTTAGGCTTTTTATGTCTGGATTAATAATTAACTTTGGCACGGCTAAGGGCTCGCGTTTTAGTTGAATATCCCGCATTGGGGCTAATTGATCTTCATAAATATGGGCATTAACAATTTTATGGTAAGCCTTACCGGGTTTTTTACCGGTTATTTGTGCCATTAATGCTAATAATACATACACTTGAACCATATTAAAATTTAAGCCTAGCGGCACATCACAGCTGCGTTGAGTGCTGTTTAAATACAGGGTGTCCCCAAGCAATGAAAAGTGATGTTCGTACATACAAGGGCGTAAACAGCCTAAATCAAATGCCCCAGGGTGTAAAAAAGTTAAGATTTCTCCTCGATTATCAATACCTTTTGAAAGGTCATCGACAATGCCTTGCAATAAATCAACATGGCCGCCATTAGGTTTAGGGAATGCTCTCCCCAAAGCACCATAAATTAATCCTAAGTCGTCTTCGCCTTTACGATTCGGGTTGTTAAGCCATGCTTGATTTAAGTTGGCATTGGCGTCCCAGGTTTTTGTCCCTAATGCACGAAAATCAGCGGCATTCTGATAACCGCGCATATAACCAATAATTTCAGCTATGGCCGACTTCCAAAAACTTTTCCGAGTCGTTACCAGTGGAAATTGATTGTGAGCAACATCATAACTCAGGTCGGCATTAATAATGGTTAAACAGCGTTTGTTGGTTCTTTCATTATTAACCCAAGTGCCTTCGTCTACGATACGTTGGCAAAGATCCAAATATTGTCTCATGATATCCCTGATTTTTTATGTGCTATAGATTTAGATTATACAACTATGAGTTGTTTGAGCATAAATAACTTAATGAAGCTTTTCGGGTTGGTAAAAATATGCCCAATTAATTAATGGTAAGGTAAATTTTTTGTATATGTAAATCATTAAGCTAGTGGTGGTAACAATAATAAACAGGTTATTGTAGTGTTTAAAGCCCGTTAATAGGGGTTAATATAAAAAAATCTGATGCATTATTAATCCAACTCGGTTTTTTCGAGGTATTAACTCGAAACATCCGATTATATTTATGTTATTGATCTAGTATAGACTCGAAGCATCGATTTTTAGGAGTTACATATGGAAAGAGCAATTAAAAACTTTTTGAGCCAAGAGTCAGCAGGCGGCATTATTTTGATGGTCTCCGTCGCCTTGGCCATGATTTTAGCAAATTCACCACTGTCGGGTTTTTATGAAGGTTTCTTAAATACAGGCGTTCAGGTTCGTATCGGTTCGTTAGATATTAATAAGCCATTATTATTATGGATTAATGATGGCTTAATGGCATTGTTCTTTTTGCTAATCGGCTTAGAAGTTAAGCGTGAATTATTGGAAGGTGCGTTATCGACAGTCGCTAAAGCATCTTTACCCACTTTTGGGGCAATCGGGGGGATGGTTTTTCCTGCATTATTTTATCTGATGTTTAATTATTCAGATCCCGCTACGCAAGTCGGCTGGGCTATTCCCGCAGCAACTGATATTGCTTTTGCTTTAGGTATTATGGCTTTATTGGGTAGCCGTGTACCTGTTGCACTAAAAGTCTTTTTATTAGCTTTGGCCATTATAGATGACCTAGGCGTTATTGTTATTATTGCATTATTTTACAGTACCGATCTGTCGATGCTAAGCCTGATCATTGCAGCCGTCGCAATTGTGTTAATGATTGCGCTTAATCGTAAAGGGGTCACTTCATTAGCGCCTTACGGATTACTCGGTTTTATATTATGGGTTGCGGTACTAAAATCGGGTGTTCATGCGACGCTTGCAGGGGTCATTATTGCATTCTGTATTCCATTAAGGGCTAAAGATGGTACTTCACCCTCTGAGCATTTAGAGCATAACTTACACCCTTGGAGTACCTTCCTAATTTTACCAGTATTTGCCTTTTCTAATGCTGGATTATCGCTTGCTAATATGACGTTAGGTTCATTTGCTGAACCAATAACCATAGGTATTATTTTAGGTCTAGTATTAGGTAAGCCAGTTGGTGTGTTATTGTTTAGCTATTTAGCCGTGAAGCTTAAATGGGCTGAACTGCCACCTGGTATTGGCTGGACTCAAATCGCGCCTGTCGCGGCAATGTGTGGTGTTGGTTTTACTATGTCAGTTTTTATCGCTTCACTTGCATTTGAAAACTCTCCAGCAGCATTTGGTGATTTTGCAAGACTCGGTATTTTAACCGGTTCTTTGTTTGCAGCGTTAATCGGCTATTTCTGGTTGGATAAAGTGTTACCTAAGAAAGGAGCAAAATAATGAAATTTTTATCCGTTATTGCTTTTACCGTGACATTAGGAGTGTTTACCACTCCAGTTGTAGCTAATTCATTTGATGTCTGTTTAACCGACTCAGATAGTCCAAGCTGCCACAGTTATCTTGAAGGTGTAGTTGATGGTGCTTTAATGTACCGTAAAGATGTACCTGCAAAAAAGATTAATGCTCAAGGTGGTTATGAGTCGCGTGCACTTAAATACCGTGCAGGCAAACGTTATCAAAAAGCCAATGCTAAATACTGTGTTAGCCATATTCCTGATAGCACAGACATTGTGGATGCATTAACTGAGCAAGTTTCTATGGGCAATGTTGCTAACAGTGATGATCTTGAGACTGTGATTAATTCATTGATGGATTGTCGTAGTCAATAACGGCCTTATTTTGCTGTGTTTTTATAGAAATAATCGCTCACTTATGTGGGCGATTTTTGTTTCACAGACTTCACTTACTCAGTGAATGGGCGTATTAAGTGAAGTTAAACAGTTTGTACAGTGTGGGTTTTACTCATGCCTGCATTGCAAAAGATGTACTTTTAAAAAGGCTGATTCTATGCAACATCTTAATTATAATCATCTTTATTATTTTTGGATGGTTAAGCGAAAAGGTTCAGTAGTTAAAGCTGCTGAAGCATTGTGTTTAGCGCCTCAAACTATAACTGGTCAAATGCGTTTGCTAGAGGGGCGGCTGAAGGGCGCGCTGTTTAAGCGAGTTGGGCGCAATTTAGAGGCTACTGAACTTGGTGAAGTTGTTTATCGTTATGCCGATAAAATGTTTAATTTAAGCAACGAAATGCTGGATTTACTTAACTATCAAAAAGACTCATCTGTACTATTTGAAGTCGGAATAGCTGATGCTTTGTCCAAAGCATTGGTAAGCAGGGTGCTATTAACCGTCATTCCCCATGATGGTTCGATACATTTAGCGTGTTATGAGTCTACCCACGAAAGCTTGATCGCTAGATTACGTGAACATCAGCTTGATATGATACTGTCTGATTGTGCCGGTGAGGCATTAAAGTACACTGATATTCTATCTAAAAAGTTAGGTGAATGTGGGGTCAGTTTTTTCTGTGCTCATCCTATTGATGCTAAATTCCCTGAATGTTTAGAGCAAGAGAAGCTACTTATTCTCGGGGATCCGCACATCATTAGGCCAACAATTGCATCGCTGGTTTGCAGAGAAAAACCTCAATGTCAGTATTTTAGGCGAATTTGATGATGCGGCTATGATGAGAGCATTTGGATATTTTAAACGGGGTATTTTTGTCGCCCCGTCTATTTATCGTCATGATATACTTTCGCAAGGAATGGTTTTGTTAGGCGAAACCACCGATATTAAAGAAGAATATCATGTCATGTTTGCTGAACGTATGATCCAACATCCGGCAGTAAAAAGTTTACTTGAAACCGATTTTACTGATTTATTCTTAGGGTTAGATCAGCAGGTACAAGATTTTGATAATCGCATAGGATTAGCAGACTAATATCAATAGGGTTAACCTAAATTTTCGCAGGAGTATTGTGTTGGAATTAATGAATATTGCTAGAGTCCGCTGGGCTTGTCGCCGCGGAATGTTAGAGCTCGATGTACTGCTTCAGCCATTTATAGAGGCTCAATATCAAGATATGTCTGATGAAGATAAGCAAACTTTTATTCGTCTTCTAGAGTGCGAAGACCCTGAATTATTTGCGTGGTTTATGGGGCACGAACAATGCCCCGATGCTCAGCTTGCTGCAATGGTAATTAAAGTTCGTGGACGCCCAGCACCTTAAGCAAGCCTCCAACCGCACTCACGCAAACTTGTTTGTGTTGAGTGCATCGTTTAATCAGTACTTATGCTACTGGATAATATTTGCTGTCGTCATGACCAGTTTTATAGCCTGGCCGCAGATGGACTCAATATTATTTAACAGTCTATTTTATATACTTATATTGCTTGTGCCTGTGTTGTTTTCGTGGCAGCTATGGTTGTTGAAAAAATGGCAGTGCCAGATAATAATTGAGGGAAAGTTGGGTGGGCGCTTAGTAAATGGTCAATCATTTACCTTTGGTAAAGCAGCGTTTATTTGTCCGTTATTTTGCTTTCTCTACCTTGAATTTGAAGATCAGTCGCGTCAAATATGTTGTGTTTGGGCGGATATGTTAGACAACACTCAGTACAGAACCTTATGTCGTCTAGCTAATCAAACTAGGCATTGATAGCAAGTTATTCTCATCGCTCGCAATCACTGCCTCGTTTATTCCATCGCAGTTGCGACTAATTAATCTATCAATTTGGCTGTAAAATAGTCGGTTGTGGATTATCAAGTAACTCAGGATAATCAAGGTTATAATGCAGACCTCGACTTTCTTTACGCTCCATAGCGCAACGGATAATCAGCTCCGCAACTTGCACAAGGTTACGTAGTTCAAGTAAGTTATTACTGACACGAAAGTTTGAATAATATTCTTGAATTTCTTGTTGTAACATCATACAACGACGCATTGCTCGCTCTAAGCGTTTATCCGTTCTGACAATCCCGACATAATCCCACATGAACAGTCTCAGCTCATGCCAGTTATGGGCAATAACGACTTCTTCATCAGAATTACTGACTTTACTTTCATCCCATACCGGCACTTTTTCTGGCATTTTAATTTTTTGCAATTGGCTTTCAATATCTTGCGAGGCTGCGCGGGCAAACACAAGGCACTCAAGTAGCGAGTTACTCGCAAGACGGTTGGCACCATGAAGCCCTGTGTATGCAACTTCACCAACAGCATATAAGCCGTTTAAATCTGTTTGGCCATGCAAGTCTGTCATTACGCCACCGCAAGTATAATGTGCTGCAGGTACAGCTGGAATAGCTGTTTTAGTAATGTCGATACCTAACTCTAAGCAACGCTGATAAATAGTTGGAAAATGTTTGATGATAAAATCGGCTGGCTTATGGCTAATGTCTAAATAAACACAATCTGAGCCTAAGCGTTTCATTTCATAGTCAATAGCGCGAGCCACAATGTCTCTAGGCGCCAATTCAGCTCTGTCATCAAATTCAGGCATAAAACGGCTTCCATCAGGGCGAAGTAAGTAAGCCCCTTCTCCTCGAAGTGCTTCAGTGAGTAAAAAGTTTTTAGCTTCCGCATGATATAAGCAAGTTGGATGGAATTGATTAAACTCCATATTCGCAATGCGGCATCCTGCACGCCATGCCATGGCAATACCATCGCCACTGGCAATATCGGGATTAGAAGTGTATTGATAAACTTTTGAGCTACCACCAGTGGCAAGGGCAACAAACTTGGCTGTAATAGTTTCGACGTGTTCCTTATCTCGGTTCCACACATAAGCGCCTAAAACTCTATTACCAGGACGATTAAGCTTGCGAGAAGTGATTAAATCGATCGCATTGTAGCGTTCTAATACTTTAATGTTAGGGTGGTTTGATGCGCGTTCTTGTAGTGTGGTTTGTACCGCTTTGCCTGTAGCATCAGCTGCATGCAAGATGCGGCGATGGCTGTGCCCACCTTCACGGGTTAAATGATAAGGTGCATCTTTTTGGTTGCCTAACGTTTCTTCTTTATCAAAAGCAACCCCGCAATCTATTAACCATTGCATAGAAGCTTTAGCATTTTCGGCGGTAAATTTAACCACCGCTTCATCACATAATCCCGCCCTGGCAATAAGTGTATCACTGACGTGAGATTCAATGGTGTCATCTTCATCAAAAACCGACGCTATTCCCCCTTGTGCATACAGGGTTGAACCTTCGGCTAAAGGGCCTTTGGAAAGTAAAATAACTGACGACTTTTCTGCTAAATGTAGTGCTAAAGTAAGCCCTGCAGCACCGCTACCTATAACCAAAATGTCAGATTGGTATTCAACTGCTTGTATCATCGGGTATCATGGGTCAAGAAATGGTTCAGTAATGGTAAATCAAAACACCATACTTGGGTACATTAAGCCGATATTTTGTTCATGCTAGAAGTGTTTATTTAGTATTTATGTGGCATAAAGCCAGCAAAATGAATTTTTTTATATTTTATCGAACTTTTATCAAAATGCTCTGTCTACTTATATGAACAGGATTCGAGCGGCTGAATATCAGTTATACAGATTTAGGAGTAGTCGGCTCGGATGAGTGGACAATATAGTGATCAACAATTAGTTGAGCGTGTACAGCAAGGCGATAAAAACGCTTTTAACCTGTTGGTAATGAAATACCAGAACAAAGTAATGAGTCTGATCGGACGATATGTTCGAAATCAAGCGGATGTGCAGGACGTAACACAAGAAGCTTTTATTAAAGCTTATCGTGCACTTGCTAATTTTCGCGGTGATAGTGCTTTTTATACTTGGTTGTACCGAATAGCAGTTAATACGGCAAAAAACTATCTTACATCACAAGGTCGTAAAGCCCCTGGAAGTGATGTTGATATTGAAGAAGCTGAATACTATGAAGGCAGTGATGCTTTAAAAGAATTTGCTTCACCAGAGCGGTTATTAATGAAAGATCAAATGAGTAAAGTGATCTTTGATACCCTCGAGACATTGCCTGAAGAATTAAAGATAGCCATATCTTTACGTGAACTTGATGGTATGAGTTACGAAGATATTGCCAATATCATGGATTGCCCCGTTGGCACGGTAAGGTCGCGGATATTTCGCGCCCGTGAAGCAATCGATAAACAGCTCCAGCCTCTACTGGAAAAGTAATAGCCTTTATTAAGATAGGTGACAAATGGTTAAATCAAGTCAAGAATGGGTATCTGCTGCAGTAGATGGTGAAGTTGATGAGCAAGCATTGGCTCAACTTGCATCTGATGTTGACTCTCATCAAGAATGGCAACGTTATCACATGATTGGTGATGCGATGCGCGGTGAACTTCCCGTGGCCATCGACTTAGATATTACTGCAAGCATTGCCGCAGCAATCGCACTAGAGCCAACGATAATGGCGCCTAAAGCGAAAAAGTCTGAACCAGATGTCGTGGTAACGTCAAGTAAACCTTCAAATGTGGTTTCGTTATTTAAACAGTTCGGTCAATATGCAATAGCAGCCAGTGTGGCGCTTGTGGCAATTGTTGGGGTGCAATCTTATGATCAAGACCCAGAATCACCTTTACCTGTGTTTAATACCCGTCCTTTAGTGGGAACTATGTCACCGGTAAGTTTGCAAACAGGTCCAGTGGTTAACCAACAAGGCTACAGTAATGAGCAAGTACTTGAGCAGCGTCGAAGAGTTAACGCTTATATTCAAGACCACATGCTACAACAACGTTTAAATCCGAGTGTTGAAGCACAAAAAGCTAACACTGCAGATGTAAACCAATAACTTTTATTCTTCCTACGGTAATGGTCTAATAGGCCATTACTGTTTTACCTTTTAGGAGTTAGCTTGCGCATTATCCTGCTAGCACTGTTGATACTTTCTCCCCTTAGCTATGCTGAAGAATTGTCTGCTAAAGAATGGCTCGTTAATATGAGTCAAGCACTTAGCGAGAAACAATTCAAAGCCTCTATTATTCAAATTCAAGCTGATCACGTTCGTCCTTTAGTATTTATTCAAGGACTTGTAGGTGAACAGCATATTTCTTATGTAGAGTATTTAAATGGTCCGCCTAAAAATGCCGTAAAAGTGGGCAATAAAGTGACCTTTTTAGAGCATGATCAACCACCTTATAGCGTAAAAGCCAATCTTATTCAGGGGGTTTGGCCAGCCTCGTTTTCAGGGAATATTGCCAAATTAGAGCAAGGTTATCAGTTTGTTTTAGGTGGTCGAAGCCGTATAGCGGGTAGAGCGGGTCAGATGATCCGATTTATTGCTAAAGATGAGCACCGTTATGATGCACAGATTTGGGTCGATATGGAAACATATTTACCGTTGCGATATGACACATTAAATCTTGATAAACAGTTGCTTGAGCAGACTATGGTTATTGAGCTTGTCGAGTTTGTTGAATCTCCAAGCATTCTAGCAGAAGCGAGTAAACATAAATGGCCAGAGATCATTAATCAAGGTGATCGCAAAGATGCCCAAGACTGGCGGTTTACCTGGTTACCTGAAGGTTTCAATCTGGTTGTAAGTGATAACCATCGCCTAATTGGCATTCATGAGCCTGTTGAATATATTGCACTCTCAGATGGTTTGACCAATATTTCAGTCTATGTAGCACGTGCGACAGAAGGGCCTATGCCCGAAGAACTGGTCACCCGCAATGGTTTATCTATGGTGGTAGAAAAGGTAGGTAACGCTGAAGTGGTTGCCATTGGAAAAGTGCCCAGTGCAACTTTAGAGCGCATTGCCAGAAGTTTAGCGTTAAAATAAGTGATTAAACCTTATCAATAGATATCAATGATTATGCCAGATACTTCTAAGGCTCAACCGAAAACGCCTCAACATGACTCGCAAGCGTCTAGTGACTTGATGGAGGAACTCGCGCGCGTAGTAGAGCATCAATCTGGTTGGGTTATGGTTGAGGTTGAACTAAAAAGCGCATGTAACCATTGTAGTAGCAGTGAAAGTTGCGGTACATCAGCAGTCGCTAAAGCCTTTTCTGTAAAAACTCAACGTTTTGCTATTGCCAGTGATAAATCCTATCAACAAGGCGATATGCTCAAACTTGGCTTACCAGAAAGTGTCATTATTAAGGCTGCTGCACTAGTGTATCTTCTTCCTTTATTAGGGCTATTTACCTTTGCCGCTTTGGGTCATTTATTAGGACTCGGTTTAGCACTTGATACTAATAACTGTGCCATGTTGATGGCATTAATAGGGGGGGCATTAAGTTGGCGAATAGGTAAGTATTTTGCCCATCGAATTGAAGCCGATGCTCAACCAGTGATTATTAGTAATCTAGGTCAGCAAGTGGGTTTATTCCGCCAAGTTTAATGATTTACGCTTCTTTCACTATCTCAATTAGCGTTATTTCTCGCTTCATTTAAACATCAATGATGAATCTGATTCTCGCATGGGCTACCATGATTCATTGAGTGAACCTCTCACCAATAAGAGTCTAGATACCGTTCTAGCACGAGTTTAATTCTTGAGTTTACTATCTCAGCCATGCACTTTGTTTAATACCTATCGCATGAAAGTTACGGAATACAGATAGTCTTTCCTATCAGTAAGCAATTAGTATTTGCTAATCACAATACAAATTAAACCACGAATAAAAGTTACCGCAAGCTCGGATATTTTGCGCGGGGGAAACAAAGCATATATAATGCCGCGCAAACCTAGTTGTTAACTAATCATTAGATCAAAACGGTAAACAAGAAAAGGTGTTACTTTTTTAATTGTGTACAAGCTTGTGTACAAAATAACAGATACGCTATTTTTGAAAGGCTAAAATGTCCAGTAAAATGAATCACATACGTAATTTCTCAATTATTGCCCATATCGACCATGGCAAATCCACCTTATCTGATCGTCTTATCCAGGTTTGTGGCGGCTTAAGTGACCGCGAAATGGCTGCTCAGGTTCTTGATTCAATGGACATTGAACGTGAGCGTGGCATTACCATTAAAGCCCAAAGCGTGACCTTGGACTATACAGCCAAAGATGGAAACACCTATCAGTTAAACTTTATTGATACGCCTGGCCACGTTGACTTTTCATATGAAGTCTCTCGATCTCTTGCCGCTTGTGAAGGCGCGCTATTAGTGGTTGATGCGGGTCAAGGTGTTGAAGCGCAAACATTAGCAAACTGTTACACCGCCTTAGAGATGAATCTAGACGTTGTACCCGTATTGAACAAAATTGACTTACCACAAGCTGAGCCAGATAGAGTGGCGGCAGAAATCGAAGATATCGTGGGTATCGATGCCATGGATGCTGTGCGCTGTTCAGCAAAAACCGGTGTAGGCATTCAAGATGTACTTGAAGAGATTATTGCCAAAATTCCACCACCGCAAGGTAATATCGATGGTCCTTTACAGGCACTTATTATCGACTCTTGGTTCGATGCTTACTTAGGCGTTGTGTCATTAGTGCGCATTAAACACGGCGTATTAAAGAAAGGCGATAAGTTTAAGGTTATGTCTACTGGCATAAATTACAACGCAGATCGCGTGGGTATTTTTACCCCGAAAGAGAAAGATACTGCAGAATTAAAAGCTGGTGAAGTCGGTTATGTTATCTCCGGTATTAAAGAGATCCATGGTGCGCCAGTTGGGGATACGTTAACACATGCTAAGCATGGCGCTGAGTTGCCATTACCTGGGTTTAAAAAAGTAAAACCACAGGTTTATGCCGGTGTTTTCCCTATTTCAACAGACGAATACGAAAACTTTCGTGACGCGTTGAATAAGTTATCATTAAACGATGCCTCATTGTTTTTTGAACCAGAAACCTCAGGTGCACTTGGCTTTGGTTTCCGCATTGGATACCTTGGTTTGTTGCACATGGAAATCGTGCAAGAGCGTTTAGAGCGTGAATACAATCTTGATTTAATCACCACAGCACCAACCGTGGTGTATGAAGTTGAAATGACCAGTGGTGAAGTTATCTATGTTGATAATCCATCGGATCTACCGCCACTTAACAATGTGACCGAAATTCGTGAACCGATTGTAGAAGCTAATATTCTAGTGCCAAAAGAATACTTAGGTAATGTTATTACCCTATGTATTGATAAGCGCGGCATGCAAACCAATATGGTTTATCACGGCAACCAAGTTGCAGTGACTTATCACTTGCCGATGGCTGAAGTGGTGATGGATTTCTTTGACCGCTTAAAATCGACTAGCCGTGGTTATGCGTCACTTGAATATAACTTTATTCGTTTTGATCCCGCTGACATGGTACGTCTTGATATTTTAATTAATAGCGACCGTGTTGATGCCTTGGCGATGATTATTCACCGTTCAAACATTCGTCATCGCGGCCTGGCATTGGTTGAGAAGATGAAAGAGCTTATTCCTAGGCAGATGTTTGATATTGCGATTCAAGCGGCTATTGGTAGTCAAATTGTTGCGCGAGCGACGATTAAAGCATTGCGTAAAGACGTAACCGCTAAGTGTTACGGTGGTGACGTATCGCGTAAGAAGAAGCTACTAAACAAGCAGAAAGAAGGTAAAAAACGAATGAAGCAAGTGGGTAATGTTGAGGTGCCACAAGAGGCATTCTTAGCAGTTTTGAAGTTAAATGATTAATCATAATTAACCCAGAAGCTTCAAAGATAACGCCGCATTAAGCGGCGTTATCGTTATAATAAATCTAACTTATCTGCAAAATGATTTCAGTATTGAGTCGTTAAAAATGGCTTACACTGTTTGTGTTGATAATAATGTTCAAAGTGTAAGACTTATTTTAGGAGTTCTATCAGTAATGGCAGCTTATTTTTCTACCATTCTCGTGCTAGTCACCCTTATCAGTGGTCTGATTTGGCTTATTGATGTGTTATTTTTTGCGCCTAAACGCAAAGAAAAACTCGCCATAGCTCAGTCTGGCTCACAACAGCTTAGTGAAGAAGCGATTGACAAAATTATTCGTGAACCTGTGGTGGTTGAAACCGCGCATTCAATTTTTCCTGTCATCGCGTTTGTGATGATCCTGCGATCATTTATCTATGAACCCTTTCAAATACCATCTGGCTCTATGATGCCAACACTACTAGTGGGGGATTTTATCTTAGTTGAAAAGTTCAGCTATGGATTACGCGATCCTGTATGGCGCACCAAATTGATTGAAACCGGAGAGCCGGAGCGTGGTGATGTATTTGTGTTTAAATATCCTGAAAACACAAAAATTGACTATATTAAACGTGTAGTGGGTTTACCTGGCGACAAAGTGACTTACACTAATAAACAATTAACTATTCAGCCTAAATGCAGTAGCGATAACGTTTGCCCTGATGCTATCAGCATTGCACATGTGGAAGTGAATCGTGGTGAATTTACCTTTGAGGGAGTTCCGTTAACCCGTTATACGGAGATTACCGATGACCTTGAACACGACATTTTAGTTAATCCTTCACGTCCAGATTTCAGACAACATTTTTATCAGCAATCAGGCACTCAAATGGGTGAGTTTATTGTGCCAGAAGGGCAATACTTTGCCATGGGCGATAACCGTGATAACAGTACCGACAGTCGTTTTTGGGGTTTTGTTCCTGAAGAAAATCTGGTTGGAAAGGCTGTAGCAATCTGGATCAGCTTTGAATTTGACCGTGATGCAAGTGGGTTATTACCAACATGGGTACCAAGTGGTGTGCGTTTTGAGCGCACTGGTGGAATAAAGTAATGGAACCGATTAAAAATCTGCCTAGACTGTGTCGCACAATAGGTTATGAATTTAACGATATTAACTTATTAATTCAGGCATTAACCCATCGAAGTGCAGCGAACAAACATAATGAGCGCTTAGAGTTTTTAGGCGATTCCATTTTGTCGATTATTATCTCTGATGCCTTATATCATCAGTTTCCTAAAGCGACAGAAGGCGATTTAAGCCGCATGCGCGCAACCTTGGTAAAAGGCGACACTTTGACCATTATCGCCCAAGAATTTAAACTGGGTGATTATTTATATCTAGGGCCAGGGGAGCTTAAAAGTGGCGGTTTTCGTCGAGAGTCAATTTTAGCCGATGCCGTTGAAGCCATCATTGGCGCGGTATATCTTGACGCTAACATAGATGCTTGTCGCAGCTTATTACTAAACTGGTATAAACAGCGCTTAGTCAATATTAAGCCAGGTATTAACCAAAAAGATCCTAAAACGATTCTACAAGAACATCTTCAAGGTTTTAAGAAGCCTTTACCTGACTACCAAGTTGTCAAAGTAGAAGGTGAAGCCCACGATCAAACCTTTACGGTTGAATGTCGTATTACGGACTTAGCCAATGTCGTTACCGGCGTGGCAAGTTCAAGAAGAAAAGCTGAACAGCTAGCGGCTGCTCAGGTGTTGGAGTTACTGAATAAATGACCAAAAAAACTGACTTGCCAAGTCAACAAGCTGAGGCAACACAAGAGCCAAGCTTAAATGAATTATTGTCAAGGATGAACCTTGCCGCGCCACAAGCCACAGCTCAATATGATGTGACTTACTGCGGTATGGTTGCCATTGTTGGTCGCCCTAATGTGGGCAAGTCGACTCTGCTGAATAAATTACTCGGCCAAAAGGTCAGTATTACCTCTAAAAAGCCACAAACTACCCGTCATCGAATTATGGGTATTCATAGCGATGGTCCAAAACAAATCGTCTTCATTGATACGCCTGGCCTGCATATTGAAGAAAAGCGTGCCATTAACCGTTTAATGAACCGCGCAGCAGCCAGTTCGTTAGCTGATGTGTGCATGGTGGTGTTCGTTGTTGATGCCATGATATGGACCGCGGATGATGAAATGGTGCTGCAAAAAATAAAGCACCACAATGACGGCCGTAGAATTGTTCTGGCTATCAATAAAGTGGATAACATTAAAGATAAGGAATCGTTATTTCCTTATTTAGAAGAGTTAGGCAAAAAGTTTAATTTTGATGACATATTGCCAATCTCAGCCAACAAAGGCACTAATGTACAACGTATATTGGAGCTAGCTCAGACGTCATTACCCACAGCGCCATTTTACTTTCCTGAAGATTATGTGACGGATCGCTCACAGCGATTTATGGCATCTGAAATTGTACGTGAAAAGCTTATGCGCTTTTTAGGTGATGAATTGCCCTATGATTGTACCGTTGAAATTGAACAATTTAAGATGATGGAAAACGGTGTTTATCAGATAAATGCGTTAATTTTAGTTGAACGTGAAGGCCAAAAACGCATGGTGATTGGTAATAAAGGTGAACGAATTCGTACCATTGCCACCCAAGCCCGTTTAGACATGGAAACTCTGTTTGATAATAAAGTGTTTCTTGAAGTCTGGGTGAAAGTGAAATCTGGTTGGGCTGATGATGAACGTGCACTGCGCAGTTTAGGTTATGGCGACGATTAACAATATTGTTTCTGTCATGCTAGACACACTGACATGGCCGCGATGAAACGTGGCTATGTGCTACATCACAGGGCTTATCGCGAGTCCAGTGTGATCGTTAATCTGCTGGTTGATGGTGTCGGGCGTGTTGATGCCATTGCCCGAACAGGCAGCGGTAAACGTTCAATTAAATCAATACTACAACCGTTTCAACCGCTCATTATTCAATTTAGTGCCCAATCAGAAGCTAAAAATCTTTCTTTAAAAACCGTGACTCACATTGAAGCCGCAGCACCTGCTATTCCGCTCAGTGGAAATAGCCTATATTCAGGTTTTTATTTGAATGAATTGTTGGTGCGCCTGTTAACCGTGGATCATCAAGCAGAGCTCTTATTTATAGCTTATCATCGCAGTTTGATCTCCCTAGCAGAGTCATTTTGCTCCAGCCATTTACGTTTTTTTGAAAAAGCATTACTACTTGAACTCGGGGCATTACCTTCACTGCAATATGATGTGGATGGTAATACGATTGACGCGACAAGTACTTATCGATTAGAGGCAGATTGCGGTTTTATTCCTGTGCTGCAACAGAGTGTGGGGGTGTTTAGTCACAGTCGAAGTGTCGTGCCTGGGGCCATGTTAATTGCACTGCAAAATGAGCAATTATCAGCAGAGCATCTTAATAGTGCCAAAGGCTTAATGCGCTTTTTACTCACGCCTCTATTAGGCACTAAACCACTATTAAGCCGTCAATTGTTCGTCAAACCTTAACCTTAGACGCCTTTGGTAACGAATAAGTCGTAAAGCGTTTTATTTTTAAAAAGTGTTATCCAAAGTTATCCTGAAAAACTAACAGGGTTCTCCTGAGTCTAATGCAGATAATAATCTCGAATTTACGCAGTATTCTCAGTACAATAGCCATACTATAATTTTATTATCATCATGATAAGGAATCGACCGTGAGCGCCATTTTTTTAGGTATAAATATCGATCATATTGCCACACTACGTCAGGCTCGTGGCACGCATTATCCTGATCCTGTTCATGCTGCTGCAGTCGCTGAGCACGCTGGTGCCGATGGAATAACGATTCATTTACGTGAAGACCGCCGTCACATTCAAGACCGTGATGTGTACTTATTAGCAAAAACCCTTAAAACGCGGATGAATTTTGAATTTGCGGTTACAGAAGAGATGATTGCTATCGCCTGTGAAGTTAAACCGGCTTATGCCTGTTTAGTACCAGAAAAGCGTGAAGAATTAACCACTGAAGGCGGTTTAGATGTTGCTGGTCAGTTAGATAAAATTACGTCAGCGGTAACCCGTTTAGCAGCACAAGGTATTAAAGTGTCATTATTTATCGATGCAGATAAAACGCAGATAGACGCCGCCGTCGCATCTGGGGCACCTTATATTGAAATTCATACTGGATGTTACGCGGACGCGCATACTGATGCAGAGCAAGCCCATGAATTAAAACGTATTGCAGATATGGCTACTTATGCCCACAGCAAAGGTTTAATTGTTAATGCTGGCCATGGTTTGCATTATCATAATGTTAAACCGATAGCCGCTATTCCTGAGCTGTATGAGTTAAATATTGGCCATGCTGTCATTGCGCGCGCAGCCATTGATGGATTGGATAAAGCGGTACGTGATATGAAACAGTTAATGCTTGAAGGGCGTAGAGGCGAGTAATGGCGATTGTTGGCATAGGTACAGATATTGTTGAAATTGCGCGCATACGTGAGCAACGTGAACGTCTTGGCGACAAGTTAGCTAAGCGTGTGCTCACAGAAGCAGAATTTGCAATCTATGCCACATCAAAAATACCAGAACGATTTTTGGCAAAACGTTTTGCTGCAAAAGAAGCTGCAGCTAAAGCCTTAGGGACAGGGATTGGTCGTGGTGTGTCATTTCAGCATATTCATATCACTAGTGATCAAAATGGTGCCCCTATTGTCACCTTCAGCGAGGGGGCAAAAGTACGATTGGAGCAATTAAAGGGGCGTCATGGCTTTATTACTATTGCAGATGAACAACATTATGCGGTGGCAACTGTGGTATTAGAGAGTTGATTGAGTATCCATTTTTGATTTATCTTACCCTCCATTTGATTAAGGCGCATAGGCGCCTTTTTTAATGGCTTTGCAAACTAGAGCTGATACGTTAAATTAATAAAATAATAATATTCATTAGAGACTCAACATGAAATCTGCAGTAGAACAACTTGCCACCTATAAAAGTGTCCACCTGAACCCTAAGAATATTCAAACCCATTTTATAGGGGTGCCAATGATCATTTGGTCAGCATTTTTGATGTTTGGCACATTACGGTTTCAATACGGTGACTTCGAGTTCAGTGCGGCTATGGTGGTGATGTTGGTTGTACTTGGCTATTATTATAAGCTGCATGTTAGGCTTGCTATTGGATTAACGTTATTTATTGTCCCTGTGTTAATCACCTCTGAAATGGCTGTTCATACTGCTCATCCTTTTATATTAGCCATATCCATATTCGTTGTGGGTTGGGTGATTCAATTTATTGGTCATAAATATGAAAAAGCTAAACCGGCTTTTATGGATGATTTAAATCAGTTACTTATTGGACCATTTTTTTTAATGGCGGAACTGTATTTTATGTTTGGCTGGGAAAAGCAATTAGATGCTGAAATCACGCCTATAGCAAGAGATAAACGCCGTGCAATTGAAACTGCTAAGCGGACCATTTAGGTTGAACGTTAAATATAATTAGCTGATTATAAAACCAAAAAGCCGTCATTAGACGGCTTTTGTTATTAGTGAGCAATCCCTTAAGACAAAATGAGATGCCCCATTAACGCGATAATAGGTAGGGTCACTACAGTACGTAGTATGAAGATGACGAACAGCTCTAAAAAGTTAACTGGGATTTTACTGCCAATAAGTAGAGCACCTACTTCACTCATATAAATTAATTGAGTTACAGATAAAGCTGCAATAACAAAACGCGTCAGATCTGACTCAATTGAGCTAGCTAAAATTGAAGGAATAAACATATCAGCAAAACCGACAACAATAGTTTTAGAGGCCAGAGCAGCATCGGGGATCTGTAATAGTTCCAGTAATGGAATGAAAGGCATGCCTAAATAATCAAATATAGGGGTGTACTCAGCCAGTATTAATGCCATCGTGCCAATTGCCATCACCACAGGTATTATGCCAAAAATCATATCGACGACATTTTTAACCCCATCCAATATCACTTGTTTAACACTAGTGACCTGCGACGCGCGCGCTAATGCTTGATGATAACCCCAAGAAAATACACCATGACCTTGTGGTAGCATCTCATCATCAGGGTGACGAGGAGTTTCATCAATATAGTTATCTTTCTTCCAAGATAGTGGCGGGAGCTTAGGCACTATGATTGCTGCGACTATGCCTGCTAAGCAGACTGTCAGGTAAAAGGGGACAAATAAGTGCTCTAATTTAACCTGTGAAATCACCACTAAGCTAAAGGTAATCGATACTGCCGAAAACGTGGTACCAATAACCGCGGCTTCTCGTTGGGTATAAAAGCGTGTTTCATACTGCTTAGACGTCATTAAAATACCCACGCTACCGTCGCCTAACCAGGAGGCGATACAGTCTACAGCACTGCGTCCGGGTAAATTAAATATTGGTCG
This sequence comes from Shewanella sp. OMA3-2, assembly GCF_021513195.1. Lineage (NCBI taxonomy): Bacteria > Pseudomonadati > Pseudomonadota > Gammaproteobacteria > Alteromonadales > Shewanellaceae > Shewanella > Shewanella sp. OMA3-2. The sequence continues at coordinate 3,493,000 of NZ_CP090974.1, read as the reverse complement.
CATAATTTTTGTTAGCAAAGTGCCAAAAAACTCAAGTAACCCAAAATTCAACAAAAGTGGCAATAGCATTCCAGCAAATACAAAGACTGAAAAAAGCACTGGTAGCAGGTCGTTATACACTAGGCTGCCGGTATTACCTGAAATAATGGCTTCAGGGCCGACTTCAAAGCAGGTTAAACCAATAAATACAGCGCCAAGCACTCGCATTAGTAACCAAAACAGTGACACATTAAGCAAGGCATGTAAAAAATGACTTTGTCTGACAAACTTAGGTTTAACTAATCTGGCCAGAATAGAAATTAAGGCCATAAAAATAACAATACCAGTGACAATAAGTTGAATACTGTTTCCCATTGTTGACTGTAAAGTCTTAGAAACGATAGCAATAGGTATGGTTAAGCCGTTATCAGTGCTAATTGGGGCAATAAAAAGTAACAAACCGATCAGAGACGGTATAATAAAAGTTAATATTGTCTTGAGGTTATGTATTGGTTTTTGTTGATTCACGTCTTATACCTTAAATATACCTACTCTAGGCAGTGAATAAATTATCAAGTTATGCCAATAAAGTTTGGCTTAACGTGTTTTGATAGTCATTTTTGCCGCAAGGTTACCGTCAATTCATGGTTAAGTAAAATGGTTCACTCAAACGAATAGTTAGTACTTATTTTTGATTAAGTATATTGTAACGCAAAAATGATTTTATGTACTTAAAATAAATGTAATCAGACGGTTACATTTGTTGCTGTAATTTTTGGAGGTGTTGTTTTTACTCTGATTTATATAGATAATTTGGCTTGAATTGACTTATAAGGCACATATTTATGCGTCTGTAACGCCAATATGCCAAAAAAAATAGCACATTATTATAGATTTTTTATTTAAAAGCGTAATTGTTGAGCAGCACTTTTACCTTGTAAGGCTCTGTTTTTGGCTGCTATGTCATTTAAACTGCATGCGCATGCGTTCTACAGTAAATGGTGTAATCACAAATCAAGATAGTATTGAGCAGTTGCAATGCGTTTTAATTTATTAGGATGTTTTGGGCTTTGTTAGGCTTAATTACCGCCAGTTCTTTGAGGTAGTATACAATGAGCTTACAGGTTGCTTATGGGTTACTTTATTTATTTTCAACAGCTTAGGTTGGTTTTTTCTCGATACTAATATTTGTTGATTGCTTAATTTGCATAGTTTTTCCCTATGAAGATGACCTTCGTGGATATTATCGCAGCATCAGCAGCACTATCCCCAAAGTCGGCTCTTTGCTGGCAAGCATTGATGTATTGATTAAATGGTACAGTGATATCACCTTGGTTTGTTGGGTGTTATCACTGCAGCCGTGGCTAAATCAATCTATGAAATCTGAGCGGCTATAGTGCCGTGACACCTTGATGAATCTGCATGCCCGCTTCACCAAACCAATACCCATTACACTCTATAGCTGAATGTGACGGCGTTATCTCTATTAACTCATTGTGCTGACAGGATGCTATTTGATTAACTAATTCAATATCATCAAGTCCTGTTGGTGACAATCGCCAATAATCGACGCCGATTCTAGACATTAAAGGTATTTGATTAATTAAGTTAACTTTTGCCGCCGATTGAGTTTGGATACCGTTTAATCTGAGCAGCGGTTGTGACTCTTGAGTTTGTGTCAACAATCCTTTGGGGTATTGCAGACAAACTGTCTGGCAATCGAGCTTAGGCTTCTGATGATGCTTGGCGGTAAAGCAGCGGGCAGAATGTGCTAATGGCATGTAGCCATAACCTAATACTTCGGTTTCGAACTGAGTGGTACTTTGCGCCAATACTTGTTCAAGCCATGCCCTAGACAATTCATAAGGCATTACAAATCGTGTCATGCCTAATTTTTGCATGATATCAAGACTGCCGCGATTGTAGAGGTTCAATGATGGGCCGCAGACAAAAGGGATATTAGCGTCTGAGGCAAGGTTGACCGCAGCCATGTCATTGGCTTCAATAGCAAACTCACCATTATCAACAATACGTTTAAGCTCACTGATTTCTGATTGTGACTCAATTAAGGTCATGGTAGACAGAATTACCTTCTTACCTTTTGCAGTCAATATATGCGCTAATTCAAGGTAATCTTTATATTTCATTTCACGGCGGCGACTGCAAATTACTTCGCCTAAATAAACGGTCTCTATCTTAGTGTCAGCAATTGCTTGGTAATACTCAAATAGGCTGATTTTATTCCAGCAATATGTAAGGGGGCCGAGAGATAGTTTCATATTATTAGTCCCTATTGCCATTGACGTTCATATGCACCTAAAGTGGTGACCTGACCTTCAGACACTTTATCCAGTGCTGAATGCCATTGAGGTTGGTTGTTAAGTTTGTCGTTAAACCGTTCTGGTGATTGAAGGTAGGTATCTATTGCCTGGCGCCACACTTGAGTGACTTGGGTCACATAGGCCGGCTTCGTTGGCGTCCTTCAATTTTAAGCGAGCGAATACCTGCTTGGGCAAGCTCTGGAATAAGGCTCATGGTATTTAAGCTAGTAGGTGACTCGAGCATATATTCGGGTGTCATGTCGCTATCTGTTTGGTAACGCCCTTTACACACCACCGGATAGCCTAGTTGTTCATGCTGACTGGCTTTGTCAATCAACACCTCATTTAGACGGGTTAACTTGTCGCTACCGGCGTCTTGCCAGCGAACATGGTTGGCGGGAGAGCATGAGCCACCTGTATTAGGAGATTGACCCGTCACATAGCTAGACAACTGGCAACGCCCCTCAGCCATAATACAAAGGCTACCAAAAGCAAACACTTCTAAATCAACCAGGCTGACCTTAGCTAAGTCCCTGACTTGTTTCATCGACAGCACCCTAGGTAAAACAGCGCGTTCAATATTGAATTGTTTTTTGTAGAAAGACAGTGCGGCGACATTAGTTGCACTGGCTTGCACAGATAAATGCAAGGGTAAATTCGGGTAATGATAATGGGCGTATTCAAGTAATGAGATATCGGCGCAAATAATCGCATCTAGCGCTAAGTCGGCGGCGAGATCTATGGCTTGTTGCCAGCGGTCTTCATGGCCAGGTTTAGCAAAAGTGTTTAAGGTCAGAAAAAGTTTTCTATTTTGTTGTTTAGCCAATTGACTTGCTTGCTTTATTTGTTCCGCTGAAAAGTTAAGTCCAGCAAAAGATCGCGCATTAGTGTCGTCTTTTAATCCAAGATAGACGGCATCGGCGCCAGCATTAAAAGCGGCTTTTAAGGCCGCTAGGTTACCCGCAGGACACAAAAGTTCCATGATCTTTCTCGCAGTTTTGTTGTTATTGTCGATAGGGCAAAGAGTGTAAAAGCGATTGAGTTGACAAGGTTTGATTTGGAACAGGTTTCTAGGAATAAAATGTGAGTAAACTGGCTTGAATTATTATTCATTCCCTGTAGGAGCGCATCATGTTACTTGATTGGCAGCACACTCTAGCCCAAAAAATATTAACCTCGGCCCCTTGCATGGCGCGTCATTCTTTGAATCGGCTACCCAAGCAATTAACGTTAGAAGTGATGGCTAAATTGATCAATCTAGCGCTTAGTAAACAACTTGCAACAGGTGAGATGGACTTTATTGCCGGCAAATGGATTGGCATAAGTGTGCTTGATATCGGACTCGATTTCGCGATAAGCATAAATCAAGTCATTCAGCCTAAGGTGGTGGTAAGAGAATTAAATCAAACAGATGTGATTTTCAGCGGAAATGTTCCAGAGCTATTGCTCATCGCCTCAGGTAAAGAAGATCCTGATAGTCTTTTTTTCAACGAAAGCTGTTAATTGAGGGGGACACTGAGTTGGGATTAGAGGTTAAAAATCTGCTGTTGTCGATAGAACTCGATACTTTACCGACACCCATAAAATTGATAATAAACAAGTTATTATTTAGCCTAGAAATGCTACAGGCCAAAGCCGCTACTGTGAAAGTGGCTTGATGAAGCTAAACCAGAAATTCGATTTGGTAGTAGTTTACATCTTTGATTGGTAACGAGATTGTAGGGTTTATTACTGATGGCTGTCGACATTTTCGATGCACTTCTAATTCAAGTTATTGAGTATAGGTATGGTGTTGTGGCATAAAAAAATTCGCTAAATAAGATTTAGCGAATTTTTATGTACAACAGTAACAAGCCTACTCGTATTACTCTGTAGGTTGAGTCACTGTATTGTGATCTAAAGTGACCGCGGTTTGGCTCATTAATCTGCCGTTAACCGTTGCATCTGTGTTTATACTTATGCCTTTTTCAGCCAAGACTACACCCTCAAAATGCGCAGTGGTATCGAGCGCTACACCCGAACTGCCACCAACCTGCCAGAATATATTTTTTGCCTGAGCGCCACCTTGTAAATTGATACGACTGGCGCTAGCCTGCGTAAGGTCACCGGCTATTTGAAAAATCCACACATCATTAGCACTGCCTGACAGGGTAACGTCGGTAGAAATCAATACGCCTGAACTCCACTTATATAGACCAGGCTCCAATGTCATACCACTGATATCACCGGCACCGAGTTCAGTAAAATCAGGTAAGGTTCTCCCCGCAGCATCGGTATAGGCTGTGCCCATATCAAGCACAGCGCTTGCCACTAAAGTATTGTCTACAGCAGCGCCTGCAAAACAACTAATGATACCACTGCCGGTATAAGCTGCATCCGCACCATAAATGATGCCGCTAATTTCATCACAAAATACATTATCCATTGCCGCTGCTGTAATAGGGCTTGAACCTATGTTGCCAGTTATTGCTGAAGCGGGAATATTGGTAATACCTGTTTTAGTTAAAATAACAAAATTATTCGCACTTTTTAAGTTAACAGGATCAGGTCCAAGAGCCTCGACTGCGCTGGTGGTAAAGCTCCAGCTAAAATTCGCTGCTAATTGATTAGCTGGGGTTGCTAAATCACTGATAGCCGTCGTCAAGGTCGCAGTATAAAGCGTATTAGCGGCTAAATTATCATTTGGATTAAAGCTTGCCGTTGTGCCTAGGAGGCTAATGACACCGGCGACATTATTTGTGCCATCACTTAAGGTAAAACTTGTCGCGTTGACAGTATTAGGGTTAAGGGCTTCACTAAACTTCGCGGTCAGATTTCTATTTATGGCAAAATCCAGCGCTACATTGGCAGGGGAGTTTGACACCACTGTCGGCGCAGTAAGATCTGGTTGCGCAGAGGTGGTAAATACCCAGCTAAAGTCACTGTCAAGCGCTATGCCTGCAACACTTGTTACTTCAGTTGTGATTGATGCCTTGTACATAGTGTTATGTGAAAAGTCACTGCTTGGGGCAAATACTGCGGTATTGCTGGTTTCATTGTAAGAAACCACGCCTAACACGGCAGTTTGGTTCGGATCTGTTAAGGTAAAGCTGGCATCATTAATGGTCGCCTGTTTCATCGCTTCACTAAAGGTGACTGTGATTTGTTGGTTGATCGCGACATCAATAGCAAAATCGATTGGGTTACTGGCGTTAATGACAGGCACAGTTGTCGCTTCATCGTCATTGTCACTGTTACAACCAGTGACTAAGGTTACCATCAATATCGTGCTAGCCAATATCGTCTGGCTGTAATATTTATTTGTTGCGTGCATTGTGTATATCCTTTTAATAATTAACATTGCAATAGACAGAGTGTCAGGTATCACCATCAGCAATTAACCGATGGATAGATTCTGTTTTGCATTGTGGATAGTTTTCGATAGCTGAAGTCGCGCATACAGACAAATGTTAGAGTAATAACCTTGACCATAACGGAACTTTTTACAGCTGTATCAGCACCTAAGATGTGCCTCACCTGGCAGTGGTATTAAATAATGAGGTGACAGACTGTCACCTCATTCTTTGTTTTTATGACCTCGACTCGGCTAAGTCGATGGTAAAACTAGTTAGCTTTAGTCACAGCGTTAGCATCCAAGGTGACCTGGTCGGTAACGGCAAATAATCGGCCAGTGACGTTAGCACCTGTTAATACATTCACTTCTGACCAGGCAAAAACATTGCCATAGAAGCTGGTATTTGTGCCAATAACAGTCTTACCGGCGGTTCTCCAATAGACATTTTTTGCCTGGGCGCCATTGATAAGCACAATATCACCACCTGGTGCACCAGATGTTAGGTTGCCGCCTATGCTGAAGATGAACACAGAATCTGGATCGCCTTCGCCATCAAGGGTAAGGGTGCCGGTTTGAAGGGTGACATCGGATGCGGTTTTATATACACCACGAGTCAGTGTCAGATTACCTAGTTCAATCGGACAAACTTGGGTTGCGGCATTTGGATTAGGATCTGCCGCTAGGAAGTTGTAGGCAATTCCAAGGTCGGTTCTAGACTGATTAATAAATGTGACCATCGAAGCATACGGCACAGGAACCACATAAGGGGGCGTGCTGTCGTCGCCAGCATAAGACAAACCATTAGTTAGTTCAGTAAATTCTCCAGCGTTAACGCCAGGGGTAAACCCTGCGTAATAAGAGCGAGCTTGGTCAAGAATACCTACATCACCGTTAACAAGGTTTGAGCCGCTGGTGGTAGTAATAGTTTGCGATGCGAGGATAACAAAGCGCTTTATTTCACCCATTTCAGGCGCTAATGGATTGTTTAACAAGGCGTCAGTCACATCCAACGTGGTATCTGCTGATAATCCACCTAGTGATGCTTGAATTATAGATGAACCGACTTCAATAGCACTTGCACGTCCGCTATTGAGTTGTTCATTTGGATTCATTGTGGCAACGAGTATATCACTTGAAGACCAAATAGCCGTTGAGGAGATATCTATTGACTCGCCGTTAGAATAATTACCCTTGGCAACAAACTGCTGGCTTGATCCCTTTACTATACTCGGATTCGTCGGAGTGACATCAATTGAATTTAATGTCGCGGAGATCACTGTCAACGTGGTGGTATTTGAGAGTGAAGCTAACGTTGCGCTAATACTGGCTGAACCTGGATTCATACCTGTAGCAAGTCCGTTGCTTTTGACCGATGCAACGAAAGTATCATTAGAAGACCAGGTAACGGCAGCGGTAATATCAGTCACAGAGTTATCTGAATAGGTTCCGGTTGCGGCAAACTGTTGATTTAGCCCATTAGGAATAGTGGAATTAATCGGTGATACCAGGATTGAATTTAACGTAGCTGCTGTGACTGTCAGGGTAGTATTTGCTGATACGCTGCCTTTAGTTGCTGTAATAAGTGCATTACCAGCATTAACGCCGTGAGCAAGACCACTGGTTACTTGTGCATTGGGGTTCATAGTGGCAATTAAGGTATCACCAGATGACCAGATAACTGAGGTAGTAATGTTAACCGAAGTACCATCAGAGAAGGTGCCAGTGGCGATCAATTGTTGGCTCAATCCCTTAGCAATGCTCGGGTTGTTTGGCATAACGGCAATAGAGACCAAAGCTGCATCGGTTACCGTTAATAATGACGAGGTGGATAGGGTTTCAAACGTTGCCGTAATGAGTGATGTTCCGACAGCAATACTACTGGCAAGACCATTAGCATTAACCGTTGCAACTAGCGTATCAGCAGATGACCAGCTTGCAGTGGCTGTAATATCCACAGAAATACCATCAGAATAAGTACCGGTAGCAGTAAACTGTTGAGTCAAGCCGTTAGCAATACTTAGATTCTTAGGGGTTAATGCAATTGAATTTAAAATAGCATCAGTGATCGACAGCTCAGTGGTAGCATCTTCTGCACCAAAAGAAGCAGTAATCATTACCTTTCCAACAGCAACGCCTTTTGCAAGACCATTGGCATTAATGCTAGCAAGTAGCGGATCTGTAGATGACCAAGAAACTAAAGGTGTCACATCGGGCGAGGTGCCATCTGAATAGATGCCTGTGGCAACAAATTGTTTTGTTAATCCTCTAGCAATACTTGGGGTAATTGGGGTTATGACTAAACTTGTTAAAGTTGCATCAGTGATGGTCAGCGTGGTTGTTGCGACTAATACACCTGATAATGAATTTACCGTGGCAGTGATATCAACATCGCCTGTAGCAACGCCAATGGCAAGGCCGCGGGTATTGATGGTCGCTCTTGTCGAGTCAGTAGAAGACCATGTGACAGTGCTAGAGATATCAGATGATGTGCCGTCCGAATATGTACCAGTTGCAATAAATTGTTTATTTAAACCCAAAGCAATGCTTGGATTCGCTGGAGTGACTGCAATGGCTGTAAGTGCCGCGCCATTATCATTATTGTTATCTCCATGACACCCTGCTAGGAGGACAACTCCAAGTAGCATAGCGAACACGAGATAAGCTTTTTGTACAAATCTATTCATTCTTTTCTTCCTTCTAGCTTGACTGAATTACTCATTTTTCGTTTTCTTACATCAATAAAGGTGACGATTTGTTTAGCAGAGATGACAGTCACAATCCGTTTTTATTCTGGTTGAGTGATGTCGATGTTTTGACAATATAGGGCCACACATTCGAGTAAGATATCGATAGCATTATCCAAGTAAATGCAACTAGCCTGCCAACATATGAAATAAGCCAGATAAATAATTTAGTTGTTTAATAACAGCTAGATAACAGTTTTCATTTAGGGGTTTGATTAAATAGCGCAGATCAATTTCTGCTAAGTATGAAAGAACTGTTATATATGGTGGTTACGGTTTTTTTGTGTGTTAAATAATGCGGTTTTTCATGGATATAAATAGGGCTTGTCAAGTAAGTAATGTTATATTGAACAGCGAACAGCAAATACCAAGCTGTATCAGTATTACTCTTTATTTGTGTCAGACAAACTTCCCGACTCGGCAGTTTAATCGCCTCTGGATCGCCATACTTGTTTCCGTCAGCACCAACGGATGAAAATAGAAATAGACATGAAAAAAGATAACCAAACAACCCCATCAAACTTGATTAATTCAGATAGCTTTAAAAGCTTGCTAGAACTCAAAGGCGGTGATGCGGATTTATTTGAGACCGCAATTGAAGACATTACCGAACGTCGACAAGCTGAAGAGGCTTTGCTTAATGCTGGCGCTTTGCAGCGTGCCATTTTTAATAGCGCTAACTTCTCCTGTATCGCTACTGATGCGAAAGGAGTTATCCAAATTTTCAACGTTGGCGCAGAGCGAATGCTGGGTTATTCGGCCATTGAAGTGGTCGACAAAATTACCCCCGCAGAGATATCCGATCCCCTAGAAGTTATTGCCCGCGCAGAAGCACTTAGTGTTGAACTTGAAACCTTAATAACCCCAGGTTTCGATGCGTTGGTATTTAAATCTAGGCGTGGCATTGAAGATATTTATGAACTGACCTACATTCGCAAGGACGGTAGCCGGTTCCCTGCGGTAGTGTCGGTTACCGCGTTACGAGATGAGCAAGACGCTATTATAGGTTATTTGTTGATTGGTACCGACAACACTGCTCGTAAGCGTATCGAACAAGAACAGAAAATCTTGGGACAACGCCTTCAAGATCAGCATTTTTACACCCGAAATCTGATTGAATCTAATATTGATGCGCTGGCTACCACAGATCCATCTGGAATCATTACCGATGTCAATAAACAGATGGAAGAGCTTACAGGAAACAGTCGTGATTCACTGATAGGTACTCCATTCAAAGACTATTTCACCGATCCAGCACTTGCTGCTGCCGGTGTAGAGAAGGTGTTAAATGAAAAGAAAGTGTCTGATTATGAACTGACCGCTCGAGCTAAAAATGGTAAAGAAACCGTAGTTTCGATTAACGCAACCACCTTTTATCACCGCGACAACAAACTGCAAGGTGTTTTTTATGGTGCCCGAAATGTCACTGAACGTAATCGTCTCAATCAAATATTGCGAGAAAAAAACATTGAGCTGGAAAATGCCAAAGCGGTGGCAGAGAAAGCTAACCAGGCTAAATCCGATTTTCTTTCCAGCATGAGCCATGAGTTGCGGACGCCGCTGGGAGCAATATTGGGTTTTGCACAACTGATGGAGTCGGGCACTCCCGCACTCGCGCCTGCTCAAAAACGCAGTATTGCTCAAATTCTTAAAGCTGGTTGGTATTTACTTAAACTAATTAATGAAATTCTTGATCTGGCGTTGATTGAATCAGGTAAATTACCTATGTCAATCGAAGCTGTGTCGCTGGCAGAAGTCATGGAAGAATGTGTGTTGATGAGCGAGCCACAAGCGAAAACACATGATATCCAGGTTGTCTTTAAGCGTTTGGCTACTAAGGTTTTTCTCAATGTTGATCGAACCCGACTAAAGCAGGTCATTATTAATTTGCTCTCTAATGCGATTAAATATAATCGCGAGGGTGGCAGCGTGGTATTGGAATGCAGCCAAAGTAACGAAGACATGATGCGCATTAGTGTCCGTGATACGGGGGGAGGATTGTCTACGGAACAACTAGGGCAACTTTTCCAACCCTTTAACCGACTTGGACAAGAAGCTAATGGCCAGGAAGGTACAGGCATTGGTCTGGTAGTCAGTAAGCGCTTGGTTGAGTCAATGGGAGGGGTCATTGGCGTACAAAGTACGGTTGGTGTGGGGAGTGTTTTCTGGTTTGAATTAAATCGAACAGACGAACCTTTATCCAGCGATGCAGACAGTGCTGATATTGTACAGGCAACGTTAGAATGTGACGATCCTGGAGGAGTGCAAACCTTGCTTTACGTCGAGGATAATCCGGCTAATTTGATGTTGGTTGAAAACATTATCTCTCGGCGACCGAATCTTCGTTTTCTCAGTGCGGCGGACGCCATTAAAGGGATAGAAATGGCACATACCCATCAGCCGGATGTTATCTTGATGGATATCAACTTACCAGGGATTAGTGGCTTGACGGCATTAAAAATTCTGCGAGAAAGCCCGAAAACAGCCGCCATACCCGTGGTAGCGCTGAGTGCTAATGCCATTCCCCGCGATATTGAAAAAGGGTTGGATGCCGGTTTTTTCCGCTATCTCACCAAACCACTGCGGATTAATGAATTCATCAGTACATTGGACATAGCCCTTGAGCAAGTCAATAGGTCAGACAATAGTCCGGATAAGGAAATAAAATAATGGCAATCACTGCTATCGATATTCTTAACGCTAAGATTCTCATTGTTGATGATCAAGAACCCAATGTCATTTTGCTTGAACAACTGCTGCTTGATAGTGGTTATAGTCAAATAACTACAACAATGGATCCTCAAAAGGTGTGTGAGCTCAATCGGCAAAACCACTATGACTTGATCTTACTTGATTTACAGATGCCCAAAATGGATGGTTTTGAAGTAATGGCCGCGCTTAAGGCGGATGATGGCAACGATTATGTTTCCGTATTGGTGCTTACTGCACAACCCAACCATAAACTAAAGGCTCTACAAGCTGGTGCTAAGGATTTTATCAGTAAGCCTTTTGATCTGCTTGAAGTTAAAACACGCATTTATAACCTGCTAGAAGTGCGTTTGCTGTACAAGCAATTGGGGGAGAATAACATTACTCTGGAAGACACAGTGCAACAGCGGACTGCAGAGTTAATAAAAACCAATCTGCAACTCTGTCAGGAAATAGAGGAGCGCAAAAAAGCCGAAGCGTCTTTGCGGGAGACTTATACGCAAATTAAAAAATTAAAAGATAAGCTACAAGCTGAAAACGTTTATCTGCTAAAGGAAGTCGCACAGCAATTTAACTTCGACGAAATTATCGGCAATAGCAAACTGCTTTCGCAGGTTTTCCAGAAAGTAGAGCAAGTGGCCCCGATGGATGCGACCGTGCTATTACTTGGCGAAACAGGGACTGGTAAAGGTGTCGTAGCCCGCGCCATTCACAGTCGCAGTTCGCGCAAAAAGAGGCCTTTGATCACAGTAGATTGTACTACCTTGCCCGCTACGCTAATAGAAAGTGAGTTGTTTGGCAGAGAGCGAGGAGCTTTCACTGGGTCTGATAGCAAACAGATTGGCCGTTTTGAGCTTGCCGATGGTGGCACTATATTCCTGGATGAAATCGGCGAGATGCCACTTGAGATGCAAGCCAAATTACTTAGAGTTATCCAGCATGGTGAGTTTGAACGTTTGGGCAGTCCGCGCACTGTTAAAGTTGATGTAAGAATTATAGCCGCCACTAACCGTAACCTTCTTGAAGAAGTACATAAAGGTAAGTTCCGTGAAGATCTCTATTATCGGCTCAATGTATTTCCAATAATTCTGCCGCCATTAAGGCAACGAAAGGAAGATATCTCATTATTAGTTAATCATTTTGTGATTAAATTTAATAAGAAGATCGGTAAGCAAATTGATATCATTAGCCAGGAGGCATTACACGCTTTGCAGCAGCACAATTGGCCTGGTAATGTACGAGAATTAGAGAGCGCCATTGAGCGTGCAGTGATACTTAGCGAAGGGCATTCACTGCAAATATTCGATCGCTTTGAAAGCTTCGATAAGCAGCCGCTAAGCGAAGAGTCGTTGAACAAGGCGTTAGGTGATTTGGAATATGAGCATATCGTCAAAGTCTTGCAGCAAACTAAGTGGCGCATTGAAGGTGAAAAAGGGGCGGCATTGATCCTTGGACTCAACCCCAGCACATTGAGAGCTAGGATGCGTAAATATGGCATAGTCAGGCAGTGATGTTGGGTCTGTATTGCATATAAAGGTAGGTATATTAGCTAGCCGCTATCAAGTCGTATATGGGGTCTTTACAAGCGATAATAAAGTGACAGTATTGGCTATTCATGTAGGTATATCTAGGTCGCTCTAATGCTAAAAGTGAACTGTCAGATAGATAATTGCGCTCTATATTTTGGCATAAACTTGATATGTCTTGTGATCACTTCACATTCATTCTATTCTTTAAAAAATTGTCTACATTCTATCAACTAAAGGAAAACCAATGAAAAAAATTCTTGTCGTTGCCACAATTATATTAACCTACTTGGCTTGTATTTCAAGCACTTACGCTGGTGTTATTTCCTCTGAGCAGGTTATAGTTCAACAGCAGAGTATTTATAACAAACAACAAGTACTAGAAATGCTGGACAACGTTGAAGTTCAAGACAAACTTGTCGCGCTTGGTGTGAGTATTGACGATGCAGAAATGCGCATCGCCAGTATGACAGATCAGGAATTAAACCAATTGAATACCCAGATGAATGAAATGCCTGCTGCTGCGGGTATAGTCGGGGTGGTTGTCACTGTATTAGTCGTATTAGTGGTACTCGACTTGGTGGGTGTGACCGATGTGTTTTCCTTTATTAGGCCAATAAACTAAATCATTTTCTCAAATATCAGAGCTATTTATATTTTGATATATAGCATATTTATGAAAGCCACTCTTTTGATTGGCTTTTGTTTATTTATCAGTGGCTGTGCATCAGTTACACCTCAAACATTGCAACTGCTAGCAAATCCGCCAGCTATCTCGCCTAAATATCAAATAGTCGATGTTCCTTTTTATGCTCAAGAGGACTATTTTTGTGGTCCTACCACATTATCGGAAATATTTAATTTTTATGGGATGAGTAAAACGCCACAACAAATTGCCCCCTCACTTTTTATTCCTGATTTACAAGGAAGTCTGCAAATTGAAATGGTTGCAGCGGCACGTCAACAAGGCCTGCTTGCTTATGCAGAGTCTGGTAATTTGACACAGTTACTTTCGTTGGTTAGTGAGAATATTCCAGTTATTGTGCTACAAAACTTATCGACTGCATGGTATCCCATGTGGCATTACGCCGTGGTCACGGGCTACGATTTAGATAAGCAGCATGTGATCTTGCATTCTGGTACCAATAAGAACCGAATTGCCGAATTTAAGGTGTTTGAGCAAACTTGGCAGCGCGGTCAATATTGGTTACTGGCGGCGGTACCTACTGATGTGGCAAGTGTGTATTTCGATCCTTTTGTGTACATTAGTGCCGCCCAAGATTTACTGAGTATTGGCCAAAGCCGTTACGGGATTGCGGCTTTGGAAAATGCGACCGGCAATGGCCTGACTATTGGCTAAGTTATTTTTTACTTGGAAATTATTATTTAACCATTGATAAGAACAAAGCTAACTATTGGTATAAAAAGGGACTTGTTTTTACAGAAAAATTATCAAAACAGCACGCTAAGCAGCAGGCTTCTTATTTAAATAATTATGCTTATAGTCTGTCTTTAATTGGGTGTAAACAAGGCGCTATGGAAATGATTGAAAAGGCCCTTAGCTTAGACCCTGCCGATAGCAACATTCAGAATAGTCAAAAAGAAATAGAGCAAATACCTGACAGTGGTATTTGTTCAGAGCATTAAAGTTAGTCGTTTGAATGGTATCGCATAATGTGCATTTAAGTGCAGTGCTTTGGTTTAAAATTACTTTGTCGCTTTATTGTTTTCAAGCGTTACTCAGTGCTTATTTTAAGCAATTTGGGCTCAACTTTATGTTAACTCCATAATAGCGGTATATTTCATCTGCAGCTCATTTTGTGACTCTTTATGATTTGGATCTATGGCGATGCAATCAATAGGGCAAACAGAAATACATGTCGGCTTATCATAATGGCCTACGCATTCGGTGCATAATAGCGGATCTATCTCATAAATCTCTTCACCCATAGTAATCGCTGAATTTGGGCATTCAGGTTCACACATGTCACAGTTAATGCAGCTATCATCTATGAGTAAAGCCATTGTTTAACCTTGTAATAATTTAACCTTGTTGATGAGGGTTACGCGTATTCTGACCCTGTGGCAAGTTACGCATTAAAATCGCTTTGTCAGTACCCACTTCTGGCGGCAGCTTTAGAAATACAAAGTGCCCTGAACCTAATCCTGCTTCGACTTGTGCTCCTTTACGATTAACGAGCTGGCCAATGGTTAGGTTCATATTACCCAGAGGTGTCATGATTTCTACGCTATCACCAACAGAGAACTTATTTTTAACCTCTATTTCAGCTAGACCTTCGGCATTACGTTTACCGGTAAGCTCGCCCACAAATTGCTGGGTATCGCTAACAGAATAACCATGTTCATAATTTTGGTATTCGTCATGCACATGACGACGCAAGAAGCCTTCAGTATAGCCTCTATGAGCTAATCCTTCTAAATTATGCATCAGTGTGCGGTTAAAGTCCTTACCTGCCGCAGCATCTTCAATTGCCTGGCGATATAATTGTGCGGTACGCGCGACATAATAGAAAGACTTGGTTCGCCCTTCAATTTTTAATGAGTTTATGCCCATTTTAGTCAGTCGGTCGACATGTTGAATTGCGCGCAAATCTTTGGAGTTCATAATATAAGTGCCGTGCTCATCTTCAAAGGCTGGCATTAACTCACCTGGGCGACCAGGCTCCTCTAACAAAAACATTTTATCGGTTGGGGCACCTGCGCCTAAGGTTGGAACCGCAATTTGTGCATCCCTTGGATTATAAATTGAAGGGCTTGATTGCAGCGCTATGATATCACCATTGTCATCTTGCTTGGCTTCATGGGCATCATACTTCCAGCGGCAGCTATTAGTGCAAGTACCTTGGTTTGGGTCGCGTTTATTAATATAGCCAGATAATAAACAACGGCCAGAATATGCCATACATAATGCGCCATGAACAAAGACTTCCAACTCAATATCAGGGCAGCGTTGACGTATTTCTTCTATTTCATCGAGTGATAATTCGCGAGACAAAATAACTCGTTTAATACCTTGTTGTTGCCAAAACTTAACCGAGGCCCAATTAATCGCATTAGCTTGTACTGAAAGATGAACTACTTGATCGGGAAATGCTTCACGTACCATCATGATAAGTCCAGGGTCAGACATAATCAGTGCATCTGGCTTCATCGTGACCACAGGTTTCATATCTTTTATATAGGTTTTTAATTTGGCATTGTGGGGCGCAATATTACTCACTACATAGAGTTTCTTGCCAAGAGAATGTGCTTCTTCAATACCGCTGGCTAAGTTTTCCATCTTAAAGTCATTATTTCTCACCCGTAGACTATAGCGAGGCTGGCCGGCGTAGACAGCATCTGCGCCATAAGCAAAGGCATAGCGCATATTTTTAAGGGTACCGGCAGGAGACAATAACTCAGGTTTAAACATAATTACGCTCAATCTCGCATTTTTAATGTACCAATCGTGGGGGGCCGAATCGTACTTAAGATATAACAGTGGAGCAAACATGGCCCTCTGTTATGTGAGGTAACTCTCCTTTTAAGCTTACCAGCAGTGATATAGGTGTATATTAAACTCGTACCGAGGTGATAATATGATTTTGTTAGTTAAAGTTATCACATTGTAATGATTTTGATTGGCTAAATTCGCACATTGCCCTGTATTCGGTATACAATTCTATTCTTAACCATTTTCCTTTTTTGATGGAGACAACATGTCTACTGAACATCAACTATTAGTCAGCTTATTAAAAAAATTAAAAGACGACTCATTAGTCCTTCCAACATTGCCTGAAGTTGCTATGAGAGTGCAAGAAGTGGTTGCCCGTGCAGACTCTAGTTTGAAACAAGTGGGTGATATTATTGGTCAAGATGCGGCGATTTCTGCCCGGATCATTAAAGTGGCTAATAGCGCATTATATTCAAGAGGCAATAAAGCCGAGAATATTACCGCTGCAGTAAATCGTATTGGCTTGGTTCAAATTAAATCAATTACCACTTCTGTTGCAATGGAACAGCTATTTATCTCGACCAATGAAATGGTCTGGGAAGTTATGGATGAAGTATGGAGCACATCTATTGAAGTGACGGCAGCGGCTTGTGCCATGTTAGAGATTTATAATAAACGTAATCCAAGTAAGAAATTAGATCGAGAAACCCTTACTTTAGCGGGACTGGTGCATAATATTGGTGCATTACCGGTATTGTCTGAAGCTGAATTACATCCAGAGTTTTTTGCCAGTATCGATCAGCTCCGCGGCTTAGTGCGTAAAATGCAAGGGCCAATAGGTCGAGCGGTGTTGAAAAGTTGGGACTTCGCGCCTGAAGTAACAGAAGTAGTTGAACGATGGGCTGATTTACATTATCTTTCAGAGCGTGTTACCTATTTAGACTTTATTCGCGCAGCCGCTTTTTATACTGGAGAGTTACGTGCCGGTGAAGAGCTAGCACAGCGTCTTAATGTGTTTGCTGAACGAGGATTACCAGTAACACCAGAGGATTTAGGCAGTGATGCGTTTACTGATCTATATCATTCTATTAAAGAAAGTTATGAATAATTGATACTAACGACTGTTAGTAATAATAATGATTATTTGTGCCGGTATAACGTGAATAGAACAATTTGATGACTCAGACAGTATATCTATTTAGTGTGTCCATTTTAGCCACCTTACTCTGCATCATCTTGGTTGTGGGTGGCATTTATTGTTGGCGCCTAAAACGATATCTACACTATCTGACGTTCGCTTTAGAACGCCAACTAGAGATGATTTCGGCCGTTGATTTTGGCAATGTACCTAAAGTGTTCAGTTCACTTATCACAGTGTTAATCAATCTACAGAAATCGATTCCCTTCAACGTTGAACGCGACAAGCTCACCGGTTTATCAAATCGAGTGGGTTTTAAGCGTAAAATGCTCAGTCGTATGCCGATAAAACAAGGCATGATTGTGCTTATTGATATTAAACAGTTTCGCTTTGTAAATGACTTGTTTGGCTTTGTTTTTGGCGACGCTTTGCTAAAGGCTTTTGCTCATCGTGTTACAGGTTTACCGGAAAAAGCCCTGTTTGTTGCCCGGATGAATGGTAATGAGTTTTTGTTATTTTTCCCCGACAGTGTAAGCGATGAATATTTAATCGAAATAAAACAGCAGCTGCAACAGCCATTTGAAATTGAACAACAACCTATTAGTGTTACAGTACAGTTAGGTGTGTTAGCTGTAGCGGCACATCATGGTGATGTCAGTATTATGTTACGCCGCTTAGATTTAGCGTTAAAAAAATCTAAATTGCATCGTAATAATATCGCTTACTATGATAAAGATGATGATAAAAAACAGTACCGTGAGTTATTAATTATAAATAGCCTTCCTAAAAATTTAAAGCAAAATCAACTATTTATGGTGTACCAGCCAAAGTTGGATATTAAAGCCGGTAAGTGTACTGAAGTGGAGGCGCTCGTTCGTTGGCGTCATGAAGGATTAGGCGATGTTTCCCCCAATGAGTTTATTCCTTTAGCTGAGAAAACCGGTATGATCAGTATGATCAGTGACTGGGTATTAGAACAAGTGGTGTCTCAGCAAGCGAAATGGCGTGAACAAGGAATTAATGTCAAAGTTGCGATTAATTTATCCAGTGCAGATTTACACAATGAACAGTTAGTTAATAATATCACTACTACACTGCAACGGTATTTAGTGCCTGCAGAATGTTTGATGATTGAGATAACTGAAAGCACCTTGATGGAATCAGTTGAGCACGTGATCAGTACCGTTGAAGCTTTACAAGCGATAGGGGTAAAGGTGGCTATTGATGATTTTGGTACTGGTCACTCGTCTTTAGCTTATTTACGTCATTTACCGGTTAATGAAGTCAAAATAGATAAAGCGTTCTTGGAAGGTTTTCAACATGAAAAACAAGCGCAAAGTATTGTAAAAATGACCATTGCATTGGCTAAAGAACTGGGGTTTGATGTGACAGTTGAAGGCGTTGAAACGCTCAGTATTTTACAGATATTAACCGAATTTGGTGTTGATCGTATTCAAGGCGATTACTTTGCTAAGCCTTGTGATGCTACTGAGTTTGCCTACGCTTATCCAAAATTATCTCAATATCAGGTTTATGAATAATTTGCGACATAACGTTAATATTGCTCATAACCCTGATAACTTAATAAAATTATAACCGCTCAAACAAACCATTATAGTCTTATCAAGACACCATTTTATTAAGCCATAGTCGTATGAAAAAATAGTTGTCTTAAGTAATATTTGTATTAAGCAATGTAATCAACTCGGTTGTCATCGGCGCAAGCTGTCGATTTTTATTCATACACACCATTTCAATATTAGCGGTGACAGCAGCTTTAGTGGCATTAGGCCGCCATATTTCTTGTTTCCATATAGTACGATATTTACTTTCAAAGCAAAATTGCGTTCTAACATCAATAATGTCAGCAAACTCCACCCCGTCATGGCAAATCATGTCGCTTTTATACACGGCAAACCCCAATCCTTGCTCACTCCAAAGTTGTTGCAATATATTTGCCCCAATAACGTGTTCACGGGCGCGTTCAAAGTACTTTAAAAAATTAGGGTGATAAACCACACCAGAAAAATCCGTATCTTCATAGTAAATTTGTACGGCAAAGTGAGCGGTATCACTCCAAATAAGCGAGTTGTGGCTAGTAGGTTTGTTCATGATTTTCCTAATCGTTTTATTGTTTATATAAAACGCAGCATTGTTAACGTGTAAGTCGAAATGAAACGATGGCAGTGTAGAGGATTTTGAACAATTTTTCAGTCAATATATTCAGCATAGAGTAATGTCTTTTTTCAGTAACCATTGCCATTAAGCAATAATAAAAGGTATAATTCTTTACATAAGATTTTTCTAATGTAATTTGATTTTTTTAATGGATGGTGCTTCTATGGCGGACAAAATTGTTGAAGTTAATACCACTATGGGTGAAGGCTGGAAAGTGACCGCCCAAATTCGTGAGCACACATTGATTATCGATCAACCTACAGCAGGTAATGAAGGAGCAAACCCATTAGAAACTTTTTTATTCTCACTTGCAGGGTGTATTTCTGCCATTGCCAAAATGGTTGCGCGTGATAAAAAAATTCATATTCGTCAGTTTGATATGCAAGTTAAAGCAGTGGTAAATACTGCAGGGCTGTCTGGACAGCCAACGGATGACCGAATTGGTTTTAAACAGATTGATTTAATGGCGACGATTGATGCCGATTTAGACGAACAGCAAAAACAGGCATTTCTTGATGAGGTATGCCATCGTTGCCCGGTACACGATAATTTACTCAACCCAACCTTAGTCAGCCATAGTGCTAAATAAAGGCCTTGGATAGTCAATCGGTTAACGCAGCAGTGTAGAATCTATTGGGGTATGCTGCTGACATTGATCCGTAAGTGACTTTGCCGTTAACCGCGGCACACTGATCACATGGGTTAAACAGTCATATTTACGATTAATCGCTTTAATCAGCAAGTCAAAATCACCATCACCTGACAATAAAATAACTTCATTAACGTCAGCGGACAGTTCAAGCATGTCAATCGTTATCCCTACATCCCAATCACCTTTAGCTGAGCCATCACTGCGTTGTATGTAGGGTTTTGTCTTAACCGTAAAACCAATGTATTTAAGCGCATCTTGAAACTTGACCTGACCATCATCATTTGGGGCAATCGCATAAGCAATCGCATGGGTAATCTCACCCCTGTCAGCTAATTGTTTATATAATTCACGGTAATTAAAGCTGCGATCAAACGCTTGTTTGCAGGTGTAATACACATTTTGAACATCAACAAACACAGCAATTTTATACATTAATCAACCTTAGACACATGAGTTTAATAAAATATTAATAGTTAATGCTACCATATTAACCTGGGGTCTGTTGATCTTTGCTGGTTGAATTTTGTTCGAGTTAAAAACGTTTTTATTCGAACAATTCGCTGCAAAAACAACCCTGAAAAATCACAGGCCCTAGTCAATTATCCAGTGATTAATGCCATAAAAAAAGCCATACACTGTGGCATGGCTTGATTAAGCATTAAACAAATATCGAGTAAGTTACTTTTCTACCGGTTCATTGGTAAATTCAAAGTTTTGCTTTTTATTTGATGGTGTAACACCCATAAAATACTCATAACCGCGCTCAGATAGTGATTTTTTCGCTTCTGGCTGTTTGGTTTCTTTAATGGTTTTTTGATCAGCCATTAAGGTATATTTAGCTTTAGGTTTTTGCTTGATTTCACCCTTAGCTGACTCAGTCACACCTGAAGACGATTTGCTGTTACTTTTGGTTAAAGCAGAACCAGATAAGTCAAAGGTGTAATTAAATACGCCGTTACCTTCAATATTCTCAACACTGGATTTATCTTTTGATTGGTATGACGCTAAAATACCATGCTTTCCTAGAGGAATTTCATGGAATAGTTCTTTACCAGTACCAATTTTAACACCATTAACAAACCAATCAGCAGGCACATTGCTGACCAAGGTGATCATGGCAGAGTTTAATCCTAATCTTTCATTAAGTAGTTGATCAATTTTGTTGTTATATGATGGTTTAAATTTCATCGCTACGGTGTAATTTAAGTTACCATTCATGTTCATGTTGGCATCCATTACTTCGTACGACAATAGCACGCTTTTATCATTCAGAAATGGTGATTCATTGCGGGTGTTAGTTAAAATAAAGCTTTTAGATTCTTTTAAACAATCAGTAATTGACTGGTATTTAGAGCATTCAGTTGAACCATTAATATTTACCGGAAGGCTACTACTTGATTTTGATAAATCGCCAATTAAACGGTTAGTTATATCTGTTTTCAACTTAAAAAGCTGTTTACTTTGTGCAGTACGCTTAGTATTAATCGCGTTATATTCTGCCAAAATTTCAGCATTTTCTGCTTCTAAAGCTGCAGATTCTTCAATTGAGCGAGTTTCAAGTTGGTCAATTTTGTTTACCGTTGACTCAATCTGTTTATAGACCTGAGGCATATTGTCTTTAGCAAGTATTTTTTTAGGTAAATCAGTGATTAACAAATCGTATGACTGTTTTTCACTTTCAATTTGCTCTACCAGCTCTTCTATATCAAAGGCTTTCTTATTATGTTGAGTAAATTTGTTATTAACTGAAATTAATAGTGCATCAATATCGAATTGATCTTCAATTTGAGTTAGACGTCTTTTTTCTTCTGAGTTGATGACTTCTAATGCAGCAAAAGAGTTGCTCGCAAATAAGTACAATAACGCAAGGGTAATTGAACCGTATCTCACTGATATCTCCGTTGAATAACTATTAGCTTATACAATCGCTGCAAAATGAAATTGTTAACAAAAATCAGCAACGCACAAAATAATCCATTAATTAAGTGATAATACTTAACTTGTTAGGGGTTTACAAACAGATTATGGCGAGGACTCAGTATAAATGACAAATTTTTGACGTAATGCCCTAATGCTTTATCTGACGATCATTAGACAATAATGAAACAGGGGCCGAAGCCCCTGTTGTCAATTGGGTGATTTTATTTTGTCATACGCTTATATTTTAAGCGATGTGGCTCAACAATATCAGCACCATAAGTACTTTTTAGCCAAGTAGAATATTCAGTATAGTTTCCTTCATAAAAGTTAACTTTACCTTCATCACGGTAATCTAAAATATGGGTTGCGATACGATCTAAGAACCAGCGGTCATGGGAAATTACCATGGCGCAACCTGGGAACTCTAATAACGCCTCTTCTAGTGCACGTAAAGTTTCCACATCTAAGTCATTGGTTGGTTCATCGAGTAGTAATACGTTACCACCGGCTTGAAGTAATTTAGATAGGTGGACACGGTTGCGTTCACCACCTGATAAAGTGCCGATAATTTTTTGTTGATCTCCACCGCGGAAGTTAAAGCGACCAACATACGCACGGCTTGGTATCTCCATATTGCCGACTTTCATAATATCCTGACCGCCAGAGATCTCCTGCCACACAGTATTCTTATCATTCATTGAATCACGGAACTGCTCTACTGAGGCTATTTGCACTGATTCACCCACAGAAATTGTGCCGCTGTCAGGTTGTTCAGTACCAGAGATCATTTTAAACAGGGTTGATTTACCCGCGCCGTTGGCGCCGATAATACCGACGATTGCGCCTTTTGGCACAGTGAAGGTTAAATCATCAATTAATACCCGATCGCCATAGGATTTAGTTAAGTTGGTAACCTCTATGACCTTGTCACCCAAACGTGGTCCAGGAGGGATAAATAACTCATTAGTTTCATTACGTTTTTGGTAGTCGTTGGTGTTCAACTCTTCAAAACGCGCCATACGTGCTTTGCCTTTAGATTGGCGGCCTTTAGCGCCTTGACGTACCCATTCTAGTTCTTTTGCTATGGTCTTTTGACGAGCGCTTTCAGTTGCTGATTCTAGCTTAAGACGATCATTTTTTTGCTCTAACCAGGAAGAGTAATTGCCTTCCCATGGAATACCTTCACCACGGTCAAGCTCTAAAATCCAACCCGCTGCATTATCTAGGAAGTAACGGTCATGGGTAATAGCGACCACAGTACCAGTGTATTCTTGTAAAAAGTGTTCAAGCCAAGCTACTGATTCAGCATCTAAATGGTTGGTTGGTTCGTCAAGTAACAGCATTTCAGGTTTTTCAAGTAATAAGCGACAAATCGCCACTCGGCGACGCTCACCACCCGATAACACTTCAATCTTCTCATCCCAATCGGGCAGACGTAATGCATTTGCCGCGCGTTCTAACACATTGTCTAGATTGTGGGCATCGTGGGTTTGAATAATGGCTTCTAATTCGCCTTGCTCTTTGGCTAATGCATCAAAGTCGGCATCAGGCTCAGCATATAAAGCATAAACTTCATCTAAACGAGTTAGTGCGTTTTTAGCTTCGCTTACCGCTTCTTCAATCGCTTCACGAACCGTTTGGTTTAAGTTTAGTTTTGGTTCCTGTGGCAAATAACCAATTTTTAGGCCCGCATAGGGCGAGCTTCGCCTTCAATTTCAGTATCAAGACCAGCCATAATGCGCAGCAGTGTTGATTTACCTGAACCGTTTAAGCCTAATACGCCAATTTTTGCGCCAGGGAAAAAACTTAAAGAGATATCTTTTAAAATCTGCTTTTTAGGTGGGACAATTTTGCCCACTCTTAGCATGCTATATACAAATTGAGCCATGAGGTTCCAACATTGATTAACACAGAATAGGATGATTCTAATGGAATCTTAATCGAACTTAAATCGGATTTTAATTGTAATAAGTCGATTTTTATCATCTTGTAGCGCACTAGCTCAGAACCGTCAGAATTAGGCTAAACAGAAAGTCGCCTAGTAGTCGTGGTTTACTGCGTAATATAAGCCGTTTTAGTCGTAAAAATAGAACAGTGTTTTTAGTGACTGTTTTATGGATTATGTAGGGTGAAAAAATGGCATAAATCTTAAGGTGGCGATAGTTAACGCATGTAAGTTAAGGTTATTTTCTGTTTCGCATGAGATTATCTATTGTTGTTTAATAACTTAATTCATGCCGTAAAGGCTGGGATTGTTTGCATTTGCAGAGTAGAATACCGCGCAACCCTACTAATATAAAACCTACCGTTGGAGTTACCATGCTTAAGAAAGCGATGAATATAGCGGATTACGATCCAG
This sequence comes from Shewanella sp. OMA3-2, assembly GCF_021513195.1. Lineage (NCBI taxonomy): Bacteria > Pseudomonadati > Pseudomonadota > Gammaproteobacteria > Alteromonadales > Shewanellaceae > Shewanella > Shewanella sp. OMA3-2. The sequence goes on along the minus strand of NZ_CP090974.1, from coordinate 3,468,686 downwards.
AACTATTTAAAGCCATTGAAGATGAAACTTGTCGCCAAGAAGAGCACATCGAGTTAATTGCATCTGAAAACTATACTAGCCCACGCGTGATGGAAGCTCAAGGTTCACAGTTAACCAATAAGTATGCTGAAGGCTACCCTGGTAAGCGTTACTACGGCGGTTGTGAATATGTTGATGTTGTTGAAACCTTAGCTATTGAACGTGCTAAAGAATTATTTGGTGCAACTTACGCCAACGTACAGCCGCATTCAGGTTCACAAGCAAACAGTGCAGTATTTATGGCGCTTTTAAAACCGGGTGACACTGTACTTGGTATGAACTTAGCGCATGGTGGTCACTTAACCCACGGTTCACCAGTAAACTTTTCTGGTAAATTATATAACATCATTCCTTATGGTATCGATGAGTCGGGCAAAATCGATTACGATGAAATGGAACGTTTAGCGGTAGAGCATAAACCTAAGATGATGATTGGAGGGTTCTCTGCTTATTCTGGTATTGTCGACTGGGCCAGAATGCGTGAAATAGCGGACAAAATTGGCGCATACTTTTTTGTCGATATGGCGCACGTAGCGGGTCTTATCGCTGCAGGTGTTTACCCAACGCCAGTGCCTCATGCCCATGTTGTTACTTCAACAACCCATAAAACATTAGCAGGCCCACGTGGCGGTATCATTATCTCTGCAGCTGATGACGAAGACTTATACAAAAAATTAAACTCAGCGGTATTTCCTGGTGGCCAAGGCGGCCCATTAATGCATGTTATTGCAGGTAAAGCGGTTGCGTTTAAAGAAGCACTAGAGCCTGAGTTTAAAGTTTACCAACAACAAGTTGTTAAAAACGCTAAAGCAATGGTTGAAGTATTTTTAGCGCGTGGATACAAAATTGTTTCTGGCGGTACCGAAAACCACTTAATGCTTGTTGATTTAATCGGTCGCGATTTAACCGGTAAAGAAGCGGATGCAGCCTTAGGCAGTGCCAATATCACGGTTAATAAAAACTCGGTACCAGATGATCCACGTTCACCATTTGTGACTTCAGGTGTTCGTATTGGTACGCCAGCGATTACTCGTCGTGGCTTTAAAGAAGCTGAAGCGAAGCAATTAACGGGTTGGATTTGTGACATTTTAGATGACGCACAAAACCAAACTGTGATTGATAGCGTAAAAGGTCAAGTGTTGGCCTTATGTGCTAAGTTCCCTGTTTACGGATAACTCCAGTTTGCGGAACATCCTTTTTCATCGGTAGCGCCAGCCTTAAAGGTTAGCTTAACCTTGATGAGTAAATAGGATAAACTTTATGGCCGCTAATTTTAGCGGCCATTTTATTTTACGGAGGTTCAATGCATTGTCCTTTTTGTAGCGCGACAGACACTAAAGTTATCGATTCACGCTTAGTGGCCGATGGCCACCAGGTGCGCCGTCGCCGCGAATGCACTGAATGCCATGAACGTTTTACAACCTTTGAAGGCGCAGAGCTAGTCATGCCTAGGGTGATTAAACGTGATGGCAGCCGCCAACCTTTTGATGAAGAAAAACTCCGCGGTGGTATGTTACGCGCAGTTGAAAAACGTCCGGTTTCTATGGATGAAATCGAACAAGCAATTACAAAAATCAAGTCGACATTACGTGCAACAGGCGAACGTGAAATTAACTCAGAGATGATAGGTAACTTAATGATGGATCAATTAATGAGCCTAGATAAAGTAGCTTATATTCGCTTTGCCTCTGTTTATCGCGCCTTTGAGGATGTGTCTCAATTTGGTGAAGCGATTGCCAAATTGCAAAAATAATTTTCCTACGACTTGAGTAAACTTTTATGACTAGTTTTAGTGTATTTGATACCCAAATGATGAGTCGAGCGATCCAGCTGGCGCGAAAAGGTCTTTATACCACTCGCCCCAATCCATCAGTTGGCTGCGTACTTGTTCAAGACTCAGTTATTATTGGTGAAGGTTATCATCAGATTGCGGGGCAAGGGCATGCTGAGGTCAATGCGTTAGCTGATGCCGCTAAAAAAGGGCATTCTACCCTTGGCGCGACAGCCTATGTCACGTTAGAGCCTTGTAGTCATTATGGGCGTACTCCGCCTTGCGCCTTAGGGTTAATTAATGCTCAAGTTGCTAGAGTCGTTATTGCGGTGAAAGATGCTAATCCTCAAGTGGCTGATAACGGCATTGCGATGTTGCAAGATGCAGGTATTCACGTCGACGTCGGGTTATTAGAAGCTGAAGCATTGGAGTTAAACCCAGGCTTTATGAAGCGGATGAAAACCGGTTTACCTTGGGTGACGGTTAAAGTTGCTGCCAGTTTAGATGGCAAAACAGCGCTGTCTAATGGTGTATCTAAATGGATTACCGGCCCTGCCGCTCGACAAGATGTGCAACGAATGCGTGCCCGTCATAGTGCATTAATCACAGGCGTTGAAACCATTATTGCAGATAACCCTAGCTTAAATGTGCGTTATAACGAGCTTGGTAGCTTGAAAAATTCACTTTTACCCACATCTCTACATCAGCCACTAAGGGTTGTATTAGATTCCCAAGCCCGATTAACCGCTGAATTTACCTTATTCAGTATTGAAACGCCGATTTTATTGGTGTCAACTTGTGGTTATTCTGATGCGGTACAAGCACTTTTTCCTAAGCATGTTAGTTTACTGCAAGTAAATGCAAATAGTGCAGGGCGAGTTTGTCTGGACACCGTATTGAAATATTTGGGCGAAAGTTGTAACTCTGTGATGATTGAAGCCGGTGCGACACTTTCGGGCAGTTTTATTGAACATCATTTGGTCGATGAGCTTGTTGTGTATCAAGCCCCAAAATTGTTAGGCAGTGAAGGGCGCAACATGTTGACCTTAGCGGATTATCAATCAATGGATCAAATTCCTAAAATAGTCTTAAAAGATAAACGAAATGTTGGCCAAGACACACGATTTGTATTTGGTTTCAGCTAGAATACCTCATCATTAATGTTCAATTCAGATGGGCATAAATAGGAAAAGTGACTCACTATGTTTACAGGCATTATTGAAGCCCTAGGCACTTTGCGCAAAATTGAGCGTAAAGGTAACGATATCCGCTTAACTGTGGCTAGCGGTAAACTTGATTTATCTGATGTAAAATTAGGTGACAGCATTGCCACAAACGGCGTTTGCTTGACTGTAGTCCAATGCTTAGCCGATGGCTATGTTGCCGATGTTTCTGCAGAAACTGTTACCTTAACGGGGTTCGCTCACTATCAGGTTGGCCAAAAAGTTAACTTAGAAAAGGCGGTTACAGCAACAACGCGTTTAGGTGGCCATATGGTTAGCGGCCATGTTGACGGTGTCGCTAAAGTCGATGGGCGTCAGTACCGTGGACAAGCGATTGAGTTTTGGTTGTCAGCTCCTGCTGATTTAGCTAAATATATTGCCCATAAAGGCTCAATCACCATAGATGGTGTGAGCTTGACCGTTAATGAGGTCAAAGGTAATCAGTTTAGGTTGACTATTGTGCCGCACACAGCAAGTGAAACGACGTTAACCGAATTAAAAGCCGGTGCTAGCGTTAATATTGAAGTTGACTTAATAGCTCGGTATCTTGAAAGATTAATGCAACCACAAGATGAACAGCAACCTAAATCTGGCGTCACCTTGTCGATGTTAGCCAGTGCTGGATTTATGAAGTAACCCGTAGAATGTGATTAATAAGTGCCTAGAGTTTTATCATTACCACTAAGCCTTATAAAACAACATTCTGACCAATGTACTACTTTTCGGCATGTTGAGTAGAGCATAACTAATCACCCTAAATAACAAATAAAGGTCCCTACATGGCTTTACACAGTATAGAAGAAATCATCGAAGACATCCGTCTTGGTAAAATGGTTATCTTGATGGATGACGAAGACCGTGAAAATGAAGGTGATTTAATCATGGCCGCCGATTGTGTGACGCCGGAGGCAATCAATTTTATGGCCACTTTCGGTCGTGGCTTAATTTGTCAAACTATGACAAAAGCGCGTTGTCAGCAATTAAATTTACCTTTAATGGTGACCAATAATAACGCCCAGTTTTCAACTAATTTTACCGTGTCTATTGAAGCGGCTGAAGGTGTTACCACAGGTATTTCTGCCCACGACAGAGCGGTAACAGTTAAAGCTGCAGTGGCTAAAAATGCCAAAGCATCCGATTTAGTTCAGCCAGGGCATATATTCCCTTTGATGGCCCAAGATGGCGGGGTGCTGATCCGTGCTGGCCATACTGAAGCTGGATGTGATTTAGCCCGTCTTGCTGGTTTTGAACCTTCAGGTGTGATTGTTGAGATTTTAAATGAAGATGGCACTATGGCTCGCTGTCCTGATTTAGAAATTTTTAGTGAGAAACATGGCATAAAAATGGGCACTATTGCCGATTTAATTGAGTATCGTAATAACAAAGAAACCACAGTTGTACGTGAAGCAAAATGTAAACTGCCTACCCGCTTTGGTGAGTTTGATATGGTGACATTTAGAGACACTATCGATAACCAACTTCATTACGCCTTGATTAAGGGTGATATTAACGCTAATACATTGGTGCGGGTGCATTTGCAGAATACCTTTAATGATTTACTGCATTCAGAACGCGATCAAAAACGCAGCTGGCCGCTTGAAAAAGCCATGGAGCGAATTGCAGATGACGGTGGTGTATTGGTATTGCTTGGTAATCAAGAACACACCAGCAGTATATTGGCTAAGGTTAAGTCATTTGAGGCCGAAGACAATGGTCAAGCTATGGCTCCTGCTTTGTGGCAAGGTACGTCACGTCGTGTTGGTGTAGGCTCACAAATTTTATCAAGCCTTGGTGTCACCACTATGCGTTTGTTGAGTTCGCCTAAGCAGTATCATTCTTTGTCGGGTTTCGGCTTGGAAGTGACTGAATATATTTCGGAATAAATTGTTAATAAATTCAATTTAACATTTTCAATAATTGCATTGCGCTCAGAGTGGTCGGCTGTGTTATCATACCGCCTCTTTCGCCCAGGCTGGGTGCTTTAGCTAAATTAGGTAAGATAAAAATGAACATAGTTCAAGGTAATATCGAAGCGAAAAATGCCAAAGTGGCGATCGTTGTATCGCGTTTCAATAGCTTTGTTGTTGAAAGTCTGCTTAGCGGCGCACTAGATACTTTAAAACGTTTTGGTCAGGTTGCAGATGATAACATTACAGTTGTGCGTGTGCCTGGCGCTGTGGAATTACCACTGGCTGCTCGTCGAGTTGCTGCAAGTGGAAAATTTGATGGCATTATCTCACTTGGTGCTGTGATCCGCGGTGGTACACCTCATTTTGATATGGTTGCCGGTGAATGTAATAAGGGACTTGCTCAAGTAGCATTAGAGTACGACATCCCCGTTTCTTTTGGTGTGTTAACAACAGATACCATTGAGCAAGCCATTGAGCGCTCAGGTACAAAAGCGGGCAATAAAGGTGGCGAAGCTGCATTAAGCCTGCTGGAGATGGTTAACGTGCTTCAAGAGTTAGAAAAACAGTTGGTATAGTAGGAAATTTAATGAAGCCTTCAGAGCGCCGTAAGGCACGCCGTTTAGCCGTTCAAGCAATTTATTCATGGCAGCTAACAGGCAACAATGTTGCTGATGTTGAACATGAGTTTTTAACCGAACAAAGTTTAGATGGTGTTGATGTTGCTTATTTTCGTGAACTTTTAGCGGGTGTTACAGCTAAAGTCGCTCAGATAGATGAATTATTAAAACCACACTTAGACCGTGATTTTAGTGAAGTATCGCCAGTTGAAAAAGCCATAGTACGCTTAGCAACATTTGAGCTGACTTTCAAAAAAGATGTTCCTTTTAAGGTAGCCATCAACGAAGGTATCGAACTTGCTAAAGCCTTTGGTGCTGATGACAGTCACAAGTTCGTCAACGGTTTGTTGGATAAAATCGTGAGAAATAAGTAACCCTAGAAACGGTATCTTCGGATACCGTTTTTATTTGTATTAACATGCTTAAACATAAGGTGGGCGGGTTTTCCGACCAGTGCTAGCGTGAAAGAATTCCAACTTATTGAACAGTTTTTTAAAAACCGTGGCCAGAAGCGCCGTGATGTCATCTTAGGTATTGGCGATGATTGTGCTCTGGTACAGCCTGCAGAGGGTAAGGTTATTGCTATTTCATGCGATACCTTAGTTGAAGGGGTACATTTTCTTGCTGATATGCCTGCACATGCTCTTGGCTATAAATCACTGGCAGTGAATCTGTCTGATTTAGCCGCTATGGGAGCAGAACCTGCCTGGATGACTTTAGCGCTATCTTTACCTGATGTTGATGCTCAGTGGCTTACTGATTTTAGTAATGGGTTATTTGAAATCGCAGACTATTATAACGTTGCTTTAGTCGGCGGCGATACCACCCGTGGACCCCGTTGTATAAATCTGACCATTAATGGGCAGATCCCTAAAGGTAAATCGCTAAAACGCAGTGGTGCAAAAGTGGGTGACTGGATATATGTGACCGGAACTTTAGGCGACTCAGCGCTTGGACTCGATATGCTGCGTGGTGTTCAGACTGTTAAGCCAGAGTACAAAGAATACCTACTGAACCGCCATTATTATCCCACCCCAAGGGTGCTAGCAGGGCAAGCATTACGTGGTCTTGCGACTAGCGCGATTGATTTATCTGACGGCTTAGTCTCAGATCTTTCTCATATTCTTAAAGCATCCAATGTGGGTGCAACGATTAATGCTAATGCAATACCATTATCTAGCTCATTAAAAAATAGTGTGACGGCAGAGCAAGCTTTAGCCTATGCCTTAACCGGAGGTGAAGACTATGAACTGTTATTTACTGTACCTGAGTCGCAGCGTGGGGCAATAGACACCGCCTTAATTCATGCGGGGGTTAAGTTTGTTAACGTTGGCCAAATTTGTTCTGGTGATAAAATTAAATTCACTTTAGACGGTCAACCTTTCACGCCAGAGTTTAAAGGTTTCGAGCATTTTTAATGAAGTTACTCTCACAAGACCCAGCACTGAAACGTTTACGTCTATCTAATCCTATTCACTTTCTTGCATTGGGTTTTGGAAGTGGTTTAGCAGCTAAAGCGCCTGGCACCTTTGGCACTATTGCGGCTATCCCTTTATATTTATTGATGAGCCACTTAAGCCTGCCAGTATATTTAGCTTTGACATTAATAAGTGTGCTGCTGGGTATTTATATTTGCGATAAAGCAGCCAGAGATATGCAAGTGCATGATCACGGCGCAATTGTGTGGGATGAAGTCGCAGGTTTATTGATAACCTTAATAGCCGCCCCTACAGGTTGGGTATGGTTGTTAGTCGGTTTTGGTTTTTTCCGGTTCTTTGACATCCTAAAACCCTGGCCTATTAGGTGGCTAGATGCCAAAGTACATGGTGGCTTTGGTATTATGATTGATGATGTACTGGCGGGTGTTTTTGCCTTTTTGTGTTTGCAGGCATGCGTTTACTTTTTCGGATAATGCTATCTTAGCGAGTGTGTGCTTTCAGTGCTAAGCCGTATTGATTTTTGTTGTAGCCGTGTAATTTTCTCAGATTGGTCAAAGTACTTATCCACACCCATATTCAAACAGCTGAGCATTTTACCTATAGGGTTATATTTCATCGCCCAAAGTTTTTTTATAGTTGAATCAAGGTCACAATATGCAAATTTTTGCTCATTTTGATCATCCTTTGCTGTTAACTCATGTATTGAATCTTTCACTATTTTGTTATTTATTTGGTTTGCGATGACTTTTTGATATTGATTCATCAATCTTTCCGCATTCATGTTGATGCTGTCATTTAGCTTGAAAAAATGACTGACAAGCCATTGCTTATAATAGTTAATATCAGATAATGGATAGGGATTATCAAGCATTTCAACCATCATTGCTTTGCCAAAAACAAATTCCCCGCAAACACTCTCTGGATACTTTGTTCTGATAGCTTACTGCTAAGTTGCCAAGCTGCAGGGTAAGTACCGTTAAGGCTTGATTCTAAACTAAGCATTTTCACTCCCCAGGCTAAGTTACTTTGCATTTTACTGCCGGCTAGAGAAAAGGTAACAAGGTAGCTTGATGAATGGAAAACAGTGTTCCAAAAACGATAGTCTGCATCGATAAAGTCATTAATAATACCAGGGCGGCGAGTGCTTGAGTTCACGAGAACATTCAGCTCGGCAAGCATCTGAATATTAAATAAGTTAGTGAAATTAAGTAACTGTCTATCTGTTGAGTTAGCTAGATTTTCTTGCCACAAAGGCTGCGTGATGATTTGTTGGTATTGGTTAATTAAATCAACATGACTTATCAGCATAGACTTAATTTCTAATAAGTTACTTGTTATAAAAGCCTGACAATTTTCAACCGGTTCTTTATGGCAGGCTTGTTGGTAATGCTGCAGCGATACGTGCTCAGCGTCTGACAAAGGCAGTATTATAGGAGCTTGCTGGGTGCCGACTATTTGTTGCGCTAATATAAAAGCATTTTGACTTTCATCGACAGATTCAAGTTGCGCCCATTTTTCTAGTTGTTGAGTGTTTACCGATAAATAGCGGTCTTCAATATTAATATAGAATAAAACAGCAAAGGTAAGCGCCATCACTAATGTTATTGAAACTACACTATAAATGGCTATTTTAAGTATCGACTTAAACATTCTTATCCTTGATTTTATTTATCTTTATTTAACGACCATACTAGAATTTTATATTACATTATTGCAACAACTCTCTGGCATTTGCGAGGGTGTTCTCAGTGATAATATCACCCCCTAATAAACGCGCTAGTTCGTTTATGCGTTGCTCTTTATCTAAACTTTGCATGGTCGTCTCAGTTTGTCCACCTTTGTTGAACTTGTTGACAAACATATGCTGATGGCCATTTCCAGCTACTTGCGGTAAATGGGTAACACAAAATACTTGGGTTGAATCCCCTAGGCTTCTCAGCATTCTGCCAACAACAGCCGCAGTCGGTCCTGAAATACCAACATCGACCTCGTCAAATATTAATGTGGGGGTAGAGACTTTTTTGGCGGTAATAACTTGTATGCCTAATCCTATGCGAGACAACTCGCCACCTGAAGCCACTTTAGCAATCGGTTGTAGTGGCTGGCCAGGGTTGGTGCTAACTAAAAACTCTACTTGATCACAACCTAAACTGTTACTCATTTCTGGGTTAAAGTTTACCGCAATATTAAATTGGCCTTTTGGCATGTTTAATTCGTGGATTGAGCGGGTAACTAATTTATCTAACTCTTTAGCATAGCGAGCACGGCTTTGACTGAGTTTTTGTGCATGTGCTAAATAGGCATCACGGCTAAAATCTAAAGCTTGTTTAATTTCATCTAACTTAGTTTCATCATCAGACAGGCTAACAAGTTCAGCTTTCAGTTGAGCATGGTGCGCGAATAAGTCTTCAGCACTGACATGATGCTTGCGTGAAAGTTGCATGGCCGTTGTTAAACGCTTTTCTAAATAGATAAAGTGTTCAGGATCTAGCTCTAAACGACTAAGGTAGTCTTCTATTTCAACTGTGCTTTCTTGGATCTGAATTAATGCTTCATTAAGCATGCTGGCTACGGGGGCGAACTTTTCATCTACATTTTGTAAATTATCAGCTAAATGAATCACTTTATTTAGCAGTGATTCTATGTTGAATTCTTCACCTTCAGTCAGTAGGTCTAAACTGGCTTGGCAGGTTTCTATCAATTCGGTGCCATTAGCAAGACGCTTATGTTCTTGTTCTATTTCAACAAACTCACCATCTGCTAAATTAAACTCATCTAACTCTTCAACTTGATATTGGAGTAACTGTTTACGCGATATACGCTCATGTTGCGCATGTTCGAGCATTTTTAGCTCATTTTCGATCTGTTTATGACGTTGGTAACTGGCATGTACAGTATCAATTAACAGCTTATGATTAGCATAGCTGTCTAGTAGCGTAAGTTGATGCTCACTTTTTAGCATTGCATGGTGAGCATGTTGACCATGAATACCTATTAGCAATTGTCCTATGCTTTTAAGTTGCGCAATCGGGACTGGGTTGCCATTAATATAAGCGCGTGAGCGACCATCACTGTTAATGGTGCGGCGTAAAATGCAGTCATCTTCATTATCAAGGTCATTATCTTCTAACCAGCGCTTAGCTTGTGGCACATCATGTAAGGTAAAGCGAGCGCTTACTTCGGTTTTACTGGCTCCAGGTCTCACGGTATTGGCATCGCTGCGGTTACCTAAACATAAACCTAACGCATCAATAGCAATAGATTTACCCGCACCCGTTTCACCCGTGATGGTGGTCATGCCGGCTTTAAAATCAAGTTCTAAAAAACGTACTATCGCAAAATTGTTGATACTGAGTTGGCAAAGCATAATGATGTCCTGTAACTAAAACTAAACCACTGTATTAATAAACAGTATATACTGATTTTTTATACAGTAAAGTGGTTGAGGTAAAATTATCATTGACCATTATATCATCGACAGTCGGATGATCATTAAGCAGTAGATTTTAATAGTGTTTCTATTATAGGCAAGCTTACAAAGGTAATTAATGTGCCATATAAAATACTTTGCGCGCAGATATTGGCATTAACTTGGTATCGCTCTGCCAATAAATAGACACTTGCTGCCGTAGGCAAAGCAGCTAAAAGCACTCCCATTGTCAGTAGTTCATGCTCTACGTTAAACAGTTTCAGCAATCCAAAGGCAATAAAAGGTTGAATAATTAATTTAAGTAAGTTGATTAAACTTATTTCTGCAATCAGGCTAGAGCTGAACATGTTTGCAAAAGATTGATGCTGAAACGCTTTGGCAAGAACCATTCCTATAGCGAATAGTGCACAGGGACTAGAGGTACTGCCTATTTGGTGCAGCACTAATGATAGGCTTTCAGGTACGGTGATATGTAATGCTGATAAGCTGATCCCTATAACGCTACCGAGAACTATCGGGTTTTTAAATAGTGCATTGGCCATAATGATAACGGCATGATCGGTAGACTGTTTGTTACGGCTGGCCAGTTCAATGGAGACTAATGCAAAGGCGAACATGATGACAGACAGCAAGCTAGTTATTGCTGCGGCCACTAATGCGATTTTGTTACCCGGAAATAGTAAGCTGAGTAATGGAATACCAATGAAGGCAGTATTGCCAAAGGTGGCATTTAATGCGCGCATAGCGGCAATTGCTTGCTGCTTAGGTTTACGCCATAAGGATACCGCTATGACGAGTGCATAGGTGGTGACCATTGCTAAACTAAATCCACCAATAAAGCCCCATTGCATAATATCTTCAATGCGCGTTTCGGCGAGTACAATCAATAAAATGGCTGGAAAGGCAATATAATAAACAAACTGATTGAGAATAAGATTGGTATCTGCAGGTAGAAATCTTAATTTTTGAACAATGCCGCCGAGTAACATAATAATAAACACAGCGATAAGCGGGGTAAGAATACTGGACATCCCTCGCAATTCCTTAGCAAAATAATAATAAGCTCACTTTACTGCGTTTTAATACGATGATGCAATTAGGCTAAAGTTAAACAAGTGCTTATTTATTGAGTTTTAGGCTTAACATTCTGGCGTGCTTAAACTTATTGACGTGTTTAAATTTACTGAAGATATTACGATAAAAGCCTGAAGAATATCAGGCTTTTGAATGTTTTTAACGATATCAGTATCAGGCCCTAGAGACTAATGCCGATGTTGGACACACCCGCGTCGATAATATCTTTTCGTAAACCTTTAACTAAGTCTGGATGAATATCTGGGTTTGCTTCAATAATATCTAATAACATATTTTGTAGCTCTTTTTCTTCTATCATCACAGGATGGGCAAATACAAAGTCATCTAATGCTTCATCCATCAAATCATCATCACTCAGGGCTTCAACATAGTTCGCCACAGTACTGGAAGATAGCTTGCTGATATTGATAATGTCATCTTCAATTTTATCTGCAATCGCACTCATTAATGTTGAAATTGCTACTACAGCATCCATTGCAGGATAAACACCATAAGCTTCAAATTCGCTTGGGTCAGGAGTGTTTTCTTCTAATTTTTGTAAATGTACATCGACATTGTATTTGTTTTTTTTGTCGTACTGGCTTTGCCATAATAAGTCCAGGGCCGTTGATAGAACGGCAGGTTGGCCAAATTCGCATACCTCTGAAAATAGTTGATAATTAGGTAACATACGCTGGCATAAAGCGATCGCAAATAATTGTTTTTGGGGTAAAGATAACGCTTTTAAACGTTGAAAAAATCCAGGTTTATGAGTCATGCGTGATGTCCATCGATAACTGTTCTAATACTTGAGTTGCCGCTGATTCTACCTTAGTTAGCTCATCAAGTAACTCAAGTATTTCCGGTTCTAGCTCACTCGTCGAGGTTTTGTGCTTCAATGCTAATTCTATTTCTTGGCAAAGCTTCTGCGTTGTTGGTACGCCACAATAGCAGCTGGCACCATGCAGTTTATGAACCGCTTGTAACATTTGCGATTGATCTTGCTCTTGCAGCGCTAACTCAATGGTGGCGATAGTGCTGGGAATAGAGTCTACCAACATCTGTAGCATTTCAAGTGCTAAGTCTGGTTTTTGGCTTGCTTGGCTTAAGCATAATTCCCAATTGAGGGTATGAAGCTCAAAATGGGTAAATTTAGGTTTTGCTACCCAGCGATTAATCACTTTTTTTAAGGATGATTCATCGATGGGCTTGGGTAGAAAGGCATCCATACCTGCCGCTAAAATATTTTCTCTTTCTTCTGCAATAGCATGGGCTGTAACGGCAATTATTGGCGTATTGCGGTTCATTGATTCATGACGTATACGCTTGGTTGCTGTTATGCCATCCATCCCCGGCATTTGAATGTCCATAAAGATTAATTCAAAGCTTTTACTTCTTGCCAGCTTAATTGCTTCTTGGCCATTTTTAGCTGTGGTGACATTGACAACTAACTCTTGTAATAAAGTATCAATCAGCTTCAAGTTGGCCATATTGTCATCTACGGCTAACACTGACACATTCAAACGCTCACTATCAGTGACAGACGCGACAGGCTGCAACTGCTGTAAAGCTTTGGGCGTCGGTGGGTAAATTAAATGCCTGGCTAACTCCATATCATTGATAGGCACGCTCAGCAGTAAATCGGTATTGGGTTTCAAGTGATAACTAATGATGTCTTGGTCTATACAGTCGTGCAGTAAAATCAGACATTGCGTATGATTTTTCATCTCTTGTAGTTGTGAGCTGATTTGCTCCGGGCTATCAAAGCCATGACAGCTTGTTAAGATATAATCAAAGTGAATATTGTTTTGCCCAAGGATGGAATTGAGGTGTTCTAACTGCCCCACACTGGTCAGTTTTAAATGCCATGATTCTAGGCGTTTATTCAAGGTGCCACGTGTGAGCTCTCTTGGTTCAAATAATAGAATAGATTTGCCCTGCAGCACATCCATTGGTAATACTTCACCTATGTCAAACTGACTGGTGCTTAGGGGTAAAATAAACCAAAAGTTTGACCCTTTATCTGGGCTTGAAGTAAATCCAATTTGGCCGCCCATCTGATTAATGAGGCGTTTGGTTATCACTAAGCCTAAACCTGTTCCGCCAAAACGGCGAGATATCGACGAATCTGCCTGGCCAAAAGCTTGGAATAAATATTCCTGCTGTCCTTCATCAATGCCAATACCTGTGTCGATGACTTCACATCGAAGGGTCACAGTATCTTCATTAGTGCCCACAAGGGTGATTTTTAGCATTACGCTACCTTGGTCAGTAAATTTGATTGCGTTGCCAACCAGATTGGTAATAATTTGATTCACACGCATTGCATCACCGCTAACGCTTTCAGGCACATTAGAATCAATATCAATAACAAGTTCTAGGCCTTTCTCACGCGCACTTCCGGCGATAAGGCTTAAGGTATCAGCTAAGGTTTCACGTAACGCAAAAGGCATTTTTTCAAACACCATTTTACCGGCTTCAAGTTTAGAGAAATCAAGAATGTCATTGATGATGCCTAATAAATTACTGGCGCTACGCTCAATGGTTTTAATGTAATCGAGCTGACTTGAATGTAACGGTGTTTTAATTAACTGTCTTGAAAACCCTATCACCCCGTTGAGCGGGGTACGCAGTTCGTGCGACATATTGGCTAAAAACTCAGATTTAATGCGACTGGCTTCTAATGCACGCTTTTTGGCTAAATCTAATTCAACGTTTTGAATTTCAATCTGCTCTAAGGTTTCTCGTAAATCCGAGGTTGCCTGATCAATATTTTGTTGCATCTCGTCATGGTATTCAGACAAGGATCCTGCCATGGCATTAATGCCTCGTTTAAGTAAATCTAATTCACCAATTAAATTACCATCTAAACGGGTGTCGAGTTTACCTTCACGAATTTTTGCCACAACCCTGACCATTTCGGTAATAGGATGGTTGACGTGTTTCACTAAGCGAAAGGTGAAAAATAGGTTAAACTGCACGCCAATCAGGACAATAATAAACGCGGCAATGGCAGCTCTATGTTGCTCTAGTAACGCATTTTCTTTATTGATTAATATTGCGATATAGCCAATAACTTGTTCTTGTTTACTGTTATAAATAGGTTTTGCCATACTTTGGCTGTAAACCGTATTTTGTTGATTAATAGAATCAAGCGGATCTTTACTTGATTGAGTATTAATAAAAGCAAGTGGGTTAAAATGCGTATTGGACACAATAGGACTGCGAATGACTAAA